>JBEKIN010000350.1:0-4530 GCA_050011735.1 Acidobacteriaceae bacterium | reverse complement strand
CACCCGCGACTCGCTGGCCGCCACGCGGTCGATCTGCGCCATCACCCGCCGCATCGCCTCGCCCGTCCACACCAGCTCATGTTTCCCCACGCGACGCCGCAGTTCCAGGTTCTCCGTCTCCAGCCGCTTCAGCTTCAGCGCGTTCTCTACCGTCAGCAGCAGTTTGTCCGTCGAGAGCGGCTTCTCAAGAAAGTCCAACGCGCCCAGCCGCGTCGCCTTCACCGCCATTTCGATGTGCGCCTGCCCTGACATCATCACCACCGGCGCGGCCACCCCGCTCGACTTCAGATCCCCCAGCAGCGCCAGCCCGTCGCGTCCCGGCATCACCACGTCCGACAGAATCAGATCGAACGGCCGCGATTTCGCCAGCTCCAGCGCCTTCGCAGCGTTATCGCACACCGTCGCCTCATGTCCGGCCAGTCGAAAGGCGCGCGCCAGTGATGCCAGCGTGTTCGCCTCGTCGTCGACAATCAGAATGTCGGCTTTGCTCATGCTTCCGCGCTCTCCGCGAGGGGCAGTCCGATGACGAACCGTGCTCCGCCGCCCTCCACATTCTCCACCGCAATCGTCCCGTTATGATCGGCGATCACCGACTGCACGATGGCCAGCCCCAGCCCCGTTCCATGCTGCTTGGTCGTGTAGTAAGGAGTGAAGAGCCGCTCGCATTCCTCCGGCGTTAAGCCCGCGCCGGTATCCGCGACCGAAATGCGCACCATCTCCCGGGCCCGGACTGCCGAAACCGTCAGCGTCCCTCCCTCCGGCATCGCGTCCATCGCGTTCAGCACCAGATTCGACAGCGCGCGGTGCAGCAGCTCGGAGTCGCCCAAAATCGGCAGCGGTTCCGCACTGATCGAAGTCCCTAGCTCAATCTCCTTCTCCTCAAGTGCCGGCCCATACAATTTCACCACGCGCCGCACCGCCTCGCGCGCATCCATCTCCAGCGCCTGCGGCTTGGGCAGCTTCGAAAAATCGCTGAACCGCCCCACAATCGTCTTCAGATTCTCAATCTCCGCCTCAAGCGTCGCGGTGCTCTCTTTGAACACTTCGTCAAACTGCTTCTTCGGCAGTTTCTTCGCCCGCACCATGTTCTCCACGGTGATCTGCAGCGGCATCAGCGGATTCTTCAGCTCGTGCGCCAGCCGCCGCGCCAGCTCGCGCCACGCCGCTACCCGCTCCGTCTGCACCAGCCGCTCGCGCTGCTCCGCCAGCTGCCGCGTCATGTTGTTAAAACTGCGCGCCAGCGCGCCCACCTCATCCATCGTTCGAATGTCGACGCGCGTCTCCCAGTCACCCTCCGCCACCCGGCCCGCTGCCCTCGCCAGTTCCTCAATCGGACGCGAAATCCGAGCCGCAATCCAAAGACTCGCCAGCACCGCAAAAATGATCCCAAGGCCCGCGATGCCGTACGCAATGTCGCGAATGTGACGCTGCACCTCCACCATGCTCCGCCGAGAATTCGCCACCACCAGCACCGCCAGCACATCTCCCTCCATCCCTTTCAGCGGAATCGCGGTCACGCTCATGCTGTCCTCGCTGCGGCTCGTCGGATAAACCACGCCTTCCGCATTGCGAGCATTCGACCGGGCATCATCCACCAGCGCCTGGTAGTGTTCCCCGCTGTCCGGCCCCTGCAACGGACCCGCAAAGTTATGCGCGTCAAACGGCCCGGAGACATTCTTGTAGATGAAAATCTGCGTTCCCGCCGGCACAGAAAAATCCCGCAGAAACCCGGCATCGAGTTGCCGTCCACCCGCCACGTACAGCGGCGGATCGGACCCGGCCACCGTGCGTACCGCAAACAACCCAACCTGTGAGCTGCCATCCGGCAAATCTTCCTGCTTCAGGAATGCGGGCTTCCCTGCCGCGGTGATCGCCGGCTCCTTGTAGCCGAACCGCGCCGTCCATTGCAGCGACGAAATGATGCCGCCGTCATGCGCGACCAGCTCCAGATAGTCGAGCCGGTACTCCTCGGCCAGCGGCACCGCCACCGTAAGATAGGGCGCGCTGTCCCCGCCGTTGTTCAAATCGAACGCAATGCGCCGCAGCGCGTCGCTCGCGGCCATCCGATCCACCGCCGCTGCCGTGTCGCTGGCGCGCTGGTTGAATTCGTGCTGGAACTGACCCACCAGCAGATCCGTCTGTTGCCGGTCCATGTCTTCGAAGACGTGCCCTACCCTGACCGAGCCCGTCCACCCCACCGCTGCCACCACGCCCATCACCGTCAGCGCGAGCATCAGCAGCATCTTTTGTCGAAGCGTCACTTCGCGCCCTCCAGCGACGCATCGGCCAACAAAGGCTCGCCGTCGACGGAAAGCCGCAGATCGCGCACCCGCTCGCCCGCGGCCCACGCGCGCGGCAGCCACAGCAGCGGCACAGTCACCTCATTGTCCAGGACCCCGCGCTCTGCCTGCCACAACGCCGCCGCATCTGTGCCGTTCACCGTACCATTTTGCCCGAACCGCGCCAGCATTTCGTCAAGCGCCGGGCGCGGCCTGGCCGCCTCAAGATGCACCCGCCGCAACGCCAGTGTCGGCGGCTGCCGCGAACCCGCCTGCGTCACCTGTACGTTGAACCCCGCCTCATGCAGATTCAGCGCCAGTCGCGCCGCCGCCAGCTGCATAGTCGCGCCCGTGTCGTCCGCGCCCAGCATCACCAGCGAAGGGTTTGCCCCGCCGCGCAGCGCACGCGCTCGATCCAGGTCGCGATCCGAAGGAAAGAGGAATGCATATCCGCTCAGCCCCTCCGGCAACAGACTTGCTGTCACCTCGCCCTGCTTTTGAAAGATCACGTTGTAAAGCGCTGTGCGATCCACAGCCAGCGCCACGGCCTCCCGCATCTCCCGGCTCGCAAACGCTCCATTCGGGCTCATCGTCAGCGCCAGCAAATCCACCGGCCGCGACACCAGCACATTCAAATGCTGCTGCTGGGCCTGGCGCAGCAACTCTGGCGGGACCTCTACGATATCCGTCTTCCCCACGCTCAAATCCAGCCACTGATCCCGCACCGTCCGCCGCGTCCGCACTTCCACCGCATCCGCAAACGGCCTGCCCGCCCAGCAATCGTCGTTCGCCACCAGCGTCAGCGCGCCGTTCGCAAATCCGGTCACCCGAAACGGACCGGTTCCCACCACCGCGCCCGAAGCATCCTGGCGGCCGATGCCAAACTGCGTTTGCGCCAGTATTTCCGGCAGGTCCGGAACCGAGGAATCGCTGGTGAATACCACCGAAGCTCCAACCGCGTGTACAGCGCTCCACGGACAAGCCGCTCCCGTGTGCGAACACGTATCGGTCAGCGCCGCGGCAACGGCGTCGGTGGTTAGCGCTTCTCCATCCTGAAAGTGAACGCCCGGCCGAATCCAGAACTCCCAGCGATGATCTGCGTTCTGCGACTCCCAGCGCACCGCCAGCGCCGGCTGCGCCCCGCCTCTATCCCCCACCGTCGTCAGCGTGTCCAGCACCAGCCGCCGCGCGATCCCGTCCGGCATCTGCCACGGGTCGCCCTGCGTCTCAATGCGCAGCGTACCGCCGTAATGCGGACGCGTCCTCGCTGCGCCCGAAAGCGCCGCGCAGGCCAGCACCGCGCTAATTACAAAGCGCCGACCCATTCCACACCTCGTAGCGTGCGGGCGCGTCCCGCCGCACGATCACCGTCGCACTCGCCCCCGCACTGGTTTCGTCGTTCGCCGCATGGATCGCCGTCACCGCGCCCTCGACCGGCAGCGGAGCGCTCACCGCAATCGCCTCCCGCCCGGCAATCTCATACGCGCTCAGGCTGTCCCCCATCGCCGCCGCACCGGACCCCGACACCAGCACCTGGATGCCCGATCCGCACTCCGAGCGGATCACCGCAAAATCACTCCCCCAGTCGTTCGCGCCGTTCACCGGCTTCAGCACACTGTTCTCGATCAGCATCACTCTGCCATCGACGCCATTCAACAGCATCCCTGTTCCCGTCGGCCGCGGAATGTTCGACCCCTGGTAAAAAGGCGGTAGCTCCATGCCGAATCCCGGAGCTAGCACGCCGGTGAAATAATCGCGCATCGCGTTGTAAAACGCCCGCTGCGACGCGCCGATGGGGCCCCCTACCGGCCACGGATCATCACTGTCCGCGCATGCAACCGTAATCTGCGCACCCGTCGTCGTCCCGCTGCACAGCACCCCCGGCAAATATGCATCGAACAAATGATCCTGCGCCGCCACCAGCTCCCCGCGCATATCGCGCGGAAATGGCCGCGTGTGCGCAATCGCGAAATGCTGATCCTCGATCCAGTTCCCGCTCGCCGCCCCCGCAGGCGCAAGCACCGCCGCATTCCGGACGTAGCTCACGATCCGCTCCGGCTCCAGCACCAGCAGCCGCTGCACGCCTCCAATCGAGAACATCTGCGCATCCAGCACCGGATCAGGCTCCGTCATCAGCAGCGTCCGCCGCAGCGTCAGGCTCGGCCCTCCGGTCGCCGCAGCCGTCGTAGCGCCCAACGTCACCGGCAGCATGGTCACCCGCGTCTCGGTCCCCTCCACCACCTCGGCAACC
>JBEKIN010000349.1:0-4531 GCA_050011735.1 Acidobacteriaceae bacterium | reverse complement strand
TGACGCCCGTATTTAGCAGCGAGTATGCCGAGGCGCCGCTCGCGGAACGATACACGTTGTATCCTTCCACCGGATCCACGGAAGTGACCGGAGCATCCCAGGCTAAATCGACGGAATAGGCAGTGGCACCGGTTCCGGTCAGGGTGACCACCGCAGAACCGCTGGTCGTGGCGTTTGTGGCGAGGGTCAGCTGCCCCGACGCTACCCCCACCACGGTCGGGATGAATACGAGATCGAGGGACACCGATTGTTCCGGGTTGAGGGTAACCGGGAACGTAATCCCGGACAGCGTGAACCCCGTTCCGCTCAGCGTTGCCCCGCTTATGGTAACCGCCTCCGTACCCGTTGACGTCAGAGTTAACGTCTGCGCGGATTGGGTATTCAGCGATACGCTGCCGAACGTCAAGCTGGTCGCGTTGACGCTGAGAAATGCACCCGCCGCATTCAGCTGCAGAGAGACTGACTGGGAAGCGCCGCCAAAGGTAGCGGTCAGGGTCGCTGTCTGCGCGGAAGTGACCGCGGATGCCGAAGCGGCAAATCCGGCGCTGACGGCTCCGGCCGGAATCGTCACGGTTGCGGGAACCGTCACCACAGGGTTGCTGCTGGACAGCGTCACCGCAACGCCCCCTGCAGACGCAGCAACGGTCAGTGTCACAGTGCAGTTATCCGCTCCCGCGCCGGTCATCGATGCGTTGCTGCAGGAAAACGCGCTGAGGGCAGGCGTTGGCACAGGGCCCGAGCCACCGCCGGAGCCACCACTGCCGGACCCACTCCCTCCAGAGCCTCCGCCCGAGCCATCTGCTGCCCCATTCCCGCTGAGATTGATTACAATCGCTCCCCCTGACGAGTCGTTCGTGTTGATCGTGAGCTTTCCGGTCGCGCTCCCCGCGCTGGTTGGGTCGAACTCAACGTTCAGGACGATAACCTGCCCCGGATTCAGGCTGACCGGGGCCGCGAGTCCCGCGATGCTGAAACCGCTGCCGCTCAGCGAGGTCGAGGCGATGGTTACCGGTTCCGTTCCCGAAGAGGTGAGAATCACGGACTGGATCGCCGGCGAATTCATCGCGACATAGCCGAACGACACATTGACCGCGCTGGCGCTGAGGATGCGCTGGGCCGCATCCAGCTGAACAGCGAATGCCTCCGACACGCCTCCTTCCGTTGCCGTGAGCACGTCGCTCTGCGACGAGCTGACGGCTGCCACCTTCGCCGCAAATCCGACGCCGGTGGTATTTGCCGGGATCGTGACCGTACCCGGAACCGTAACTGCTGGATTGCTGCTGCTCAGATCGACCGTCAATCCACCGCTCCCCGCCGGTCCGTTCAGGGCAACGAAACAGTTGTCCGTTCCTGCGCCGATCATCGTGGAATTGTTGCAGGAAACCCCGCTCAGCACGCTCGCCGTAGCGGAGGGTGAGGTCGCCGCCTGCACGCCCAGCCCGCTCAGAGTGGCCGTCGGCAATCCACCCGCGTCCACGTTGCTGGTTAAGGTCACCTGGCCGGCTGCTGCCCCAGCGCTGGAAGGTTTGAACTGCACCTGCACGTTATACATAGATCCCGCGGCCACGGTGACAGGGAGGCTGGCTGGGCTCGTCAGTTTAAAGGGCTGGCCGGTGATGTTGACCTGTGTGATCTGGACTGCGACCACGCCGGTATTCAGGAACGACACGGTCGCACTGCTGGTTTGCCCCAACGACACAGCGCCAAAACTGAAGGTGCTCTCCGTGGGCGTAAGCTCACCGATCGGCGTGTTCGACCCGCAACCGACAAACGCCAGCAGGACGCAGGCCCCGACGACCAGCCCGAAGTACAGGAGGAAGCGCCGGGATCTGCCGCGCCGAGAGCGCAGCAGCGATTGACCCGTCCTGAATCGGCGATCGCGCAGACGACCGCCGCCAACGTCCGATCCAGAATCGGACGAGAAACGCATCGGGTACATCTACCTCACCTCAAATAATCGTTCCCGCGGTGGGGCACACTTCGAGTCTTGCGCTTCTTAGGGGGGTGGAAGGCCTGAATCTCAACGGGAATCACACGCAGGAAACCGCGTCGCGGATGACACCGTTGTCGAATCTGCTCAGAGCTGTTGCCAGTCCTGCGAGATTTTAGCCGTCGCGTGTGCACGTCGATGTCCATCTTCGGCTCCGTCTCGATTACCTCCATGTTGGTTCGCGAATGACCGCGAACTGCGCGCACTTCGTCCGAGTGTGCGTGGAGAATTTCCACAATTCGTGTGCGCAAGCCGCGCGACGGCGCTCGGTAAAAATGCGCGCTACGCAGGAATATTCTTCCTCAAAACAAATTGCATCGAAATCTCCAACGATCTTTTACACATGCTGAATCGCCAATAATGACGCACCTTTGCGCGATGTCGCACGAAAGTTACGCTCGACGGTACTCGAAGTAATACGGCAGTATCGAACTACTCCTCGTCAGCATCGGCGCGCGCAAAATAGAATGAAATGATGAACCGTGGAGATGTCGCGATCGCGGGGGCCGGCATCATCGGATTGACGACAGCCCTTGAACTCGCGGCCACAGGCTGCAGCGTTACGGTATTCGATCAGAACGAAGCGATGTCGGAGGCGTCGCGGGCCGCGGCCGGGATGCTGGCGGGCGCCGATCCGGAAAATCCCACGGAGTTGCGAGAACTTTCTCGCCTCAGTCTCACGCTCTATTCCGAATTTCTCGCGCGCGTCGAGAGCCTCTCCGGCAAAAGCATTCCCATCCGAACCACCCGCACGGTGCAGGGCGTGCACCATTTGCCGCCAGGAGCAAAAGTGCTCACCGCAACAGAACTGCAGGCGCTCGCGCCCGGCGCCAACACCAGCGGCTGCTCGTTCCTGCTTCTGGAGGAGCAAAGCTTCGACGCATGGGACCTTGCGGAGTCCTTGCCCGCCGCGGCACGGTCCGCAGGCATCCAGTTGCGCGAGCGGACAGCGGTTCTGAGCGTCCGGGCCGGAAAATCCGACGTGGATCTCGTCACAACGACCGGTACTTTTTCCGCTGGCGCCTTCCTCAACGCCACTGGAGCGTGGGCGCCCATACTGGACCATGCACTGCCTGTAGGCCCGCGCAAGGGCCACTTGCTCACCGTGGAACTGCCCGGTGAGGCGCAGATGCAATGTGTGCTGCGATCGCCGAGCGTCTATGTCGTCCCTCGGGGCGGGATCCGCTACACCATTGGGTCCACGGTAGAGGACGCCGGCTTTGACCGCACCGTCGATCCGCTGCGTATTCAGGAACTGTTCTTCCGAGCAATGGACCTGTGGCCGCCGCTGAGGGAAGCCAACATTGCCGAAACCTGGGTCGGATTCCGCCCCGGATCGGAAGACGGTCTGCCCATTATCGACCGGACCAGTGAGAACTGTTGGGTCGCCACGGGGCACTTCCGGAATGGAATCCTGCTCGGCCCTGGCACCGGGCGCGTGCTCGGCCAGTGGATGACAGGCCGGCAGCCGGAGATCGATTTGTCGCCTTTCCGCTGCGGACGGTTCGCCCCGTCGCCGGCCTCGTCCTGACTGTCCGGCGGCTATCCCCGCAGTCTCCGCGGCCCTTCGGCCCGGTGCAGAGAATCGACGGCGCGGCGACGATCCGCGCCAAATGACAGGCGATCATCGCGTAAGCTATAAGAAGGATTCCTGGCGTTCTGTGCGACGCGCCGGGAGCCGCGGGAACCGGGCGCCCCCTGCATCGCGGCATTCCGTTCAACAGCACATCTCCGGGCGGAGGAGAGGCAGCGCATGGCAACGGCGACGGTGGTCAAGGGACTTGAAGGTGTGGTGGCGGCGAACTCCGGCATCTGCTGGATCGATGGATACGCGGGCGTGCTGGCGTATCGCGGCATTGACATTCACGAGCTGGCGGAACAATCCACCTTCGAGGAAACCACCTACCTGCTGTGGCATGGTCATTTGCCGAGCCGCTCGCAGCTCGAGGAGTTCACCAGCAAGCTGACCGAAGCCCGTCGCCTTCCTGCGGACATCTACGACCTCTTTCGTTCCGTGCCGAAGACTGCGACGCCCATGGAGGTACTGCGCACCGCGGTTTCCGCGCTGAGCTTTTACGATCCGGACGAAAGCGCCGTCGATCATGATTCCAACGTCCGAAAATCTTTCGCGCTGACCGCGCAGCTGCCCATGCTGGTCGCGGCCTTCGACCGCATTCGCAAAGGCAAGCCGGTCGTCGACCCCGATCCCTCGCTCACGCACGCTGGCAACTTTCTCTGGATGCTGCACGGGACGAAGCCCATCCCCGCCGCCACGAACGCGTTCGACATGGCCCTGATCCTCCACGCCGATCATGAGCTGAACGCCTCCACCTTCGCGGCACGCGTGATCGCCGGCACCATGGCGGACATGCACTCGGCCATCACCGGCGCCATTGGCGCGCTCAAGGGCCCGTTGCACGGTGGCGCCAACGAAGCCGTTATGAAGATGCTCTTCGAAATCGGCAAGTCGGGGGGCGATCCCGTCGAGTACGTGAAGGCGCTGCTCGCACAGAAGAAAAAAGTCTTCGGCTTTGGCCATCG
>JBEKIN010000348.1:0-4537 GCA_050011735.1 Acidobacteriaceae bacterium | reverse complement strand
CCTCCACGCTACTGGAGAAGTCCGAACTGGAGCGGCTGCTGGCGCAAGGAATCGATGGCATCCCGCCGATGGAACGGACGGTTCTGGGTCTCTATTATCAGGAAGAGCTGACCCTCCGGGAAATCGCCCAAGTGGTGAATCTGCATGAGTCGCGCATTTCTCAGTTGAAATCTCAGGCCATCCTGCGACTCCGCACGCAACTGGCGGCACAGTGGCCGGCCACGCGAGGGATGGTGACGGCATGAGCTCGGATTTGAACGGCACCGAAAACGCGCGTTTTCTGCTGGACCGATGGACCGAGAGTCTGGCGCAAGTGCTGGAGTCGATGACCGATCAGCGCCCAACGGTGCGTTGGGAAAAGGTAAGCGGGCCATTGTCCGAAGTAGGAGGAGGCCGGGAATTTCTATGGTGGGAACAACCTTTCCAGGTTGATCCGCAAGCAGCCATGTGGATTGGCGCCACGCAAACCACCTGGGAATATGCCGGCGCCCTGACCCTCAAGGCGGCTGGGCTGGAGACGGTCGAGACAGCCGAGGCGAAAAATACCTGGCTCGAAATCCTGGGCCAGTCGCTGGCCGTAGTGGCCCGCACGATTGGAACGCTGCTGCACCGCGAAGTCACTGCCGAAAACGGTGGCGAACGGCCGGTCGACGAGAGTTTCACGGAATGGGCATCGATCGCCCTGGGGTTCTCTGTACCCGACGCTCCCGCGGAGGCGCCGCCGATTCTGGTGGCACTCAACTCCAAGTTGCTGGCTCTGATCGCCGCCCCCCCGTCCGAACCGGAAACGACGGCCGTGCCCGCACTGAAAGCCAACTCCGGCGGGGACACCGCGGCCCCAGTCCAGTCGCGAACCATGGATCTCCTGCTGGACGTCGATCTGCCGGTCAGCATTTCCTTCGGTAAAGCGCTCCTGCCCATGAGAGACGTCCTGAAACTGACCACCGGGTCGATCGTGGAATTTAACCGCGGATTGAACGATCCCGTAGAGGTGCTGGTGAACCATTGCTTAATCGCTCGCGGGGAGGTCGTCGTGGTGGAAGGCAATTATGGCATTCGAATTCAGGAAATCGCCAGCCGGCAGGACCGTCTCAGGAGTGTACGGTGACTGCGTTGGCCTTGCTCCCGGAGCTTTCCGTCATCGTCGCGGTGGCCGCCGTCGGCGTGAGCCTGTTCGCCGTGCGGCGGACCCGTGCATTGGCCGCATCAGCCGACGAACGCGCCCGTGCGCGCGGGGACGAGTTCCTGCAGACCGTCGCCGCCCTGCAAAAGGCAATCGACGGCCAGGCGGCGCAACTTGCAGAACTCCAGCAGCAAGCCCAGTTGGCAGCGACGCCGGCCGCGCCGCGTCCTGGCCTGAACCTCTGCAAGCGCTCGCAGGTTTTACGCCTGCATCGCAAGGGTGATCCGCCTGGCCGCATCGCCGCGGCATTGGAAGTCCCCCAGCAGGAAGTCGATCTCTTGATCAAAGTCCACCGCATCGTCCTTGGCAACCTCTGACCCCGACGTCAGGGAGAGACCTGAGAACTGTGAATGAGCGAAAGTTCGCTAAGTAGTTGACGTGGGGCATGTTAGCTGCACCCCATTAGATAATTCTCTGGAAAAGTGCCCAGAGGCCTGTTTTGTATCAGCGATTTCCTGATACAACTGATACGTGGTCGATTCGGATCCTTGTCCCGAACTCCGGGCTCGCATTCGCACCCTGCAAGTCCAGCGGCGCGCCATCGAGTCCAAGCTTCTGCAGCCTCAAGCCATGCGCGCCGGTTCCATGGTCGAACGCCATTTGGGCGCCCGCGGCGTGGCGCGGCCTCGACCGGCGTACTACGTGTCCCGCTCCGTGGAAGGCCGTTCCAAGCTGACCTATGTCAAGAAGGAAGAACTCCCGCACGTGCGGCAACAGTGCGCCGCCTACCGCGCGTTCCAGCAAAACCTGAAAATCTGGCGGCAACTGACCGCCTCCCTGGAACAGAGTTGGAAGCAGTTGCAGCAGGCCCAGTCGAAATAAACATTTTCGATGCGGCGGTTCGATTCCGCTGGACTTTTGTCCGGCAATGTGCGAAATCTAAAAGGGATGATAGGCCCTATTTCCTCCATGACGCCCTCGGTGGCGGCTGCCGATTGGCGGGTTTGGGAGAAGGATCGCAAGCGCGTCGAGCAGGAGATCGTGGAGGGGCGTCCGTTCCAGGTTTGGGACACCGAACGGGGACGCTTCGACGCCCTGTTCGACTTCCTGCTGCGTAGCGGCTTGTGGGACGCCGCCACCGGGATGCGGCCCTCCCAACTGAAAAAGGATAATGGAATCCGCTATTCGCTTCTCAACGGCCTGGAGTGCTTGCGCGAGATGGCGGGCATCGATGCGCCCGCCAACTGCGGCCCGCTCTTGAAAGACCCCTACCTGTTGGAACGGATCGGCTTCACCGCGGAAAGAATCCAGAACTGCCTGGAGAAGGACCGCACCGTGGTGGATCCCGAGACGCTATTGAATCATCTCCACCGTTTCACCGAAAAGGATCTGGAAAGCGGTTTTCTCGAACACTTGCAGGTCCTCCGCCGGAAGCGCTGGTTGCGCGGCGGCGTGTATGCCGTGGATGGCCACGATATCGTGATCCCTTACGGGAAGGACTACCAGGGAGCGCGCCGCACCGGCGAGGGTTCCTACGGGTACAAACTGTTAGTCCTGCTCAATGTGCAAGCCGGCTGCGAACTGATCGTGGGGTATGTGCTGGGCGGATTGGAGGAGAGTGAAATCACCATGCTGCGGCGCCTGTTGGCGCGTTTGGACCGGACCGTAGGGCCGCTGCGGGAGTGGCTGAAGATTCTGCTGATGGATCGCGGCTACTGGGGAGCGGACCTGTTTTGCGAACTCAAACAGGACTATGGAATCGACTTCGTGAGCCGGGTGCGGGACGAGAAGATGGATGTCAACGCCTCCATCCAGCGACAACTGGAGGAGGCTGATCGCAGTTGGACGGAGATCGCCGAAGAGCGCCAGTTCTCCGGGCGCCGGGAGACGCAGAGAGTGCGCCTGACGGCGTTGCGGCCGATCACGCTGATCGGCGACAAGCCGGCGTACCGTCAAATCGCCGTGAATGTGGTGGTGGCGGTGCAATCCCATGCGGACGGATCGCCCATCCTGGATAAAAAAGGGAAAGACATCTCTAAGACTGATTATGTGACCAGCCTTTCGCCGGGAAGGTATGGAGTCAAAATCCGGCGGTTCTATCGGGACCGCTGGGGAATCGAGAATCAAGGATTTCGTTCGCTGTCGCAGACCTGGGATATCGACCGGCCGGCCGGGCACAGCTACGGAGCGGTGTTAGGGCGGTTAGTCTTCGTATTCATGATCTACAATGCGCGTCACTTGTTCGAGCAGCAATGCCGGCATCGGCCGGACTATGCCGAGGAGTTGCGGCAGATGCGCCGCTATGGTCCGGAAGTCAGTTTGGCGGGCGCCACGATTATTGCGCTGACGGCTTCCGGGTACTGCTGTGCGCTGTCGGCACGGGAGATGCTCCAGTTGCAAAAGCGACGCTTGGTCAAGATGATGCAGCGGGGTTTGCAGAAGGGACAATCGCTAAAGGAGGTGATCGAAGAACTCGACCATTAAGTGCCGATGGCCGGCGAGGGACAAGCCTGGCGGGAAGGAACTTTCGATTTGTCTCCACTGTAACGGGGTGATGGCGGAAGGCGAACAATAGACGAATAAGCAATCGAAAAACAAGGACACCACGACGACAGCGCTGTGCGGGCTGACACGATCCCACTCGCGCCGGTGAAACTCCAGAATCAGCGAAGTAGCGAGACTAGCCGGGCCTGCGGAGGATTTTGCTCTTCGAAAATCCAATCGCCAAGTGCGCAAACCTGAATTGCGCCTTTTTTTTCAGGGTGCCAGGGCAAGAGGAGTGGTGTCGCCATTTCTACTTTCGATTCTTCAGCACCATCTGCCGGACCATTGACCGCCTTCCGCGTCCGTGCTACCGTGAAAAAGCCCTGAGGTGCTCGTCATGGGGACGAGTGAAAAGGGAAGCGGGTGAAAATCCCGCACGGTCCCGCCACTGTAAGCAGCGAGCGGATCGGCGTAGACAGCCACTGTTCTTCGGAATGGGAAGGTGAGCCGGTTCGTAACGACCTGCGAGTCAGGAGACCTGCCTCAGGTAATTGCGCCATGCTTCGAACGAGGGCAGGTCGTGCAGAATTCCGATGTATTTCCTTCGCGTCGAGGCTCAAACTCCTCGACGATGTTGACGCTCATACTCGGCGGCGCTAGAAGCGGAAAATCACGGTACGCGCACGCGATGGCGGCGGTCGCGCAGCGTGTTTGCTATATCGCCACGCTGGCCCCCGGCGACGATGCCGAAATGCAGGAGCGCATGGCGCGCCATCGCGCCGATCGTCCGAGTTCCTGGCGCACGATCGAGGCGCCGCTGGCATTGGCGGAGGCGGTGGAAGCGGCCGCACTCGACGCGGACGCGGTGCTGGTCGATTGCCTCACGTTGTGGCTCAGCAATCTTTCCTGGGAGCACCGGGCGAGCGATCC
>JBEKIN010000347.1:0-4560 GCA_050011735.1 Acidobacteriaceae bacterium | reverse complement strand
TCCAGCCACATCTGGTTCGGATAGATTTTCTTGTGCCAAAATCCGCCCGAGACATTCTTCGGCTGTTGCGCAAGCTGTTGCCGCAACGTTGTCGCAGCTTTGTAGTAGCGCTTGTCCTGGGTCACGCCGTAGAGGAGCAGCAGTTGCCGCCCCAGCAGGACGTTGTCCAGCGAATTCTCGCTTGCGTCATAAGTCGAGATCGATCCGTCGGCGCCGACAAACGGGTCGACAGATTGCTTCACGTAGCGGAAATACTCGCCGTTCGCCGAGCCGTACCAGACCGCGTCCATGCCTTCGAGCAATGTACCCAGTTCGTAATTCCAGTGCCACGGCGCGCCTGCGGGGGCGAAGTGGCCCTCCGGCCACCGCTCGATCGTCGTGTCTGCCACGCGCTGCGACCACGGCGCCTGCTGCGCGTGAGCTGCGCCGGACAGGCTCGCAACCAGCGACAGCGCAGCTACGCAATACACCGCTGGGGAGAACACGTTAGCCCGAAACACCGCCCATCCCATCTTCATCATCGGAACCCGCCTTACGCCACGTTGTGTATGGTTGCAGAATTTCCTGCCCAATGTCGCGCTCGGAAGCCGACTCTGTACCGCCAGGCGAAATAGCGGCGTCTCAACTTTTCTTTATTTGCCCTATTGCTTTCCCATAGAGCAGCGTGTTACATATGGGCTACCAAGAGGAGCGTTATGGGAGACAAGACCGATGTCTGGCAGGGCACCCTGGCCCTGATGGTGCTGAAAACGCTGGAAAGCATGGGCCCGCAGCATGGGTATGGCATTGCGCGGCGCATCGAGCAGACCAGCGGCAATCGGCTCGCCCTGAATTACGGCACGCTGTATCCCGCTCTTCTCAAGCTCGAGCAGGAAGGCGCCATCGAGTCGGAGTGGGGCACCTCGGACAACAACCGCAAGGCGAAGTTCTACCGGCTGACGCGCGCCGGTCGAAAACAGCTCGAGCGCGAGGCGCGCAACTGGGAGCAGGCGACCGCCATCGTAGCGCGCTTTCTCTCGCCCGCTGAGGAGGCGTGATGCGCACCCTTCGAGCGTTGTGGATCCGCCTTGGTGGCCTGTTCGGCGCGCGGCGCGCGAACAGCGAAATCGCCGCCGAGCTGGAGAGCCATCTCCAGATGCACACGGAGGACAATCTCCGCGCCGGGATGGCTCCTGAAGAAGCTCGTCGTCAGGCGCTCATTCAACTTGGCGGCATGGAGCAAACGCAACAGACGATGCGCGAGCGCAACACGCTGCCCTGGTTTGAATACCTGTTGCAGGACCTCCGCTTCGCGCTGCGCCAGCTGCGCAAATCGCCGGGCTTCACGGCCGTTGTCATTATCACCCTGGCGCTCGGCATCGGCGTCAACACCGCGCTGTTTTCCATCGTGAACACAGTGTTGCTGCACCCCATCGCGTTGCCGCGTCCCGAAGAACTCGTCGCCGTCGATGCTTCCAAGCCGAACTTTCAGCGTGGGTCCATCTCGTACCCCAACTTCCGCGACTGGCAGCGCGACAATCGCAGCTTCACCGCGCTCGCCATTTTTCGGCACAGCGGTTTTCTCCTCACCGGCACAGGCGACAACGAACGCGTCCACGGCAATTACGTATCCTCCGATATTTTCTCTGTGCTCGGTGTCAGCCCGGTTTTAGGCAGGCTCTTTGCTCCCGGCGAGGATGAAATCGGCCGAGGCGCCATCGTCATCATCGGCCAGGGTTTCTGGGCTCGCAAATACGGCTCCGATCCGCATGTCCTCGGCCGTTCCCTGATCCTCGACGGTCGCAGCTTCACAATTGTCGGCGTCATTCCCCGTGCTTTCGATCTTCGCCTCGGCCCCTTCAGAGCCGAAGATATCTACGTTCCCATCGGACAGTATCCGAACTCGGCTCTCAAAGACCGCGGCGCCGGCCTGGGCATCCACGGCGTTGCGCGACTGAAACCCGGCGTCACACTCGCGCAGGCCCGAGCCGATATGGACGCGGTCTCCCGCCATCTCGCCGCCATCTATCCTGAGGACGACCACGGCCTGGGCGCCAGTGTCAGGCCTCTGCGCGAGGCGATCGTCGGCTCCGTCCAGCCGATCCTGCTGGTGCTTTTGGGGGCAGTTGGCTTCGTCCTTCTCATCGCCTGCGTCAACGTCGCCAACCTCATGCTGGCTCGCTCTAACGCTCGCGCTCAGGAATTCGCGGTTCGTCTCGCCCTTGGGGCCGGGCGCACGCGCATCATCCGGCAGCTCCTGACAGAAAGCACGCTCCTTGCTCTGGCCGGGGGCGCACTTGGCCTGGCGCTGGCCAGCTGGGGAACAGGCGCCGCGCTCGAGCTTGTCCCGGCTGCGCTCCCGCGCGCCGCGCAAATCCATCTCAGCCCGCTCGTTCTTTTCTTTACGTTTGTGCTCTCCTTCGCGGTTGGTATTTTCTTCGGCATGCTTCCAGCATGGAGAGTCGCCGCTCAGCAGCCGCAGAACACACTGAAGGAAGGCGGCCGCGGCGCCAGTGGCGTGCGCCATCGCGCGCAGGACTGGCTTGTCATTTTTGAAATCGCCGCGGCTCTGGTTCTTCTCGCCGGCGCCGGCCTCATGATTCGCAGCCTGGTCGCGCTCGCGCGCACCGATCCCGGCTTTCAGCCGAAGGGCATTCTCACCTTCAGTCTCTCCGTGCCCGCATCTCCCGCCACTTCCACCGGCGAGGGGGCGCTCGAATACATCCGCGAGGTCGATCGCCGCCTCGACCATGTGCCTGGCGTCGTCGCGTCATCTTTTATCGACGGTGGAGTGCCCCTCACCGGCGACGACGACGAACAGCTCTTCTGGCTGCAGAACGAGCCCCGGCCTTCCGACGAAAACGACATGCACTGGGCGCTTCGCTACATGATCGAACCGGATTATCTCAGGGTCATGCGTATCCCGCTGCTGCGCGGGCGATTCATCACCGATGCCGACCGCCCCGGTGGTCCGCCCGTTGCTGTCATTGACGAAGACTTCGCCCACCAGTTCTTCGGCGGCGCCGACCCCGTCGGGCAAACCCTCAACCTCACTGACCCGGATCAGAAGACGCTGATTGTCGGAGAGGCGGGCCACGTCCTGCACTGGGGACTCGACAACGACGCCGGCTTCCCGCTGCACGCCCAGATCTATCGCAGCTTCCAGCAGGTCAATGCCGGCGGTGGCGTTCCCAGCTCAGGATTCACCTCTGATATCGTCATCCGCGCCGACCATGCCGACACGATTTTTCCGGATATTCAAAGCGCTCTGCGCCAGATGAACCCGCAGCAAGTAGCGTACGGAGCCCAAACCATGGATGCCGTCATCGCTGACACGCTGGCCGCTCGCCGCTTCTCCATGATCCTGCTGGGCGCATTCGCTGCGCTGGCTCTTCTGCTCGCCAGCGTTGGTCTCTACGGCGTCATCTCTTACCTCGTCGGCCAGCGCACCCAGGAAATGGCCATCCGCATGGCGCTCGGCGCCAACCGCGGCAATGTTCTGGCCTGGGTGCTGAAGCGCGGCGCCACTCTGGCCGGCATCGGCGTGGGTGCTGGCACGGTTGCAGCTCTTATCGTCACGCGCCTTATGGCCGGTATCTCCGTGGAGAAATCCTCGATCATCTACGGCGTGCGTCCCTGGGATCCAGTCACCATGATCGGCGTCATCGTCGTTCTGATGTGCGTCGCGCTGCTTGCCTGTTACGTGCCGGCTCGCCGCGCGGCTTCAGTCGATCCCATGCGAGCCCTGCGGTCGGAATAGGAGAAATGATGCGTACGCTCAGAGCGTTATGGATCCGGCTCCTCGGCATCGCCGGCTTGAAGCAGGCCGGCGACGACATCGACGCAGAACTCGAGAGCCATCTCCAGTTGCACATCGACGACCACGTCCGCTCCGGTATGACTCCGGAAGAAGCGCGGAGGCGGGCGCTGATCCAGCTCGGCGGCGTCGAGCAGACGAAACAGGCGTATCGCGAGCGGGCGACGCTCCCCAAACTTGAAGACGTGCTGCAGGACGCGCGCTATGGCCTGCGCATGATGGCGCGCAATCCGGCATTCGCGGCGGTCGCCATTCTGACCCTCGCTGTGGGCATCGGCGCCAGCACTACAGCGTTCAGCTGGATCGATACGGTGCTGCTGCGTCCGCTGGGTGGAGTGAGCGACCCGGAGCGGCTGGTCGCGCTCGAGTCCGTCACACCGGGTGGAGAATGGGTGCCCAATTCCTATCCTGACTATCAGGACTTTCGCGATCATCTGCGCATGCTGGAGGGGATCGCGGTGACCCGTCCGGCAGCTTTCAGCGTGGGTAAGGAGGATCACGCGGAGCGGGTGTGGGGCGAGCTGGTTTCGGGTAATTTCTTTGCTGTGCTGGGCGTGCGTCCTGAGCTGGGGCGAATGTTCCTGCCCGATGAATATGGCGACAAGCCGGGAGCCTTTCCCGTGGCGGTCATCAGCGATCGCTACTGGCGATCGCACTATGCAGCCGATCCGGGCATTGTAGGCAAAACCATTCGCGTGAATCAGCATGAGCTGACTGTGGTCGGCGTCGCCCCGGCGGCGTTCCATGGCTCGATCGCCGCGGTG
>JBEKIN010000346.1:0-4566 GCA_050011735.1 Acidobacteriaceae bacterium | reverse complement strand
GAGGAAGCCTTTGCGTGGCTGATTTCGCGCTACCAGCAGCCGTTGTACAGCCTGATCTATCGCATCCTTCCCAACCCAGGCGACGCAGCCGACACCACCCAGGAAGTTTTCGTCAAAGTTTTTCGCGGCATCGCCCATTTTCACGGCGAGGCGAGCCTGCGGACCTGGATTTATCGCATCGCGCTGCATGAGGCGCTGAACCAGCGGCGCTGGTGGGCGCGCCATCAGCGGCAACAGGTCACGATCGATGCCGACCGCGACGATCCGCATGCTTCTCCCGCAGAGAACCTGGTCGATACGCATGAGTCTCCTTTCGACGCGGCTGCGCATTCGGAAATTGCGGCTCGCGTAGAAGCCGCGCTGCGTGAGGTTCCGGAGCCTTTCCGCACGGTGGTAGTGCTGCGCGACATCGAAGGGTTCGGATACGAAGAGATTGCCGAGATTCTCGATGCGAATCTGGGAACCGTGAAGTCGAGGTTGATGCGCGGCCGTGCGCACTTGAAGAACCTCCTGACGCCGTATATGGAAGCGGCCAGCCGCAAGCCTTCGCATCGAGCGCCCGTTGCCCGTGCCTGCTCAGCTGAGGAGGCTGTATGAGTTCGTGCAATGCAATTCGCGCACAGTTTTCCGATTATCTGGACGGAAGCCTGACCGGCGTCGCCATGCAGTCGGTGGCAGGACATCTGGCCGGCTGCCGCGACTGCGCCGCAGAGTTCGGACAATGGCGGAGCTTGCAGCAGTCGCTGGCCAATCTCGGTCCGATGCGGCCGCCAGCGGAACTGGCATTGCGGATCCGCGTGGCGCTGTCGCAGGAGTTGTCGAAGACTCCACGGAACGCGTTCGCCGGCTGGAAAGTTCGCTGGCAGAATACGGTGGCTCCTTTCCTGCTGCAGGCTTCAGCGGGACTGGCAAGCTCGCTGGTGCTGGTTGGAACTATGGCGTTCCTGATTGGAGCGTTTGCCGCTCCTGAGCCGGCTTCGGCGCGCGACGAACCGCTGGGTATGGCGACCAGTCCACACTTCCTTTACTCGACGGTTGAAGCAAATGCGGGAACGGTTTCGGGCAAAGGCGCTCCAGTGACGGTCGAGGTTTACGTCGATCCGCAGGGTCGCGTATACGACTACGACATTGTTTCCGGACCGAACGATTTGGCGACACGGGCTGACCTCGAGACGCTGCTTCTTTCGAGCAAGTTCGAGCCAGCGCAGTGGTTTGGGCAGCCGGTTCGCGGCGTGGCGGTTCTGTCGTTTGCCGGCGTTTCCGTGCAGGGGTAAAGCAGCAGCCGGTAGCCGGTAGCCGGTAGCCAACCCCTATCCCTTACATTTTTGCTAAGTGTTTGAAAACAGGTGCGTTCGTCTCTGCCTATTGAGGGCCTCTGGGTACAAGTAATAGTAAACAAGTTAGTTATTAGAGGCCCTCTGCGCATGTGTGTGAATGCACGGCGATTAGTGTTCGGCGCTCAGCGTTGGAGAAAAACCAGGGCACAAAGCAGGGAGCACAGAAGAGCAGCGATCAGCGGATCAGCGATCAGGGTTCAGCGATCAGGAAAAGCGACCACCCTCTCCCCTCCATTTTTGTTAAGTGTATGAAAACAGGTGCGTTCGTCTTTACCTTCTGAGGCCCTCTGGGTGCAAGTAATAGAAAACAAGTTAGTTGCCAGAGGGCCTCTGCGTAAACGTTTGACAATAAATGGGATAGCGGTATTGCAATTCCCCAGCGTTTAGCGTTCCGTGATCAGCGATCAGAGCCCGGAAGCCCAGAAGCCGGAGATCAAGGTCCAGAAAAACGGTGGTCCGACCCGGTTCGAGCAAAACAGAAAAGCCGCCTCATGGGCGGCTTTTTCCTTTTTCCATCTAAGTTCAGAATACCAAATTCAGAGGTTAAAACGGCCAAAATATTTGGCTTGGAAAGCCTTCTGCATCAGCGTTTGTTACTTTGGTGAAGCGGTGGAAGCTTGACAAAAAATCGGGATATAGGGTTTAGGGGACAGGGTGTAGGCAAACCCAAGTCGAAGTCCACTGTTTAGGACCTCACTTCTTCCCCGGCCGAGGCCAAGAATCGAGCGTTCAGTGACTCCAGGGGGAAACAACGCCGATTGGCGGGTTTTTCGGGAACTTCTCTCTGGGGATGTTCGTATACTCAGCTCGACATACTATTTCAAAAATAGTATATGTAAACAACTATGGGAAATGAACAGGAGTTTCGGGATCTGTTTCCGGGAGCGCTGGAGCTGATGATCCTGCAGACGCTCAACCGGAAGCCGATGCATGGGTATGCGCTGGCACAACACATCAAGGCGGTCTCCGACGAGTTGCTGCAGATCGAGGAAGGGTCGCTGTATCCGGCGTTGCAGCGGATGCTGAGGGCCGGGTGGCTGGAGTCGGAGATGGGCGTGTCGGCGAGGAACCGGCCGGTGCGTATCTATAAGGTGACGGCGGCGGGGGCGAAGCGGCTGGAGGCGGAGATTTCGAGTTTCGAAAAGATGTTTGCGGGGATCAGGCGAGTGTTACTCGCCTGATTCCCAGCCGGTAGCCGGTAGCGGGTAGCTTAGAACGGCGATCAGCGTTCGGGGTGATCGGGAGACAGGAGATCGCAATGAAGCATTTCTTTTCGCGGCGTCGGCGGTACTCGGAGCTGGGGGAGTCGATGCGGGAGCACCTTGCGGAGCGTGTTGAGGATTTGGTGGAGGGCGGGATGGCGCGCGAGGATGCTGAGTTTGCGGCGAAGCGGGAGTTTGGGAATGTGACGCGGATCGAGGAGCGGAGCCGGGAGGTTTGGCAGTGGCCGCGGGCGGAATCGCTGTGGGCGGATGCGCGGCTGGCGATGCGGCGGCTGGGGCGGGCTCCGGGATTTGCGGCGACGGCGATTTTGACGCTGGCGATTGGGATTGGCGCGAACACCGCGGTGTTCAGCGTAGTGAACAGCGTGCTGCTGCGGCCGCTGCCGTATCCGCAGGCGGAGCAGCTGGTGAGCTTGCGGCTGCAGGCGCCGGGGGCTGAGGGGCTGGGGGATTTCCGGGATCAACTGCGTTTGTCGGGGTCGATGTATTTCACTTTTACCGAGCAGAACCGGGTGTTTCAATCTGTGGGCGTCTGGCAGCGGCGGACGGTGAATGTGACGGGGCTGGCGCAACCGGAAGAGGTGTGTGCGGCGCTGATCAGCGATGGGGTGCTGGAGACGCTGGATGTGCCGCCGGCAGTGGGGCGGTGGCTGGCGCACGCGGATCAGGATCCGCACAGTGCGGGACCGGTGATGCTGAGCTATGGGTACTGGCAGCGGCGGTTTGGCGGAGACCGCGGTGTGATTGGGCGGAACATTCAGGTGGACGCGCAGACGCGGCAGATTGTGGGGGTGATGCCGCGGGGGTTCCGGGTGGTGGATGGGGATTGGGATTTCGATGTGCTGGAGCCAATGGCGCTGAATCGGAATGCGCAGACCCTGGCGGGATTTGGACTTGTGGGCATCGCGCGGATGAAGCCGGGGGTGACGTTGGCGGAGGCGAACGCGGATGTGGCGCGGATGGTGCCGCTGTGGATGGATTCGTGGACGAATGGGCCGGGGACGAATCCGCACTGGTATGAGGTGTGGCGGATCACGCCGCATCTGCTGCCGCTGAAGCAGGAAGTGATTGGCAGCGTGGGCAGCGTGTTGTGGGTGGTAATGGCGACGCTAGGCCTGGTGATGCTGATCGCGTGGACGAATGTGGCGAATCTGCTGCTGGTGCGGGCGGAGGCGCGGCATCTGGAGCTTTCGATTCGGGCGGCGCTGGGCGCGGGGCGCTGGAGGATTGCGCGGGAGCTTCTGGTGGAGAGCGTGCTGCTGGGGCTGATCGGCGGCGTGTTGGCGGTTGGAGTGGCGTATGGCGGAGTGCGGCTGCTGGTGGCGATGGGGCCGACGAATCTGCCGCGGTTGCAGGAGATTTCGCTGGACGGATGGTCGCTGGGATTTGCGCTTTTGCTGGCGGTGATGTCGGGGCTGGTGCTGGGGTCGATTCCGGTGTGGCGCTATGCACGGGGCGGGAAGGCGCTGGCGGTGAGCAGTGGAGGTCGGACGGCGAGCGCGAGCCGCGAGCGGCACCGGTCACGCAACGTGCTGGTGGTGGCGCAGGTGGCGATGGCGCTGGTGCTGCTGGTGGGCGCGACGCTGATGATCCGGACGTTCGAGCATCTGCGGCGTGTCGATCCAGGATTTGCGGATGCGCGGCATGTACAGACGATGTGGATCGCGATTCCGACAGCGATGATTCCGGATGCGGCGACGGTGGCGCGGACGCAGCACGAGATAGTGGATGAGCTGGCGGCGATACCTGGAGTGCAGTCGGTGGGACTGGCGGCCGCGGCGCCGATGGAGGGGATTGAGCCGAGCTGGGACCTGATTTTCAAAGAGGGCCAGAACGAGCACGCCGACGATCATCCGCCGATGCGGCTGTTCAACTACGTTTCGCCGAATTACTTTCACACGATGGGCACGCGGATGATCGCGGGGCGGGAGTTCACGTGGACCGAAGTGCATGGGCCGAGGCCGGTGGCGATCCTGTCGGAGAGCCTGGCGCGGGTGATGTTCGGC
>JBEKIN010000345.1:0-4588 GCA_050011735.1 Acidobacteriaceae bacterium | reverse complement strand
CTGCACCATCGCCCGCACCTCTTCCGGTATCGCACTCGCATTCAGGTCTCCACGCAGAAAGATAGCCAGCTCCTTGGGCGTCTCCTGGTACAGGCTCAGATAGACTTGCGGAACGCTCGCGTTTGCCAGCGATTCGGTTCGAGCATCCGCGACCACGCCGACGATCGTAACCCAGGCCTTGCTCGCACGTTGACCAACCCCGGCCCTCCCACGGCCAAGCTTCAGCCGCTTCCCCAGCGGATCCTCGCCCCGCCAGTAAGTCTGGGCCATCGCCTGGTTGATCACGGCGACCAGCGGCGCATTCTCGTCGTCGCCCTGGTTGAACAGACGGCCCCGCAGCAGCGGAATCTCCAGCACATGAAAATATTCCGGCGCAACCTGCGACCGCTCCACCAGGGGAGTCTGCTTGCTCTGTGTCTGGCGTCCTTCCACGATCAGCGCGCTTTTGTTGCGGTCGTGGTGCAGCGGAATCGACGGCTCCGATCCCAGCGCCGCCTCCTGCACTCCCGGCAGCAACCGGCTGCGCCGCAGCAATTCGCGCGCAAACACTGCCTCCTGAGCAGCCGTTCCATAAATGTCCGTCTTCGGATCGTTGGGGCTCGGCAGCCACAACTGAACCGACATCACATGCTGCGGATTGAATCCCAGCGGCGCCTTGTACAAATCCCAAAAACTGCGCAGCAGCAGGCCCGCGGCCACCATCAGCACCAGCGACAGCGCAAACTCCGTCACCACCAGCACCCGCCGCGTCCGCGTTTGTTCCGTGGAACCCTTCGACCCACGCCCCTCCACCCTCAGCGTGTGCGCCAAATCCACGCGCCCCGCCTGCCTCGCCGGCGCCAGCCCAAAAATGACCCCGGCTGCGATCGAAACCGCCAGCGCGAACAGCATCACCGTCCAGTTAATCGACAGGTCGTTCAGCCGAGGCAGGCTCTCCGGAATCAGCCGCAGCAAAAATCCTTTCATGCAGAACAGGATCACCAACCCCGCCACTCCGCCCAGCAGCGAAAGCAGCAGGCTCTCGGTCAGCAACTGCCGCACCAGCCGTTTGCGTGCCGCTCCCAGCGCCTGGCGCACCGCCATCTCCCGCGATCGCGCGCTGGCCCGTGCCAGCAGCAGATTCGCCACATTCACGCAGCCGATCAGCAGCACCAGCGCCACCGCGCCCAACAGCAGGATCAGCGGCTGCCGAACGTTGCCTACCACGTTTTCCTTCAGCGGCACCAAACGCACCGCCCACTTGCTGTCGGCCGGATAATCGTCCGGAAATTGCTTCCGCAACGAAGCCACCCACGCGTCCAGCTGGCTCTGCGCCGCTGCCATCGTGACCCCCGGCTTCAGGCGCCCGACCGTTTCCAGGGGCGCCCGCAAACTGCGGTTCGGGGGTGGAGCCGGATCCGCCGAAAAACCCGTCGCCGCCCACACTTCGGTGTTCCTCTCGCCCACGGTTCGCCCCGGGTCGCGAAAACCCGGCGGCATCACCCCGATGATCCGGTACAAATCGTTGTCCCCGCGCAAACTTCTTCCCACTATGTGCGGATCGCTCCCGTAAGCCCGCTTCCACAACCCATCACTGATCACCGTCTCCAGCGTGAACCCCGGAGTTTGATCCTGCGGATCGAACGTGTGCCCCAGCTCCGGCTTCACACCCAGCATCGCGAAATACGCCGGCGACACCCCCTCATACTGAGCCCGCGATGGCTGCGATGCACCCGTCAGGTTCACCGACCCGAAAATCTGCAGCACCACATACTGAAAGATCCCCGAACGCTGCAGATCGTTAAACTCCGGAACCGAGATGCCCGCGTCCGTAACGCCCGCGCCAGGCAGATCGTCCTCGACCCGCACCAGTTCCTCGGGGTGCGGATACCGCAGCGGATGCAGCAGCGTCGCGTTGACCAGGCTGAAAATCGCCGTCGTTGCTCCGATGCCCAGCGCCATCGTCAGAATCGCGATTACGGAAAACCCCGGCGACTTGGTCAGCATGCGGATCGCGAAGCGCGAATCCTGCACCAGGTTTTCAACGAACGGCAGCCCCTGCTCCGCGTGGTAATCCTCCCTCACCGTCCCCACTCCGCCGAACTTCAGCACGGCCTGCCGCCGCGCCTCCGCAGGTGACATGCCGGCGCGCAGATTCTCTTCCGTCTGCAGCGCGATATGCTGCTCCATCTCCTCGCGCAGCCGCTGGTCATCCCGCCGGCCCGTCGCGAAGTTCCAGATACGCGTCCACCACCGCCTGAGAAACCTCATGACAGATCCTCCGCCTTCACCTCGAAGAACCGCGCAATGATCGCCGCCGTCTGCTCCCAGTCGCGCGTCTCCGCCTCCAGCAGCTTGCGCCCGGCTCGCGTCAGCCGATAGAACCGCGCGCGCCGATTGTTTTCCGACGCACCCCACTCCGACTCAATCGCGCCTTCCTGCTCGAGCTTCAGCAGCACCGGATACAACGTGCCCTGGTTGACGGCCAGCAGATCGCCGCTGATCTGCTCGATGCGCCGCGCGATCCCGTAGCCGTGCTGCGACCCCAGCACATCGAGCGTCTTCAGCACCATCAGCCCCAGCGTGCCCTGCAGAACATCCGTTTTCTGTTTCATATCGCTCTTTTGGTTTCCAACAGGAAGAGCATGCCACACTTCCTTTGGGAAAGCAACAGGGAGCTCAAATGGAACAGGCAAAGGCTTGCTCTGGGCGCAGGAGGTCGCTTAACACCGCAAACCATTTCTTGTGAACGGGACGATCGCTGGCCGGCCGCTGGCTAACCGCTTCTTTGCCAGCCGGTTCTAACCGCCTTTTGGCTGTTTATCAGTGCACCAGGTGCAGAATCGCCTGGTTGACCGCCAGCGCCGCAACGTACGCCAGCACGCTCATGTAGGCGAACTGCAGCGCCGGCCAGCGCCAGCTGTTCGTTTCCCGCCGCACAATCGCGATCGTCGAAGTGCACTGCATCGCGAACGCGAAGAACACCACCAGGGCCATCGCCCCGCCCAGCGTCAGATCGTGCCGCAGCGCCGCTTGCAATCCCAGCGACTGCGTCGCCGGATCGGCCCCGTACAGCGTTCCCAGCGTGCCCACAATTACTTCGCGCGCCATCACTGACGTCAGCAGCCCGATCCCGATCTTCCAGTTGAATCCCAGTGGCCGGATCGCCGGCTCGATCAGCTGCCCCAGCCGTCCAATCAGGCTGTGCGCCAGGTCCGCATGGAACGGGATGTGGCTCAGAATCCAGAGCACAATCGTCACCAGCAGAATCACCGTGCCCGCCTGCTTTAGAAACACCTTGCCGCGATCCATCAACCGCAAGCTCAGCGAGCGCACCGTGGGGAACCGGTACTGCGGCAGCTCCAGGATGAACGGCGCCGACGAAGCTTTCAGGATCGAGGACTTCAGCAGCCACGCGGTCCCGAGCGCCGCCACAAACCCCAGCACATACAGCGACAGCATCACCGCCGCCCGCAGCCCAAACAAATCCCCCAGCAGCGGCTTGTTCGGAATGAACGCCGCGATCATCAGCATGTAAATCGGCAGCCGCGCCGAGCAGGTCATGAACGGCGCCACCAAAATCGTCGCGAACCGGTCCCGCTTGTTCTCGATCGTCCGCGTCGCCATGATCGCCGGCACCGCGCACGCATACGCCGACAGCAGCGGAATAAATGCCTTCCCGTTCAGCCCGATCGAACGCATCACCCGATCCGCGATCAGCGCAGCCCGCGCCAGGTAACCGGAATCCTCCAGCACGCCGATGAACAGGAAAAGTAACAGTATCTGTGGCAAAAAGACCAGCACCGAAGCCACGCCGCGCCACACCCCGTCGATCAGCAGCGACTCCAGCCAGTTGTGCCCCAGCAGCGCCCCAATCCTGCCGCCGCCGGCGTTCAGCAGGTTGCCGAACCCGTCGCTGAGCGGCTGCCCGATCGAGAACACCACCTGGAACACGGCGAACACCACCGCCAGAAACACCAGGGGTCCCCAGATGCGGTCCAGCAGAACGCCGTCGATGCGCTTGGTCCACTCGCTCGAAATCGGCGCCTTGTACTTCGTCCGCGTGCTGATCCCCGTCGCCCATTGCCGGTACGACCGCGGATTCCCCATCACCGGCAGCTCGATCTTCGCCGTCAGCGGCGCTTCAGATGGGGCCCCCGGCGAGCCTGCTGACTGGGGCAGGGGCTCCGCCTTGCGGTTCAGAAAATGCGTGATCGAATCCAGCCCCGCACCCCGCGTCGCGCTGATCTTCGCCACCGGCACGCCCAGCTCCTGGGCCAGCGCCAGCGTATCCACGCGCCCGCCACGCGCTTCCATCAGGTCGCTCATGTTCAGCAACACCAGCGTCGGCAGGCCCAGGCCCAGCACCGGCGCCGCCAGCATCAATTGCCGCCGCAGCTGCAGCGAATCCAGGACCAGCAAGATCGCGTCCGGCGCCGGCGTTCCCGGCATCTCGCCGTGCAGCACATCAATCGCCACGCGCGCGTCTTCAGAATATGTATCGAGTCCGTAGATGCCCGGCAGATCGATCAGCGTCAGATCGCTGCGGCCAATCCCGTTCAGCCGGCCCACGCGCTGCTCTACCGTCACGCCCGGATAATTTGCGACT
>JBEKIN010000344.1:0-4597 GCA_050011735.1 Acidobacteriaceae bacterium | reverse complement strand
GACAGCGGCGGGATCCAGATGTGAGACGTCTCGTACTGTAAACAAATAGGTTCCATATCCCAGGCTTCGCTCGAGGCTCATCTCCGCGCACGTCCATTTATCGGCGACCTTGGCGATCCGAAGATGTAATGCGCCGGCTCCGTCTTCGGCGCTTGGCAGAAGTGTCCCATTCTTGCTCGGCTAAAGTGACCCAGGCTAAGAACACGATGGGGAAAAAGAAGAAGGTAGAGTTTCCCGATCTCATAAGGCCGAAGGCAAGTTTACTTTGTAGGTTGGGAATAAAACATCATCCACGCCGAAGGGCGTGCGGGGTGGGTTTACATCATCGATGCGGCAGGCGTGCAGCGAGAGAGTCGGGCCGATTTGCGAGGAAGCGCTTGATCTTTACCCGCGCGTATTCGAAGTACTGAGGGCTGATGCGGAGTTGGAGGATTTCTTCGATCACCGGTGAAAAGTAAGCCAAGGATTGAATGGTGTTGAGCGGCGGAAGGCCTGGTGCGCGGAAAAGCCGTCGGAAGACGGCCAACACCATGGCGTTTTCCACGATACTCAACGGGATCCCGCGCCCATGCCATTGTTCGGCCAGAAGACGGTCCGGGCGGCGGATCACTCCCGATGTGCCTGGCGTTACACGATAAGTATTCAGCACACGCTGAAGATATTCATCTCGAGTGACAGCGTCGTCCACGCGATCCTCCGCACCTCATCCTTGGGGCTCACGCAACGGCGGGCCGTCAATGCGGATGGTGTGGCAGTAATGCCGCAGCCGGCTCAGCAGCGCTTCCACCATGGGCTTGTTGCCTAAGAAGTTGGGCCACTCGTCGTATTCCAGGTTGGTTGTAATGATAGTCGGACGCCGCCGGTAACGCTCCTCCATTAACTTAAAGAAGATGTTGGATTGCTCCGGCTTCAAATTCAAGTAACCGAACTCGTCGATTACCAGCACATCCAACCGCGACAGACGCTTCAGCAACCCCCGTGTGGAGCGATCCGCCAGCGAGGCGTACATTTCATCGAACAGGTCCTGCGCCAGGATGAATTGTCCTCGGTAGCCGTTCTCCAACGCTTTCAGCAGCAGGCCGCAAGCGATTCCGGTCTTGCCCACCGCGGTCTTGCCGATCAGGACGATATTCTCCGCCTTGGCAATAAATTCCAACTCCGCCAAACCGCGGATCTGTTTGCGGTTCACGCCTGGCTGATGGGCGAATGGAAACGTCTCCAGCGACCAGCGCTCGGGTAGGTTGGCGCGGCCGATGCGCCACTCTAGGGCGCCTTCCTGCCTGGCCTGATACTGCGCACGCACCAGGCGTGTGACGAAGTCCGAGTAACTAATGTCGTCCTTCTCGGCGGCGCGTAACTGTTCGTCATAGATCTCCAGAATGCGCCGCAGTTTGAGATTCTTGAGCAGTTGCTCCAGGTCTTCAGTCATCGTCCTGTGGTTCCCTGTCCAGCAAAAAATATTCGTGGGTCACGCGGCGGAGAATCATGCGCTCCAGCCGGTCCAGGTCGTAAAGCCCGTAGCGAGAAGCCTCCTGGACCGCTCCCAGCAGCGGCTCGCGCGGATACTCGCGCACGAAGCGCAGCAGTTGCCGCAGAGCCAGCGTGATCACCTTCCGGCTTCGTTGCTTCAATCCCGCCACATATTCGGTCAACTCAGGCGCAGCCGTGAGGATGGCGTTCTCTTCCGGATGCGGATCGGGGCGTGGTGCCCGCTGGCCTCGTGACGGCCGGTGCTCGGTGAGCATCACGCGCTGGTGCTCGGCTTCGGCAATGCGCCGATGCGTGACCAGATGCCGCGCATCCAGTTGAATCTCGATCTTGTCCTTGGTCTCGCGTACTTCCACGCGGCGGCCGATCCAATCCAGCGGGACCGAGTAGCGGTTGCTGTGCAGCACGACATAGCCTTCTATATCCACCAGCCGTTGATGCAGCCGGTAGACTTCGGGAATCCACGCCGGCAGCGGCTTCAGGTGCAGCCGCTCGACCACGAATAGCTCGCGTGGCACGGCGCGGATATGTTTCTTGTAAGTCGCATTGACCTTGTCGCACCATTCCCGTGCCCGCTGGTTCAGATCGTCCCAACTGGAGAAAGTGCGTCCGGCCAGGAAGTTTCCCTCGATAAAACTGAACGGCCGTTCTACGCGCCCCGAGCGGTTCGCGTTCCCGATGGCATGCGCAACAAACTGAAAACCGAACCGCTCGCCGAATGCGGCCATCTCCGGCACGGGCACCATCTCGCGTCCGCTGCCTCGCAGCACGACCACATGCGTGTTGTCGATCATCACGCGGGCGGTGGCGCCACCCATATAGCGCAGAGCATCGGTGAGAAACACCTTGCAGTCGAAACGCTGGAAGGTTGGATAGCACTGGAAAAACAGTATTCGCGAGTAGCAGAGCACCGCCGAGGCGGTTTGCACCTTGCGTTTCTTGCCAGCCAGTTCTACCTCGTGCGGAGAGGTGTCGTGCTGGAGTTCCTCACCCGGCGCAAAATCATACCGTCCTGCCGCTACCGGCGGCTGGTATCCAATGCCATGCCGCCGGCAAAATGCCGTCAGCGCGGGATACGACAACTGCGCGCCGCCGGCGACCAACTCTTCATGGACTCGCACGAGATTCCCCCTGCACTGGTCGAAAAGCTCCAGGATCTGTTGCCGGTAGGTCTCGGCTTTCTCCGGCCGCTGCAGCTCCGGCACGGCGGTGGAGTTCGAACGTAGGACTTGGCGCACTGCCACACGGGAAATCCCCAGCACTCGCGCGATCTCCCGTTTCGCCACTCCCTGCGTGTGCAGCTCCAGAATCGTGGTGCGTTGTGATTGGCTCAACATGTGGTGCTTGCTCCGGAACAAGTTTTTGGTCGATACGCTGGAGCTGTTTTTCGATCCGTTCGATCTGCTGCCGCGCCGCCGCTCGTTGCTGGTGATCCAGTTCCATTGCTTCCGCACCGGCAATCCGCCGTTGGGCGCGGTTCACAATCGCAGTGACCATCTCCAGATCGCGGATCAGTTCGGCGCCAGTCCCTGGCGGGACTTTCTCTTGCCGCTGCGCTTTGAAAAACAGCGCGGGATCATCCAGAATGCGTTTGCGGATGGCGGCCGATCCCCGGCGCCAGGCCGCATACAGTTGCCCGGCCTCGCGGCTATCGCAGTGATGCTCGGCAAAGATCGCGGCCATGCGCTGGCAATCCTTCAGACTTTGCCGCGCCACCGGCACCAGAAACTTCATTGCCGCCTGCGCCGCGATCTTGCCCTCGCGCACTTGCTGCTGGATCGCTTCCGGCAAAAGTTCCACCAAGGCCAGCCGCCTGGAAACCCAGCTCACGCTGCGATCGAACCGTCGCGCCAGTTCATCGACGCTGTAGCCGAAACGCTGCTCCAACTCTCCAAGCAGCCAGCCCACCTCCAAGGCGGTTTCCTGTTCGGAAAGGCGCAGCGAGCGATCGAGCAGCACGGCCGCGGCTTCGCTCATTGGCCACACCACCGCTTCCACTGTGTCCCGCCCCAGTTGCTCCAGCGCCGCCAACCGCTTGTAGCCGTCGATGACCACGTAACGGTCCGTTTGGTCTTCCGCCGCCACTACCACGATCGGCGTTTGTTGTCCCGATTCGGCCAGCGAGGCCAACAACCGCCGCTGCCGCGCCGGATGCCGCACCCGTAAGTGCTCCCATCGCCGGTCGAGCTGATGAAACTCCAGTTGCATCGACAGACTGACTGTACGGTGAATTTCGCTCGCGTTCAATATGTCCGGATTAAGTGCGCGCCTGTCTCCAGCGCCGTTCCCGCTCCACAACTCGCTCCAGGGCGCGACGGCATGCGTGCGAACAGAAGCGCTGCAAAGGACTTCGCCGCTGCTGCGCGAAGTGCTCGTAACACCCTGGCCGGTCGCAGGTGTGCTCGAAAAAAATGTTCTTGAGTGATTACCCTCGCGGGCTGGTTAACTGCCTCCGGCTCCTTTGGTTTCCGGCTTTTGACGCGCTCCCGGTAACGCCGGCTTTGGCCATTGCGTTTCTGTTGGCCCGCAGCCGTTTCCCGGTAGCGTTGCTGGGCCTTCCATTGCGACCACCTCCGCGCTTGTTCCCGGCAATCCTCGCTGCAGTACCGCTGGCGCGCCTGCTGCGGATGAAACTTCTGTTCACACCCTTTGAGCAGACAAGACCTCGGGCGCGGCTTCCGTGCCCGGCGCTTCCGCCGCCCAGCCGCTTGATCTTTCCGCGGACATGTAACACTCTTGGCAGGGCCCATGGGAGGTGATGACTCCCAGAAGCTCTTGCCCTGGAGGGGAATCATCTCCTCTCCGGAGCGCAGTAAACCTCCGGCTCATTACGAAATTAACACTGTAACGGATGATGACTTTTCGGATAGGGCGACTCAGCTGACTCAGCTATAGACCGGGTGGGTCACTTTTGCCGAGCGTGGGTGGGTCAATTCTCAAAAGCGCCGAAGCCCCACGGGCAAGAACGCTCAATACGTGGTACAGCCTCACCATGTTCCGGCCAATATCGTTCGCTTTTCAGCGCCGCAGGGAGTACTGACTCATTCGTTACGATGGGAGCCTGGACGCATGTCCTTTCGGACGTGGCGCGGATCTGGAAGCGACCCAA
>JBEKIN010000343.1:0-4602 GCA_050011735.1 Acidobacteriaceae bacterium | reverse complement strand
CCGTCTGCCCCGCGCTGCAGGCGCCTGCCGCCGCCGATTCCTTGAAACCGCTCGGCAACGTGTAGGTCAGGTTCGCTCCAGCCGCCGGGATATCGCTCGCCGGAAATGCATTGGCGGCGCTCGGATTCGCGCCCTGAATATACCGGCGCCATTCCTCGCTGTAGAAGAAGAACGTCCGGCTCCTGTCCTTCGGATAAACTCCGGGGATAAACAGCGGACCACCGATATCTCCGCCGAAAATGTTCAGGCGCAGTTCCGGAGTTGCCTGATTCGCCTCCTTCGTGAAGTAATTCTGCGCGTCGAAATCGTCGTTCCGGTTGAATTCCCACACTCCCCCGTGGAAACTCTTCGTGCCCGATTTCAGAGCCATCGTCATGGTCCCGCCCGAAGCGATCCCATAATCCGGCTGGTAGTTGCTGTCCAGCGTCTGGAATTCCGCCAGCACGTCCGGTGAAGGCATTACCCCCGGCCGGCCGCCGCTGCCGCGGTCATAGACTTCGCCCCCGTCGATCAACCAGTTGTTATGACCCGGGCGCATCCCGTTGAAGCTGATGCTTTCGTTGCTGCCCTGCGCCGACACCCCGTTGAATGACGGGATACTCGCCGACACACCCGTGCCCAGCGTCGCCAGCGATATCATGCTGCGTCCGTTGGTCCCGATCTCCGTCAGTTGCTGGCCCGTAATCAGATTGCTGACTTCGTTGGTTTCCGTTTGCAGATGCAGCGCATTCGCCTGCACCGTCACGGTCGTCGTGCTCGCTCCCAGCGCCAGAACAGCGTCTTCCCGCACCGTCGCCGCCACATCCATCGTGATGCCGGTCTTCGTGTACGCCTCGAAGCCCGTCGCCGCTACCTTCAGGTTATAAATTCCATTGTGCAGCGCCGGAAAATCGTACAGCCCCGCGCCGTTGGTTGTGCCAGCCCGCACCTCGGCTGTGCTGGCGTCTGTCAACGTGACCTTCGCATTGGGAATCACCGCGCCGCTCGGATCCTTCACGGTCCCCGTCAGCTCCGCGTTTTCCTGAGCCCACGATGTTCCGCACAAAAACACGCCCACCGCCGCAGCAGCGAGCAGAGATAGTGCGAGCCTCCTGATCCAACTCTTCATGAGAACCTCCGGAAAGACTTTCTGGTTTGTCTTTTTGACAACCTACGACTGTTTGCACTACTTCGAGCCGCGGCATGTATAGTCCAGCGGCAACATAGCTGTCAAATTTCACGCACCGCGGCGATGTCGCAAAAACCCACTAGTTAAGAGTTTTACCCAGGCATCGAAGGAGTCGAGTCGCGGGAAAAGTGCCTTGACGAGAAAACGATTACCGGAGCCGCGAATTTACTAGTTCGTTAACTGTGCGCCGCCCCTCATCCTCCCGCATTCTTTGGCTTTTTTAGTCCTTTGGCTCGCCCGGGGAAGGGAATCCATTGCAACCGCTACCAGAGAAAACGATTGCTCAACCGCCACGCCAAACGCCGCCTGCTCCATGTAAGCGGTTGCTCAAAATGCCTGCGCCGCTTCACTTTTGGGGGGCTGCCTCCAAAACTCTAGCCGCCCACCCACACCGGCTCGGGTTCGAGGTGTACTCCAAATCTCTGCTCCACCTTCGCCGCGATCAGATCCCGCAGCAGCACGATATCGCCCGCTGTCGCGCCGCCGAGGTTGATCAGCGCCAGCGTGTGCCGGCTGGAAATCCCCGCCGCGCCCAGCGCGAATCCCTTCTCAAATCCCGCCTCTTCCACCAGCCACGCCGCCGGAATCTTCACGTATCCTCGGGGTGCCGGATAGCAGGGAACCTGCAACGTCGATTGCGCCGCGATCCCGTCGTACTGCGCCTGCGGAACCACCGGATTCTTGAAGAAGCTGCCCGCGCTCCGGCAATCCGGATCCCCCTCCACCAGAAGCATCCCCTTCTGATGCCTGATTTCCCGCACCGCCGCCGCCACTTCCGCCAGTGTCGGCGGTTCCCGCCGGTCCTGAAAGCGGCGCTTGAGATCCGGATACGACATGATCGGGAACGCCTTCGGCCGCAACCGGTAGACCACCCGCGTCACGATGAACCGGTCCCGGTGCGTCGAATTGAAAATGCTGCGCCGGTACGAAAATCCGCACGTCGCCGACGGCAGCTCGCCAAACTTCAGATGATTCCGATCGAGGATGCGCACCGTGGTTATAGTTGTGGAAACCTCCTGCCCGTACGCGCCCACATTCTGTACCGGCGTTCCGCCCACCGTCCCGGGAATCCCCGCCAGGCACTCGATGCCGCCATAGCCGCGCTCAATGGCCAGCGAAACAAAGCTGTCCCAGTTCTCGCCGGCCGCAACGCGAAAATAATTGCCCTCCTGTTCGATCCCCATGATCGCGATGTGCAGCACCACACCCGGAAAGCCCTCGTCGGATACCAGAACATTGCTGCCTCCTCCCAGCACAAACAAGGGCAGGCGATTTTCCCGCGCATAACGCACCGCCTCAAGCGCCGATTCCTCGTCGGTGGCCTCGACGAAATACCGCGCCGGCCCCCCGATACCGAAGGTCGTGTACGGGGCCAGAGAAACCTGTTCGCGAACCAGCATCCACTTGAGATATAGCAGTCAATCGCCGATGTGTCGCGGCGGCGATTGGCAAGGTCATCCTGAGCCAGTCAGCCGAAGGACGGTGGCGTCAGCTGGATACGCCCCGTACAATGGTGATGGGTTTGTGCCAAAGTTCTGATCCCCAAGGAGAACAACCGAATGTATCCCGAAGTTATGCTCATCCCCATGCGCGAGGAGCTGACCCGCGCCGGCATCGCCGAAGCGCGCAGCGCCCAAGCTGTCGATGCCGCGGTCGCCAGTCCCGGCACCACCATGCTGATCGTCAATTCCATTTGCGGTTGCGCCGCCGGAAAAATGCGCCCCGGTGTCCGCCTCGCCCTGCGCAACCCGGTTACGCCGGATCGCTCCGTGACCGTTTTCGCCGGACAGGACCGCGAGGCCACCGAGCGAGCCCGCTCCTACTTTGACGGCAATCCGCCCACCTCGCCCGCTGTCGCGATTCTCCGCGACGGCAAGCTCGTCTACCTGATGCAGCGCTTCGTCATTGAGAGCAGCACGCCTCAGGCCATCGCCGACGAGCTCTCCCGCGCCTTCAACGAACTCTGCGCGAAGCAGGCGGTCTAGACAAGCTCTCGCTCAGACAGAAAAGGCTGCGCTCTCGAGCGCAGCTTTTTTTCGCACCGGAAATTCTCAGGAATGGGGGAGGAAGACCGAGCCGGTCGTCTCGAACTCCTCGTCGTCTGATTCGCGATACACGCTCACCAGGTTGCGTCCCTCGCGCTTGGAGCGATACAGAGCCTCGTCCGAGCGCAGCAGCAGTTCCGTCACAGTATCTTTCGGCTGGCTCACCGCTACGCCGATGCTGGCCGTCAGCTTCACGCTTCCCGGCAGCCCCGACAGATTCGCGATCTGCATACGAATCCGTTCCGCCGCAGCCTGCGACTCCTCGGTGCCCGCGTTCCGCAGCAGAACCACGAACTCCTCGCCGCCGTAGCGCGCCAGCACGTCCGAGGGCCGGGTTCCGTCGCGCAGTGTCACCGCAATGCGCCGCAGCACGTCGTCCCCCGCAAAATGACCCAGCGAATCGTTCACCTGCTTGAAGTAGTCCAGGTCCATGAGCATGATGCCCATCAGCCCGCCCGCCCGATCGCAGCGCAGCAGTTCCCGCCGCAGGATTTCCTCAAACGCCCGCCGATTCAGCAGCCCGGTCAGCGAATCCGTCTGCGCCATCTTGTGCAGGTCCAGCCGGTGTACCGTCAGCGCCAGCCACAACAGGCCGATCACCGTCGCCAGCGCCAGAACCATCGACAGATAACTGAAGCCCACGTTCATCAGATCCGGATGGATGAAATTCGTGCCACGCTCGGCGCCGGCCTGAGATTCAAAAACGCACCACGCGACCTGCAGAGACGTCGCCAGGATCAGCAGCCACGCGCAGGCCCGGGCGGGCTGGCGATGCTCCGCGTCGCCGTGCTTGCGGAACAGCATTACCGAGGTGGTGAGAAAGATGCAGCCCAGAACCGTGGCATGGATCACCAGCCTCGCGATCACCAGATCATGCGCAAAGGTGAACCACACAAACAGCGGCAATGCAGGGATCAGCACGCCCGCCGGCCACGGGAAAATCCGCGAATCGACCTCCAGAATATCCGCCGCCGCCAGGTACAGAAACATCGCGCCCGCAAATAGCAGGAAATTTGAGACCACGATACTCAGCAGCGCCGGCGTCCACGGGCGCAGCCCGATCAGCAGCACCCCAAACAACGCGCACAGGATGAACCAGGTGAGCTGCCGGCTGCCATGCAGATCCGGAGTGCTGCGCCGAACCCCCCGGAATCCGACCAGCATCAGAACCAGTGCCGCCGCATAACCGCACATCAAAAAAGGCGTATACATGGGTGCTTCCTTCAGACACCTCCAACTACCGTACGCACGGCGCCCGCACTCCCAGGGCGTATCGTCGTACCTGCAGCGCATCGGGAGAATTCGATTCAGGATTGCATATCGAGCCGGGCAAAGTCACCAGGAAACAAGCCCCGGAACCCGATCTCGCATGGCTAATCCGTGTCAGGC
>JBEKIN010000342.1:0-4937 GCA_050011735.1 Acidobacteriaceae bacterium | reverse complement strand
ACGATGGTGTCGCCCACGTGAATATCGGAAACCTTGACCTCTTCACGCTCTTTGCGGAAGTGGGTATTGGGTCCGGTTTCGACTTTGTAAACCTGGCCCTGCTCATCCCTGATGGTGATCTCGTTGCCGGTAATGGCGGTGACGGCGCCGTGGGCGCTGTTGCCGCCCATCATCATCATGCCGCCGCCCCCCATTCCGCCGCCGCGGCCGCCGCGCTGCTGGGGCTGCTGATCCTGCGCGAGGAGGGAGGGGGTTGCGGAGAGTGCGGCGAGGGAGGCGCACAGCGTGAATCCTGCGAGACGGGAGAGGAAAATTCTCATAACTCGTACCCTTCAGAGGCGGCACGGACGCCATTCTGATTATGCCCGATATAGACGCTTCCCGCGCTGGAAAGACGCGTTCCAGCGAAGACCGCCGAACAGCTCCAACGCGGAGGAGCGCGCCGCAAATCGCGGAAAAATCGGCGCGGAAAGTGATGAAAACCCGCCGAAAAATGAACCGCCGATGAACCTTTCCGCATCCACATTGTTTATCCCGCTGCGGGATCACGCAGGGAGTGGTACTCTGACGGGCAACCCCAGCCCCGGCGCCGCTCTCTCCCGCTGGGAAGGACCTCACCAAAAGGACGAGCCCATGAGCGTTGTTACGCCAACAGTACTCGCGGAGGAATTTTGTCGCGTTCGGAGCCAGAGCCTTGCGCTCTGCGCGCCGCTGACTCCTGAAGACATGATGGTGCAGTCGTGCGCGGAGGCCAGCCCGGCGAAATGGCACCTGGCGCACACAACGTGGTTTTTCGAAACGTTTATCCTGCGCGAATTTCGCCCCGGCTACCGGCCGTTCCATCCGGATTTCGTCTGGCTCTTCAACAGCTATTACAACGCGGTGTCGGCGCAGCCGGAGAAGAAGCTGCGCGCGTCGTTTTCTCGGCCCACGGCGGAGGAGATTATCGCCTACCGGCATCATGTGGACGCGGCGATGGAAGACTTTGCCGCAGGCAATGTCCCCGAAGCCGCCCGCGAGCGCATCGTGCTGGGCCTGAACCACGAGCAGCAGCATCAGGAACTGCTGATCACCGACGTCAAGAATGCTTTCTGGAACAATCCGCTGCACCCGGTGTACGCGCAAGGGCCGCGCGCCGCTGCGCAGGAAGCCTCGTCGTTAAAGTGGGTCGATTTCGCGGGCGGCGTTGCTGAGATCGGTTACAAGGGCAAAGATTTTTGTTTCGATAACGAGACGCCGCGGCACAAGGTTTATCTCGAGCCGTTTCGGCTGGCCTCGCGGCCGGTGACGTGCGGCGAGTATCTGCGGTTCATGGAAGACGGCGGGTATTCGCGATCGGAGCTGTGGCTGTCAGAAGGCTGGTCGACGGTGCAGGCGGAGCGCTGGCAGGCGCCGCTGTACTGGCGACGCAACGAGGGCGGGTTGTGGGAGGTTTTCACGATGCATGGCCTCGTCGAGCTCGACGATTTGCTGGCCACGCCGGTGTGCCACATCAGCTACTTCGAAGCTGACGCGTATGCGCGCTGGGCGGGCAAGAACCTGCCCACGGAAGCGGAGTGGGAAGTTGCCGCCGCCGCAGCTCCGGTGAGCGGCAATCTGCTCGAAGGCGAAAAGTTTCATCCACAGGCGGCGTCGGTCGCATCACAGATGGAACAGCTTTACGGCGACGTATGGGAGTGGACCGTCAGCGCGTATCTGCCTTATCCCGGGTTCAATCCGCTCCCCGGCGCGCTGGGCGAGTACAACGGCAAGTTCATGTGCAACCAGATGGTGCTCCGTGGGGGTTCGGTGGCGACGCCGGCTTCTCACATCCGGGCTACCTATCGCAACTTTTTCGCGCCCGCGACCCGCTGGCAGTTCTCCGGCGTTCGACTGGCCGACCACTAATCGCGGAGGCGCACTTTCCGATGCACGCTATCTCGTCCATTCCCTGTCTGCCTGAGGCGGCTTCGACACCGATCGGCGCGGAAGTCTATCGCGGGCTGACGACATTGCCCAAACGCCTTTCTCCCTGGCTCTTCTACGACCAGCGAGGATCGGAGTTGTTCGAGGCCATCACGGCGCTGCCGGAGTATTACCTGACGCGCACGGAACACGCCATCTTCGCCCAATATGGCGATGAGATTCTTGCCACGGCGTCGGGCGACGGCAAGCTGGCGATCATCGAGCTGGGCGCCGGCACAGCGGCCAAGACCGGGCTTCTGCTGGCTGCAGCGGTCCGGCGTCAAGGCCGCGTGAGCTACTACCCCATCGATATTTCCGTCTCCGCGCTTGAAGCGGGGCGGAGCCGCATTGGCGAAGAGATGCCCGAGGTCGTGGTCCGGCCCATCGTCGCCGACTACACCACCGACCGCAGCGAGATTCCCACCCCCGGCGGACGCCGCCTGGTGCTGTACATCGGATCGAGCATCGGCAACTTTGAGCCGACGGAGGCCGCTGCCCTGCTGCGCCGGCTGCGCAGCCAGCTTGCGCCTGGGGATTTGCTGCTGCTGGGCGTGGACCACATCAAGGATCGGAACACGCTGCTGCCCGCCTACAACGACACGGCAGGCGTGACGGCGGAATTCAATCGCAACATTCTCACCCGGATCCGGCGGGAGCTCGGCGCGGATATCCGGCCGCGTCTTTTCCGGCATCGCGCCTGCTGGAACCAGGGCGAGTCGCGCATCGAAATGCACCTGGAGAGCCTGATTCAGCAGGAAGTTTCGATTCCGGCCCTGGATCTGACGGTCAGCTTCCGGCGCGGGGAGACGATCCATACCGAGAACAGTTACAAATTCACGCCGGAAAGCGTCGACGGACTTTTGACCCGCTCCGGATTCGCGGTCGAGCGCGCCTGGACCGACGCAAAGAACTGGTTCGGTGTGTACCTTGCCGAAGCCGACTGAAGCGGCGCGGGCTTTTGTCCGAGCGGAGCCCGGATTTCCGCTATAACGACATCCATGGACGCCGAGAGCCTGCGCGCCTTCCTGCTTTCTCTGCCGGACGTCTGCGAGACGATGCAGTGGGGCGACAACCTCGTCTACTGGGTTGCCGATAAGGCCATCGGCGGAAAGATGTTCGCGCTGGCCAGCCTCGAGCCCGATCATGGCGCGGTGTTGTCGTTCGCCGCGGGACCGGAGCGCTTCGGTGAGCTGGTCGAAATCGACGGCGTCTTCCCTGCCCCATATCTGGCCCGCGCGCACTGGGTCGCAGTCGAGCGCTGGAACACATTGCCGGCCGCCGAGCTGAAAGAACTGCTGCGCCACGCGCGCGAGCTGGTCTGCGAAAAGCTGCCGCCGCGAACGAAAGCGGTGCTGGCGATGGCGCCTGCGGAGAGAAAGAAGCTGATCGCGGCGCGCAGGAAGCTGCTGGCGGGCAAAAAGAGCTGAGGCTGGGCCGAAGCCACAGCGGATTCCTAGTGCGCGCCTGCAGCGGTCATCAGGCTCGCGCGCGTGTCGGCAGACATAGCGCCGGAAGCGCGCCACAGGATGTGTCCCTGTCGATCGACGAGCAGGATCACGACCTGCTTTTCATTGGGAATCTGCAGGTCGGCAAAGAAGCTTTTGCGATCCACCCAGAGCGGGACGATCCAGTGCCAGGTTTCGGGATCGGTCTGATCGCTGCGCATGGAGGAGCTTTCCCACCAGCGGAAAACGAAGTTTTCGCGCTCGGCGACGGGCAGCTGGTAGTAGCGAAACTGAAAGCTGGCGTGCTGCAGAGCCTGCGCAGCCGGCAGCCACGAATCGATGTCGGGATCCTGTTCCGGCTTGAATGAAATGAGCAGGAGATCGGTTTGCCCTTCGAGACCGCCGGGCAGCGAGACTTTTTGCTTGTCCAGGCTGTAAGACGTCACCGGAGGAAAAGCGGCTGCCTTTGGTTGCTGCGCCACTCCGAGGGTCGGCAGCGCACAACACAAGAGCAGGAAAATCAGCAATGGTTTTGGTTGCTGCAATCAGGGGTCCGGAGGAATACTCGCGATGTCAGAAAGCCTGGAGGCATGGTATCACCCGCAAAATTCAGCTCATTGCGTTCTGCCGGACCACGAACCACGTGAATTATTATGGAAAGTAGTATGACTCCGCATCCGTTTCAGACCGACGATTCGCGCTTGCTCCTGATTGCCGAGAAGGTCGCGGCGGGCGAGCGGCTGACCGGCGACGAAGGTCTGGCGCTCTATCGCTCCGGCGATGTGCTGGCTGTGGGATGGCTCGCCAACTCGGTGCGGGAGCGGATGCACGGCGACGTGACGTACTTCAACGTGAACCGCCACATCAACCCCACTAACGTTTGCGTGGCCGCGTGCCGACTGTGCGCGTTCGGGAGGAGCAAAGGCGCGGACGGCGCTTACACGATGGCGCTGGAGCAGGCGTGGGAGACGGCAGCCTCCGGGTACAGCGAGGCGTTCACCATGGTGGAGGTGGCGTTTCTGGCGAAGCGCGCGAAGCTGACCATCCCGCAGACGCTGATGCGGCTGAAGGAAGCGGGGGTCGATTCGCTGCCCGGCGGCGGCGCGGAGATTTTCGCGGATCGCGTGCGGCACATTATCTGCGACCACAAGATCGACGGCGACGAATGGCTGGAGACGGCGCGTGCGGCGCATCAGATCGGGCTCAAGTCGAACGCGACCATGCTGTACGGGCATATTGAAAATGATGAAGACCGCGTCGATCATCTGCTGAAGCTGCGAAAGCTGCAGGACGAAACAGGCGGGTTCCAGACTTTCATTCCGCTGGCGTTTCATCCGGACAACACGCCGTTGGGGCATTTGCCGAAGACAACGGGCCTGACGGATATTCGCCAGATCGCGGTGGGCCGGCTGTTGCTCGACAATTTCCCGCACATCAAAGCGTACTGGCAGATGATGACGGCGAAGATCGCGCAGATCGCGCTGCGCTTCGGCGCGGACGACATCGACGGCACGGTGATCGAAGAGAAGATATACCACGACGCCGGCG
>JBEKIN010000341.1:0-4614 GCA_050011735.1 Acidobacteriaceae bacterium | reverse complement strand
GCACACCACGGTTGCCCACGTAATCGACTTCGAGCTGATCGTTGTGGGTCATCGCATACTGCACGCCGAGCATCCACTGCTGCACGTAGGGCGAAGGACGGCTGCGGAACACGCCGCCGATGCCGTTGCCTACCTGCTGGAATTCCCCGTTGGTATTGCCCGTCGTCTGCGCGTAGACGCCGGCCCAGGGACTGGAACTGCTGATGTTCGGGTTAGGAGTGACCCCTCCATCCAGAGTTACGTCGGAGTAAGTCGCGGTGGAGAACCCATCCTGATCCCCTGCGCCAGAACTCGTGACGGACTCCGGATAGAAGATGCCGTAGCCGCCGTGCAGCACGGCCCGGGAAACCGGCTCGTACGAGAATCCAAAACGCGGCGCCCAGTTCGTCCAGTTCGGATTGTAGACGTAGCGGTTGCCCGGCCCGAGGAACTGAAGCGCACCGAGCAGCGGTTTACCGACCAGAGAGCTCAGCGGATTGAGAACGTCCGGGTTGAAGATCGATGCTGCATCATGGCGGTAGGTGTAGGGCGTCTGCATCTCGTAACGCATCCCAAGGTTGAGGGTCAGGTTCCGAGTCGGTTTCCAGTCGTCCTGCAGGTATTCACCGAACAGGTGATTGGATTCCAGCGGGCTGTCGGAATAGCCGGCCGTCGTTCCGGAGTCGATAACGCCGAGAAGCATTTCGGCAACCCCGTTGCCGCTGGCAAATCCTGAACCACTGAGAGGGTTCGGCCCCGCAGTGAACTGGCCGTTGAAGTCCAGCTGGTCCTGGTAGTACGGGTGCTGACCGAAGACCTGTTCGACGCCCGTAGCACCAAAGTTCAGCGTGTGTTTGCCGTTGACTTTGATGAAGTCACCTGACAGCGTGCCGATTGGACCGTGGTTGGTGACGGCCTGCTGATCGTTGGCCCCGGGACCGAGAGGCGACTCTCCTCCAATGTTGACCATCGGGAAGAGTGGGTCGTTCTGCTTCAGGTAGGCAGGAAGGCCGAGGGTGGTGGGATCGAATCCGAAGGACTGGTTGTCGGAGGTCTCGTGCCAGATGGAGACACCCGAAGTGAGGTTCATAGTGAAAGTGGGATTGAAGACGTACGAGTATCCCGCCCACATGCCCCAGCGGTTATTGGGCCTTGCATTGCCGGGGCCGGCCGGACTATTGCCCCAGTCGCTGGCGGCGCCGGTTTTGAACTCCTCCTTGTAGGAGTAGCGGAAATAGGCACGAGAGCTGGAGTTGATGTTGTGATCCACGCGGATGTTGTACTCATTGGAGTGTGCAGGCGCGGTACCGGAGACTATGAGGTTGTTAGCCAGGCCCGTGCCTTTGCCCGCGGGGTAATAGCCCAGCAGCTTTGAGCCGACAGCATCCGGCACATAGCCCGACAGATTGGAAAGGATGTTCCCAAGAATCGGGTTGCGGATGAAGCCGCTTTGCGTGGCCACGAGCCCGGTTCCATAAGGATTGGACACTGTTTTTATGTCGGCTTGGCCGGCAGTAATGGCGTGCCCGCTGCGCGGGTCGTAGATCTGACCAACGTAGATGGGCCGCCCGAGACCGTCGGTGCCGGCCTGCGTGGTGCCCAGGATCTCAGAGAAGTTCCCGTTGCGAAAGTTGCTGTCGGGAACCGTGTAGGTATCCACCGTAGGACTCGAGATAGACAGGTGCTCAAACAGACCAAAGATGAAGGTCTTTTCCTTTTGCCGATAGAGCCCCGGGATGTAGAGCGGACCGCCGGCAGAACCGCCACCCTCCTGCCGCGAAAGTTTCTGGTTCGAGGTGGAGAAATACGGGATGGCGTTGAAGTCCTGGTTCTGGTAGAAGTCCCAGCCGCTGCCGTGGAACTTGTTCGTGCCGGACTTGGTGACAACGTTGATGACGTTGCCCGTGCTCCATCCGTACTGAGCGGTGAAGGAGTTGTTCTGGACCTTGAACTCCTGGACCGAGTCGACGGAGGGAACAAAAATAACCCCACCCCACTCGGTATCCGTATCCCATGCGCCGTCGAGCATGAAGCCGGTGCTGCCAAAGAAGCCGCCGGCGAAGTTCATAAAAGAAATGTCCTGGTCGGCGTCATCGGTAGTGTTGGTGCCGCCGCCGAGCAGCATCTGGCCCTCGGAAGTGTTGCTCACGGACGCGTTGAGCGTGGCCAGGCTGTAGACATTGCGTATGTTGAGCGGGTACTCAGTAATGTCCTTCCCAGGAATGTCCGCAGCGACGTTCGAGTTGTCGAGGTTAAGCTGCGTCGCATCGGCTGTGACCATCACGCTCTCAGTTTCAGACCCGACCGTCAGACTCACATCCTGCGTTGCTGACTCCGACGCGTTCAGGATGAGCCCGGTCTGTTCGAAGACCTTGAACCCCTTCGCCTTCACGCTCAGCGTGTACGTTGAGGGTGGCAGCTGCGTGAAAATGTAGCGCCCCGCGTTCTCGGTAGTGAAGGTGCGTGCGATGCCGTCTTGCGAGCTGGCGAGGGTAACAACCGCTTTCGGCAGGACGGCCCCGGTGGGATCGGTGATGGTGCCGGAGATGGTTGCGGTCGTGGTTGCGATTTGCGCATGCATGGGCGGCGCAATTCCCGTCCAGAGAGCGAACAGGACCGAGATAGCCCCCCAATGCGAAAGGAACCGTGATATCCAGTTATTCCTTGTTGTCAATGTGTAGCCTCCTGATGCGTCTGGCGTGGCACGTGGGACTTGCCAGGCCTGAATCGCGACACCGGTCGTACGCGGGGCCCTGAAAATCCAGCGACCTTTCTAGGCGCGTTGCGGAGCGGCTGACAAGCTCCTTACGGCATGGCCACAGGGGTTCTTACGGCAAATCTTTACCTGATAAGTGTGGATAAGTCATTGCTGGCCAATGGCTTGGGATTGACTCGCTGTCTCAGGTAAAAAGTGCGGCAGCGGGGTATAATCGCTTCGATCCAGCCGGGATGCAGCGAACCAGACGATGCGGGACCAACAGGATGTGATCGAAATGCCAAGCGGTGACGCGGTTCGCGATGAGCTGGACCGGCTGCTGGCGAGCCCCTTTTTCAATCACAGCCGGCGTTTCCCGAACTTCCTGCGGTTCGTGGTGGAGCAGACGCTGGCCGGCGACGTCGAGAAAATCAAAGAGCGCACGCTTGGAATCGAAATCTTCGGCCGCGACGCCGACTACGATACCGCGACCGATCCCATCGTGCGCGTCACTGCCGCTGAGATCCGCAAGCGGGTCGCGCAGTACTATCAGGATCCGGCGCACAGCAATGAGCTGCGCATTTCGCTCCCGTCGGGATCGTATGTTCCGCAGTTTCACTGGCCGTCGTCCACGCCGATGGCCGCCATACGGGAGCACGATGCTGGCCCAGTTGCTGTGCTCGGGCCTGTCCCTTCCGCGGAACCACACAGATCTCTCTGGACAATTCTGCGCTGGTGCGCCGTCTGTGTCCTGGTGCTGACCGCATTGGGGGTATCCGTGGTGTGGCTACGCACCGGGCCGACCGCCTTTGACAAGTTCTGGCAGCCGGTCCTCTCTCCAGCCGAGCCGGTGCTGGTGTGCGTCGCCGATCAGCTCGAGTACTCCGTGATTGAGTTGCGGGACGCAGCCGATCCGTCGCGCCAGATTGAGCTGAAGGACAAACTAACAGCAATCGTCATCGACGATCTGGATGCGGTGGTTAAGGCAGCGGGGATTCTGCAGTCCAAGGGGAAGCAGTACGGCCTGAAAGGTGAAGGAGCGACCAACCTCGACGACCTGCGGCGGGGGCCGACAGTTTTTGTCGGGGCCTTCGACAATGCCTGGACGCTTCGTTTGACCGGTCCGTTGCGTTACCACTTTGCCAACGACGCGACCATGACGCGGCTGTGGATCGAAGACAGCAGGGCGCCCGGGCAGTCGAAATGGGTGGTGGACCGGAGCGTGCAGATGGCGACCAACAATTATCGCGATTACGCGATTGTCGCGCGATTCACCGATAGCAACACGGGCCAGGTCGCCGTGGTGATCGCGGGCATCGGACGCGGCGGTACGCGCGTGGCAGGCGAGTTCCTCACCGACAACGCCGACCTCGCGCAACTCATGCGCGCCGTCAAACAGAGTGGCGATAAGAAGAACATGGAAGCCGTGCTGAGCACGCAGATCATTGACGGAGAACCCGGCTCTCCCAAGATGGAGGCTGCTTATTTCTGGTGATAATACGCTCTTGGCCTGACGCTTCGATTGGTCCGCCCTCGCCTTACTTCTGGCACGTGGATGACGTGCTAACTTGAACTTTCGCTCTCTTCCACATTTCGCAACAGGGGCATGTCGATGAGTTTGCGTTGTAGCTGCGGCGCGCCGGCTCGACCGGACCGCCGAGGCCCGGTGGCTCTGGCGCCGGGTGAATACGGGGTGCGCCTGACCGTGGATGGGCAGACCTACACGCAACCGGTTACGGTGAAGCCGGATCCCCGTGGAAGCGCCATTGACCACGCCAACGCGGGCGCCAATACCAGCGAATAAGAAGAATTACCGCGATACGGAATGTATGGTCCGCCGCCGTGTCGCAAGCGAAAAGTGAAGATGGACGGGTTGGTCTGCGCAAATGTATCCGGTCTTTTTGTGAGCCGAGGCTCTGGACCTTGATGGAATGCGCTGC
>JBEKIN010000340.1:0-5044 GCA_050011735.1 Acidobacteriaceae bacterium | reverse complement strand
TGGTTGAAACCGATGCGCACGCCACTGAAAGGAGTTAAGGCGCGCAGTTACGAACGTAAGGATTGACAGTTTTTCGAGGAAAAGTAACGTTACGCGATTTTCGCCCTTCGCGATGGAAACACTGACAAGTCTTCGGCTCAGCGCGCGGACCGAGGGCGCGGGGAAAAGGGGCAGCGGCAGCAACGAAGGCGCTTCGCGTCCTTATTATCGGCACCGGCTCGACTCGTTCACTCGCGTGCACTCGCCAGGGTGAGCTTTCGAGCGGTGGCCTGATACAGGCCTCGTCGTTGTGCTCCCAGGGAACGATTCGCAGCCAGCAACCGGTCGCGGAGAACGAAACTTCGGTGTAGCCGACAATTAGGCGAGAACTCGCCGAAGCCTCTTGTCAAGCGCGTAGTTGTTGCTCGCGGAAAGAAAGCAATGTTGCAAGGAGCCTGGGTCGAGCAACCTTACGGAGCTAAGGGGGCTATTTGCCAGGTCGCGTCAGGGGCGCCAGGGCTCCCGCTGCTCGTCAACGTGGTCCCGTTCATCAGCCAGATGTAAACCTGCTCTGTGGAGCTGTTCCGCCACAGGATCCCGGCTCGACCGCTGCCATCGTAGTCGCCCACGCCCTGAATGTTCCAGCCGGGGGAAACGTAGCTGACGCTGCCACCGCCCGACATCGCGCCTCCGGTGATGAACCAGACATAGACCTGTCCCGTGGTGCTGTTCTGCCACAGGATGTCGCTCGTGCCGTTCCCATCGAAATCGCCAACGCCCTGGATGCTCCAGTCCGAGGAGACGGAGCCGAGGTTCACGCTGCTGGTCAACGAGGTCCCACTCATCAGCCAGATGTAGAGCTGGCCTGTAGTGCTGTTGCGCCACAGGATGTCGGCTTTGCCATCGTCATTGAAATCGCCGATGCCCGCAATGGTCCATCCGGAGGAGACGTAGCTGATGCTCCCGCCGCCCGTCATCGTCGTCCCGTTCATGAGCCAGAGGTAGACCTGGCCAGTGCTGCTGTTCCACCAGAGGATGTCGGCTTTGCCGTCCCCATCGAAATCGCCAACCCCCGCAATGCTCCAGTCGGAGGAGACGGAGCCGAGGCTCCCGCTGCTCGTAAACGTGGTCCCATTCATCAGCCAGATGTAGACCTCTCCGGTGGTGCTGTTCCGCCACAGGATGTCGGCTTTGCCATCTCCGTTGAAATCGCCAACTCCTTGTATGACCCAGTCCGAGGTGGGGCTGCCGGGGCTCCCGCTACCCGAATACGTGGTGCCGTTCATCAGCCAGGCGTAGACCTGCTCGGTGCTGGTGTTCCGCCACAGGATGTCGCTCTTGCAGTCGCCGTTGAAGTCGCCCGGATTGGCAAACGACGCCGGATTTGGATTCGGGTTCGGATTAGGATTCGCGCAGGTTCCAATCTCCGGAGAAAGTAAGAAATACCATGAAACCGCAGAATCTGACGAACTTCCGCCAACAGTCGACGTGTTCGAGGATGAGATCGTTGCCGTCAGGTTCGTCACAGGGGTGACTGCTAACTGGCTGTTAACCGTCGCGGTCGCGCCAACGCTACTCTCCTCCGGGCACGTCACGATGACCGAGTTAACGGTGCTCGAGCTGGCTGATAGAGTTAATGAGTTGCTGCCTGTGACACCGCAGGTGCCGGATACGCTTATCCCATCAATTTCGTAGCCGTTCATAGCGACTACGCTAAACGTTTCACTTTGGGTGCTGCTGAACGCCGCGCATGGCGTCGGGATGCCAGCAGCCGAAAAACCCGGGCTGGTGGGGCTCGCCACGAACGAACTGGTTCCACCCACGCATGGACCGGTACCGCTGAATAAAGTACCTGTTAGGCCGACGACCTCAAGATTGGGACCGAGCATACATGGAGTCGTACCTGCACCGCACGCAGGAAGGCCCTGGGCGTGAGCAACTGAGTTGGAACCCGCGCCGCCTCCAGCCGCCAGGAAAACCAGGAACGTCAGACCGAGCAAAAGACGCAAATAAGGGATCGAAGAGCGAAGCTCCTTATAAGATGCTGGCCCGTTACACGTGTGCGCAGACTTACCAGGGCAGGGTCTGACACCCCGACCCACGATCCCAAGAACGAACGCCATTCGTCTTATGCTGCTTGAGAAGATTCGTTTCATGCCAGCTCCCCTGCCCTGTAGCGGTTGAATCGCTGGAAGAGATTCCAGGCCCAAAGTCTCGGGGACAAAGAGCAGGGATGTCAAGAAAATATTCGGGCTAACTCCTCATCTCTACCGCTCACTCAGCAAATCGATTATTCAGGTAACCCCAGGCTGATGACCGGCAAGCGATTCTGGGAACGACTGCCCCTCCAGAGGTTAGTTACCGTCGAGTTACGGCTCCGATTCCGACTTAGATTTGGCGGAAATCTGACCGGCGTAGTCATGCCGCGCACTGTCCAATGCTCCTTGCTACCGGCTCAGCTCGATTGGGGGGTAAGAAGCGTGACAGAGCAAAGCCCGGCTTTCCGTGCCTTCTCATGCCACTTCATCGGTGAAACACAATGATTGGGTTTCGATGAATTGGAAGAGGCTCAGTAGAGTGTATTGATGTTGCGGGACCTGGAGAATGACGCCAATGACGTGTTGGGTCTACTTTGAATGTCTTTGAGGCGTGCGGGTAACTCGTTCGGTAACACCAGGACTGGTGACCGGCGGTCGCCCGGTCGTACTGGCGGTCTGGTCAACCCTAGCGGCGTTAGGGCCGAATTACCGGCAATACGGAAATAACGTCCCGGAGGCTGGCGGCCGTGAAACTTCCGGTTGCCGACGATCCGGGAACTGCGTACCCGGGCGACATTCAGCGGCAAAGCAATCCTGGCTGGGCGTGACCTGTTCCTCTCGGGCCTGAAGGAAGGCGCACGCCCCGCGTTTGTTTGCAAGCCTGGTATGCGAACATGCAGGATGGGTTGATGGGGGAAACCGGATAATGTTGCCGTCATTGAAGGTGCCTGACCGGCAAGGGGAAGCCTTTCCTGTTCTTACGCCGGCGCAGATCGACCGCATCCGGCCGCATGGCACGGTGCGATCGGTCCTGTCTGGAGAAATTCTTTTCGAACCGGGCAAGTTGGGCGTGTCTTGTTTCGTGGTGCTCGGGGGAAAGCTGGACATCGCAATGCCCGGACTTTCCGGCGAGCAGGTGTTTGTGACCTACGGGCCTGGCCAATTCTCCGGCGAAGTTGTCATGATCTCCGGGGCGCGCTCTCTCGCGCGCGGGCGGGTGGCCGAGCCGGGGGAATTCCTCGAACTCAGCGCAGACGCGTTGCGCACATTGATTGCGAAGGATGCTGAGCTGAGCGAACTCTTCATGCGCGCTTTCCTCCTGCGCCGCGTCGCGCTGATTTCGGCAGGCCTGGGGAATGCGATCGTGCTGGGATCGCAGCACTCATCCAATACGCTGCGGCTGCGCGAATTCCTTACCCGCAACGGCCATCCCCACAGCTATGTGGATCTGGACAGCGACAAAGGGTCGCAGGAACTTCTGGATCGGTTCGACATCAAGCTGGAGGACATTCCCGTTGTGATCTGCAGCGGAACGCGTGTGTTGCGAAATCCGACCAATCAGCGACTGGCGGAGTGTCTGGGGATCACAGGCCGAACAGACCCGTACCGCATTCATGATGTCGCGATTGTGGGCGGCGGTCCGGCAGGTTTAGCCGCGGCCGTGTATGCGGCTTCCGAAGGGCTGGACGCTGTGGTGATCGAATCGGAGTTCCCCGGAGGCCAGGCGGGCGCGAGCTCAAAAATCGAGAACTATCTCGGTTTTCCAATGGGCATCTCGGGGCAGGAGCTTGCGGGCCGTGCGGTGGTGCAGGCAGAAAAATTTGGCGCTCACATGATGATCGGCCAGAAGGTGGTGAAGATCAGATGCGAGCAGCGGCCGTACCAGCTTACTTTGGAAGACGGTGGCCTCATCGACACGCGGAGTATTGTTATCGCCGCGGGCGCACAGTACAACAAGCCGAAGGTTGAGAATCTGGAGCAGTTCGAGGGGCGAGGCATCTACTACGCGGCCACATTCATGGAAGCGCAACTTTGCACAGGCGAGGAGATCATCGTAATTGGCGGCGGCAACTCTGCCGGACAGGCAGCGGCCTTCCTGGCAGAGACAGTAAGCAAGGTCTACATACTGGTTCGCGGCAAGGCATTGTCAGAAACAATGTCGCGCTATCTGATCCAGCGAATCGATGAGAATCCGGCCATCGAACTGCACTTGCAAACCGAGATTGCCGCATTGGCAGGCGATTCTCACCTCGAGCGTGTGACCTGGCTGAACCGGGCAACAGGCGAACAGTCAACGCGTACCATCCGGCATGTGTTCGTGATGGCAGGTGCTTCGCCGCGTACAGACTGGTTGCGAGAATGCGTCGCCCTCGATCAACAAGGGTTCATCCTCACAGGACGGGATTTGGACCCGATTCTGGACAACGCGCCGCTAAAATGGCCGCTCAGCCGACCTCCGGAGATGCTGGAAACCAGTCTGCCTGGTGTCTTCGCCGTTGGCGATATGTCTTCGCCGTTGGCGATATTCGTTCCGGCAATGTGAAGCGGGTTGCCTCCGCGGTGGGTGAGGGTTCAATCTCGATCCATTTGGTGCAGCGAGGACTGGCGGAGATCTGATCGGGCATTTGGCCGGATTGCGATGCAGGCCAGGCTCTTTGCGTCACACTCGGCTGCATCGCCGCGAACTCAAGACATCGCCTGCATGGTGGTCCTCAGAAGACCTCGACTGCGGCCGCGTGGCCCGGAGCAGCTGCAATCCGCCGGTCGCGGGTGATCAAAGGAGCCTGCAATTCTTCGGCGAGCGCTACGTAGGCCGCATCGTATGCACTCAGATTCTGCCGGAGCCGCCAGATCCGCTGGAGGAGCAGTACCGGAGCATAGCGGGTGATGCGAAGAGCGGCCATGTCCTCGATAGCCTCCACGGCCCTCCTGGGGGCCAACGTTCCCTCACGCACCAGACGCCGCAAGACCTGAACAAACTCCACATCGAGCAAATGCACACTGTGCAGGGTATCGTGGCGCGCATA
>JBEKIN010000339.1:0-4655 GCA_050011735.1 Acidobacteriaceae bacterium | reverse complement strand
TGCGCTGCCACAGGCCGTAACTAATGACGACGACTTTGCCGCCGTTGGGGGAATCTTCCTGGGGCGTGAAGGTGCGGCCGAGCATGATGGGCGCGCCGAAGAGGCGGAAGTACGCTTCGGAAACGTGGATGCCGTGGACCTGCTCGGGAACGGCGCCGGTGAGATTGAAGCCGGGACCGCCGAAGTCGTAGGCGGTGACGTCCTGAAGGACGCTGGTTTGGGCGCGCCAGTTGTTGAATTTGGTGGGGGAAGCGCCGGCCCACTGGCCATCGGGCTCGGTGTTCATGAGCTGGACCATGCGGTCGGGGTCGGGATAGCTGAGGGGCTTGAGGAGGACGGCGTTGACGACGGTGAAGATGGCGGTGTTGGCTCCGATGCCGAGGGCGAGAGCGGCGATGGCGGTGAAGGTAAAGGCCGGGTTGGCGATGAGCACGCGGAAGGTGTAGCGAAGGTCCTGCCAGAAGTCGTCCATGAATTGTGCCGCCTTCGAACCGGGTGTCTGGGGCCAGGGAAATCGGGCCGCATCGCGCCAGTCTACTGTGAGGCTGGTACGAACTGCGACTCAATGTGACGGATTGTAACGGAGACGCGGGGCACCGGGCACAGGGCACGGGGCGCGGGGCACCGGGATTGTTTAGCCGAGAGTGCCTGTGGAGAGGGGTACGGCCACGGGGCCGGCGGCGGTGCTGAGCTTGTCGAGATAGCTGAGAGAGGGGAAGTAGACCTGGGGGTTCTGTTCCATGACGTCGAAGTAGCCGCGGAGGAATTCTTCGGCGATGGTCTGGGGGTTCTGTTCCATTTCGGCGGAGAGGACCTGGCGGGCCATGTCGAGGAGGAGGGCATCGACTTTCTCGCCGAGGCCTTCGGCCTGCTTGAGCTCGCGGCGATCGATGTAGGTGAAGGAGCCGCGGTTGGAGAGAACGATCATCTCGGTTTCCTCGCCGATGGTGGGGTCGTACTTGCGGGCGAGGTAGTTGAGGTAGGTCATACGCAGGACGGTGGAGCGGAGGCTGAAGCTCTGATTGAAGCGAGGGGTGAGGAGTTTGAGCATGGGATTGATGGAGCGAGCGCCAGCGCCGACGATGCAGGGGCCGAAGGTTTCCATGACGGTGGAGGGGGGCTCGCAGAGGAGGATTCGGCCGGCGTTGTCTTCGGTGGAATTGCTGGCGACAAGAAACTGGATGGAGGGAATCTGGGCGACGCCGTAGGAGCGGAACCAGTCACCCATGACGCGCTTGATGCCGGGAACGATGTCCTGGCGGGAAGCGGCGTTGCAGGCGACGGAGGCGATTTCGGAGGCGAGCATTTTTCCGGCGCGGGGATCTTTGGCGGCGTAGGTGATGGCGAAGATGCGCTTGCCGGAGGTGACGGACATGAGGGCGGCATCGATTTCGGGGGCGGACGATCCATCGCTGGCCTCGATTCGGGAATCGGCGCAGAGGATGGAACCGCCAGGAAACGGAACCGCAATCCCAAGGGTCATTCGGGCGGGCCTTTCGCAACCGTAGAGACGCGAGACAGAGTCAGGCCGCTTGCGGCATTTTCACTTTGAATCTGTGTTCATCCGGGACGCTGGATCTTTGGGCGTTCCTCGACAGAAATGCTGCTGTGCCGGATGGGATGCAAGTGGAAATGCTCGAGCGTGCTGTCGTTGTGTCTGTTTGAGACTTCGGCCTCCGCAAAAGCACGGCTGGGAAAAGGGTCCTGCGACACGTCTCCGAGATGACGGCAGTAATACAAACCCTCACCGCTATTCGATACGCGGCGGGGAGATGGGGTCAACGGAATAGCGGAATAGATTTCCACCGGGAATCAACGGGTTCAACAGTGGCGGGGAAGACAACGGCGGGGATTCGCGGGAGGGCCGGCGAGGGAGTATACGGCGTATACGCAATTGTGGTATACAGCGTAGACATGCGGAAGGTTTCGACTGCGGAAAAGATTGCGGCGGCCGCGGGGAAGCTGCTGGAGCGCGGAGGCGCGGAGGCGGTGACGATGCGGCGGGTGGCGGGAGCGGTGGGGATTACTCCGATGGCACTGTACCGGCACTATACGGATCGGGATGGGCTGCTGAACGCGCTGGCGGACGGGGGGTTTGCAGGGTTGGCAGCGGGGCTCAAGAGCACTCGGATGCCGGTGGAAGTCGAGGCGCGGGTGATGAAGGTGGTGGATGTGTTTCTGGATTTTGCGCTGGAGAAGCCGCGGCTGTTTGAGCTGATGTTTTTGCGGAGGCGCGAGGGAGCGCGGCGGTTTCCGGAGGATTTTCGGGCGGGGCGGTCGCCGACGGCGAACTTTGCGGCGGAAGCGTTTGAGGCGGGGATGAAAAGCGGGATCTTTCGCGAGGACGATGCGTGGGAGATGACGTTTGAGACGGGGGCATTGATCCAGGGGCTGGCCATGCTGTATGTGGGCGGACGCGTGGGGCTGAGTGAAAAGGAATTTCGGGCGTTGTGCCATCGAGCATTCAGGAGATATTTCCATGGAATCCGGCGGTAAGTTGCGGGGTGTGTTAATTGCGCTGCTGGCAGCTGCATTGACAGCGGCGGCGATGTACTGGGGCAACGGGCTGATGCCGCGTTGGCCGCCGATGTGGTTTGCGCCGCTGCCGGTGCTGGTGTATGCGCTGCGGAGCCGCGCGTGGCAGGCGGGGCTGGTGGCGTTTGCGGCGTGGCTGGTGGGGTGCCTGAACATGCTGGCTTACATGCGGCAGGGCGGAGCACCGTTCCTCGCGTGGCTGGCGGTGTTCGGCACTTTCGCGCTGGTGTTTGCCCTGTGCGTGCTGCTGATGCGCGGGCTGGCGCGGCGGGGAGCGGTGTGGAGCGCGTGGGTGGCGCTGCCGGCGGCGTGGGTGACGTTTGAATACGTGCGGAATCTGTTGTGGCCGCATGGATCGGCGGGGTGCCTCGCCTATACGCAGCTGAATTTTCTGCCGTTCCTGCAGACGGCTTCGCTGGCCGGGCCATGGGGGATGGGGTTTGTGCTGCTGCTGTTTCCGGCGGGACTGGCGCTGGCGATTCATGTGCGGGGAACGGCGCCAGGATCGGCGGTGCGGATCCTGGGAGCGACGGTGGGAGTCGTTGCGGCGGTGCTGATCTTTGGCGCGGTGCGGATGGCGATCCGGCAGCCGGGGCCGGTGATGCGGGTGGGACTGGTGGCGTCGGACGTGGGGGCGAACGCGGGTGTAGCGGGGCCGGGCGCGGATGCGCAGCGGCTGTTCGGGGCGTACGCGCAACAGGCGGAAGAACTGATTGCGCGGGGCGCGCAGGTGGTGGTGATGCCGGAGAACATGGGGGTAGTGGTCGATCCGGATGTGGGGCCGGTGGATGCGATCCTGCAGGGTGTCGCGGACCGGACGGGCGCGATGCTGGTGGTGGGGGTGAATCACGTTTCGGGCGCGGTGCGGCACAACGAGGCATGGGTGTTCGCGCCGGGGAGAGCGGTCGCCACCTATCAAAAGGAGCATCTGTTGCCGCCTTTCGAGAACATGTTTACGCCGGGAACGTCGCGGACGCTGTTCAGGGGCGTGGGCGCGGCGGCCGGCGAGACGTGGGGGGTGGCGATCTGCAAAGACATGGACTTCACCGAGCCGGCACGGGGTTATGGGCGCGCGGGCGCGGGGCTGATGCTGTCACCCGCGTGGGATTTCAAGATCGACGGCTTCTGGCATGGGCACATCGCGCGGATGCGCGCGGTGGAAGATGGGTTCAGTTTGGTGCGTGCAGCGAGAAACGGGCTGCTGTATGCGAGCGACGATCGCGGACGCGTGGTGGGCCAGACGCCGAGCAATGCGGGCGAGTTTGCGACGCTGCTGTCGGAAGTGCCGGCGGGGCATGATGGAACGCTGTTCCTGCTGCTGGGGGACTGGTTCGCGTGGTGCGCGATGGCGCTGGTGATTTTGGTGCTGGGGCGGTTGTGGCTGGGGCCGCGACCATCGACGCAGGAGTAAGGGGAGCGGCATTGCTTCGTGCCGGATGACATATGATCGAGAATTGGCGCAGAACGCACAATTCTTCTCAGGATCACGATGAAAACCGGCATTATCGGCCTGCCGCAGGTGGGCAAGACTTCTCTGTTCAAGATACTGACGCGGGCGAAGGTCGAGGAGCGCGGGTATTCGCGCGAGGCGCATCTGGGCGTGGCGAAGGTGCCCGACGACCGGCTGGATCGGCTGGCGGCGCTCTATAACCCGAAGAAACTGATCCACGCGACGGTGGAGTACGCGGACGTTGCGGCGATTGGGCAGGAGGCGCTGAAGGAAACGGCGTTCCTGACCAGTTTGCGGAACGTCGATGCACTGATCCACGTGCTGCGCGCGTTTGAGGACGATTCGATTGCGCACGTGGGGGCGATCGATCCGCTGCGCGATGTGAAGAGCGTGGAGTTCGACCTGATGCTCAGCGACCTGACGCAGGTGGAGAAGCGGCTGGAGCGGCTGGAAAAAGATTTGAAGAAGATGCGGACTCCGGAGCTGGAGAAGGAGAATGCGCTGCTGATCCGGTGCAAGGCTTCACTGGAGGCGGAGATACCGCTGCGCGAACTGGAGATGAGTCCCGAGGAGAAGAAGCTGATTCGCGGATTTATGTTTTTGTCGCAGAAGCCAGTGCTGTATGCGGTGAACGTGCAGGAGAGCACGACGCTGGGGGCGGATCTGGAAG
>JBEKIN010000338.1:0-4684 GCA_050011735.1 Acidobacteriaceae bacterium | reverse complement strand
GTGGGCTCGGGCGCGCTTTGGTTGGTGCCCGGCCTGGTGGGCTGCACCGGGGCGGGCTGGGACTGCGACCAGGCGGCGGGTGCGAGGGCGAGGGTGGCCGCGGCTAGGGCGGCGATCGCGAGGGCGGGGAATCGGGTGAGGGTCCAGTTGCGGCGCGGCGCTGACAGGTGGGTCGACATTGCACGTCCTCCAAAGGGGTGGCGGGATTCGCAGGTGCCAGCGCGCGGGGGGACGTTGGGGAGGGCCGGCGCGGCTTGCAGTCCGGGTGCGGAGAAGCGTACCACCGGACGGAGAGGCGGGGCGAGAAGAAATGAAGGGGAAAGGGAGGGCGTTTCGGGACATGGATGTGGAACGGGCGGCGAGGTGAGGGGTTGCAGAGCGGGTTACGCCAGTGTTTGGGTGGCCGGAAAACGGGATGTTGCAGCGGGGAGGGGAGGCGTAAAATTTCGTGCGTCAGGAGTGAAGAGCTTCTAGCGAGAGGCGTTTAGCCGAAAAGCGTTTAGCGAAAGCTCTTAACGGGAGACAAGAGGAGACGGGTGCGATTATGCGGATGCAATTGCGGGGCTTTGCGGGACTGACGTGTTCCGCTGTTTATGCTTTGGTACTGGGATGCGGCGGGGGCGGAGGGGGCACGATCACTCCACCGCCGAACAACGCGATCACAGGAGTGACGCTGACGCCGACCGCGCCGATGGTGGCGATTGGGACGACGGTGCAGTTTACGGCGACGGTGCAGGGGACAGGGACGTTCAACACAGCGGTGACGTGGCTGGTGACGGGGCCGACGGGGTGGACGCTGAGCGCGGGTTCGGTGGACAAGACGGGATTGTATGAGAGCCCGTTTCCGGCTCCGGCGACGGCGACGGTGACGGCGTATGCGGCGGGGGATGCGACGAAGAGCGCGACGGCGACGGTGACGCTGCAGGCTCCGGCGACGGCCGCGGGTCCGGCGCTGACGGTGAATGTGGGCGATGAGACGCACGCGATCAGCCCGCTGATTTACGGGATGAATGCGTACCTGCTGGATCCGACGACGGCGGCGAACGCGAACATCACAGTGACGCGGTGGGGCGGAGATGCCACGTCGCGATACAACTACCAGACCAACGTGACCAACTCGGCGAGCGACTACTACTTCGAGAACTTCGCGGGCGAAGGGCAGATGCTGTCCGCCTCGGGAAGCAGCGTGAACTTCACGCAGTTCATTACGGCGAACAGCGCGGTGGGGACGAAGGCGCTGGGGACGGCACCGGTGCAGGGTTGGGTTTCAAACGACACGCCGGGAGCGTGCAGTTTTCCGGAGTCCACGATTCCGGGGCAGGTGAGCTACAACGGGAGCTGCGGGGACGGGGAGTATCCGGAGGGAACGGGAGGGTGCACGGCGACAGGGGGATGCTCGATTTTGGGGACGACGACGACGCCGGCGATCACCAGCGTGGCGGAGCCTCCGCCGACGCCGCCGGCCGCGAGCGCGGCTACGCTGGCGTGGGCGAAGGGGACGTGGACCGGAGGCTGGGTGAGTTCGGTGGTGAGCGCGTATGGGCCGGGGAATCCGGCTTCGGGTCCGGCGCAGGGGGTTTCGATCTGGGATCTGGATAACGAGCCGGCGTGGTGGGATGCGGTGCATCGGGACGTGCATCCGGTTCCTTCGACGTATGACGAAGTGACGCAGGGCGGGATCGGGACGGCGCTGGCGATCAAGACGGTGGATCCGACGGCGATGGTGAGCGGGCCGGTGATCGACTTTTGGTGGAATTACTTTTATTCGAAGAAGGATATTGAGGGCGGATGGGGCACGGGACCGTGCTACGAGCCGTGGCAGAATCCGGCGGATCGGAAGGCGCACGGCGGGGCGCCGATGATCGAGTACTATTTGCAGCAATTCAAGGTGGCGGAGGCGACGTATGGGATACGGCTGCTGGATTATGTGGACATCCATGGGTATTTCGCGCCGGATTATCCAGCGGGCAGCGGGAATTCGGTGGGGTTGACGACGGCGGGCGACAGCGTGGAGCAGCAGGTACGACTGAACTCAACGCGGGCGCTGTGGGATCCGACGTATACGGATGCGAATTACGCGCAGCCGAACTACACGACTGATTCGAATTACACGTCGAACTGCACGACGCCGCTGCAGGCGCCGCAGGTGGTCCCGATGCTGCAGTCGTGGGTGGCGAGTAGTTATCCGGGGACGAAGACGGCGATCGACGAATATAACTTCGGCGGGCTGGAGTCGCTCAACGGGGCGCTGACGCAGGCCGATGTGCTGGGGATTTTTGGCGCGTATGGGCTGGATTTGGCGACGCTGTGGCCGACGACGACGTGGGCGGATCAGGGGCCGGGGAATCTGGCGTTTGCTGTTTATCGGAATTATGACGGGGCTAAGTCGACGTTTGGGGACATGGCGCTGGCTTCGACGAGCGCGAACCAGGGACAGCTGTCGGTGTACGGGGCGCTGCGGACGTCGGACCAGTCGGTGACGGTGGTGGTGATCAACAAGACATTCGGGACGCTGACCAGCAGTTTGGCCCTGGAGGGCGTGACGGCGAGCGGGAACGCAGCGGTCTATCAATATAGTGGGGCGAACCTGGCAGCGATTATGGCGCAGCCGGCGGCGGTGGTGACTCCGCCGGGGTCGGGGTCTTCGACGAGCACGATCAGCAGCTACGCTTTCCCTGCTGGGTCGATCACACTTTTTGTGATACCGCAATAGAGTGCGGAGTTACTTAGCCTGGGTACAGGAGAGGATCTCCTGATTTTTGAGATAGACCTGGCAGAGGCCCATCATGGGCTGGGGGCAGGTGTAGGCGCCGTCATTGCTCGTACATTTTCCGCGTTTGAGAATGTCGTCAACGACGGTGGGCACAAGGGCGCTGCAACTCGTGACTGCGCCATTCTTCAGCATGGCCTGACACAATCCAAGCATGCCTTTTACGGGACACTGGTAGTTGCCTTCCTGGTTGTTCACGCGCTGACAGCCCGACTGGGTCAGGATTCTGTCGGCGGTGGCTTCTTCCTCGCTCACGTTATTGACCTGTCCGGTGCTTGGGTTATAGACGTTCTGGAAATCGAGCAGGCAGGTAGTTCCGGCATGGCAGCCGAAATCGATACCATTGGGCGGAAGATCAACCGAGACCTGAGGGAACCAGAGCGTCGGGTTCCAGCTATCCGACCAAACACCGACGTCCACGAAAACGTGCAGCTCGAGCCCCGGAGTGAGGCTGAACTCGAGGTTGTAGACGGGATTTCCGAAACTGAAATGGGTCTGGGTGGTTCCTCCTGTGCGCGAGGTAACATCCACCGATACGGTCTGCCCGCTGGAAGTTACATTTGTTTGCCGGTTCTGGGTCTCGTCGTCCAGGGTAAATTGCAGCTTGTTGGAGAAAAGGCCGATATTCACAGCGGGGAAGAGCTGCGCGCCCACCACGCCGAAGTCGAGCAGCCCCAGCAGGAGATCGGCATTATCCACGACATAGGGGCAATTGAGGGGAGAGGCTCCGGGAGCGGGCGGCGCGAAGGAGCCCCCGGTATAGGGAGGTGGCAGATCGCTGGTCAGGTCCGCGCTGTAACCATCGTCGTTGCTGGGGCTAAAACCAGGCAGGTTGACGCTGTAACCGGCGTCGGCGCCTACCTGCGCGACTAACTCCTGGGCATTAAAAACCTGGTTAGCTGCAATTCCGGATTGAAGAAAGTCGTCGATGCTGCCCTTAATCGGAGTGTAAGTCGCGGTCACAGTCGCCTGGGCTGAATGATTAGGGTGAACCACGGTGTGATACTTCAACTGGGTCTGGATGGGGAAACGCAGACCAATACCATAAGTGAAGGCGGCATGCAGGTAGACTCCGTAGGTTGAAGAACAGCCGACGACGCACCAGTTGATGGTGGTTTCCTGGCTCCAGTGCCACTCATAATCCTGGCCAAAGGTGAATCCGGTAAGGAAGATGTAGGGGCCAAAGGTCGTATCGGCGGTTTGATCGGCAGCGGGGGCGGGGGGACCGGCAGGATGAAGTTCGGCGGGGGGGACGATTTTCAGCAGTTTGGGGAATTGGGAAGGGCTCGCGCCGCCTTGCGGTACGCCCTGGCGCAACAACTGCTGGGTGGCCGCGATCTCACCGGGGCTGGCAGCGATGGAGAGAGTCTGCTGCGGATGGAGGTGGTTGGTCGACTGGACCCTGGGCACGAACATCGTCTCTTCAAAACGCTGTGTCGCTGTGTTGATCAGTTCTTCCTCGAGCTGGTCGTCGTTGAGGCCGCTCATGCGCGTGGTCTCGGCCTGGCCGACCTGGGCGGCAATGGCGGCGCGCTGAGTTGGATCGGCGAGCGCTTTACGGAGATCGGCAATATGTTTGGCCGCATCGGCCTGGATCAGCGGGCTATTGCGCTGGAATGCCGCGACGGCCTGTTGCCGCTTCTGTGGATCGGCTACGTAGCGCGGGCTGCCGGGGGTTCCGAACTCCGCCACGCGTTCGCTTGCGGTCGCAGAGGTGAAGCACGCGATCCCGGCCTGGCCCAGTTGCGCCTTCGCACTGGCGTCGCCGCACTTGCCGGGAAGAATGCGGTAGCTCAGGACATGGTGGATGACCAATCCCTGGTCCACTTCGCTCGCGTCTGAGTCCTCCTCGAGCACCTGTATGTGCTGGGGGATGGCATGCAGGCGTTGCGTGAGATTGAAGAGCTCTTTGGG
>JBEKIN010000337.1:0-4712 GCA_050011735.1 Acidobacteriaceae bacterium | reverse complement strand
CCCTCCCCCTCATCGGCAACATCGGCCTTGACTGGGTCGTCGCCGCCTTTGCCCTCGCGCTCGCCATCGTCACCGGCGCGGTCAGCGGCGTCGCGCCCGCCTTCGCCGCCATCCGCACCAGCGTCAATGAAACTCTCAAGGAAGGCGGCCGCACCGGGACCTCCGGAGCGGGACACGCGCGCCTCCGTTCCGGCCTCGTCATCGCCGAGATCGCCGTTGCGCTGGTCCTGCTGGCCGCTTCCGGCCTGCTGCTGCGCAGCTTCGAGAAGATGCGTGAAGCCGACCTCGGCTATCGTCCCGACCACACCGTGGTCGCGAACTACAACCTCCCGCGCAAGCAGTACAGCACGCAGCCCGCTGTCGATCAGTTCAATCAGGAACTGCTGCGCCGCCTTGCGGTCCTCCCCGGCGCCAGCAGCGTCGGCCTCACGTCGTTCCTCCCCGCCAGCGGAACCCAGGGCAACTCCGCGATCACCGGGGAAGGCTACGTACCTGCCAAACCCGGCACCCTCGACCTGGCCACGCCCATCCTGATCGAAGGCGACTACTTCCCGGCCATGGGCACGCCCCTGCTCCGCGGCCGATTCCTCACCCCCGCCGACAATGCCAAAGGCGCCCAACTCCTGGTCCTCGTCAACCACGCGTTCGCCGGGCACTTCTGGCCCGGCCAAAACCCCATCGGCAAGCGCATGCGCATCGGCACCTCGGAAATGGTGACCCCCTGGGCCGTCGTCGTCGGCGAAGTTGCCGACGTCAAAGAAGGCTCGCCCGACGCCAGTCCGCGCATGCAATACTACGGCGCCGTCGAGCAGGCCGAGAATTTCTTCGGGTCGCTGGGCAATCCTGCCACCGACCTCAACGGCAACGGCGGATACATCGTCCTCCGCACTTCCCTGCCGCCCGAGCTGATGGAGAATCAGATTCGCGCCACTGTGCGCTCGCTCGATCCGCAGCTGCCGCTCACCCAGCTGCAAACCATGGAACACGCCATCAGCGACTCCGAAGCGCCGCGCCGGTTCAATACCGTGTTGATCTCCTCGTTCGCCGCAGCCGCGCTGCTGCTCGCCATCCTCGGCATCTACAGCGTCATCGCCTTCACCGTCGCCATGCGCGTCCACGAAATGGCCATCCGCATGGCGCTCGGATCGCAGCGCTCCTCCATCGTCGGCCTCGTTCTCATCTCCGGCCTCAAACTCGCCGCCGCCGGCAGCATCATCGGCCTCGCCGGCGCCGTCGCCGCCTCACGCCTGCTCAAATCCTTCGTCTTCGGCGTCAGCACCCTCGACCCGCTGGTGCTGGTCCTCGCGGCGATCCTCGTGCTCATGCTGGCCATGGCCGCTTCGCTCCTGCCCGCCCGCCGCGCCGCCTCCATCGATCCCATCAAGGCCCTGCGCGCGGAATAGATGCCGCTCGTCCAAATCTCTTTTTCTTGGCGATCCGCGGGGACGTACAATCATCCCTACCGCCGGAAAACTGAAAGCTCCTCACCGCGCGGCTGAGGTGAGCATGGAAGCAGAGACGGTCTATCTGTTCGTGTTCACCACCATGGCGGACTGGGAGCCTTCGTTTGCCATCGCCGGCATCAATAACCCCCGCTTCCAGCGCGAGCCCGGCCGCTATCGCGTCGCTACCGTCGGCCTGACCACAGAAACCGTCACCACCATGGGCGGCGTGCGCATTCAGCCCGACACCGCCATCAGCGCTATTTCCCCGGCTGGCAGCGCCATGCTCATCCTTCCCGGTGGCGACGCGTGGGAACAGGGCGAGAATATTGAAGCGATCGTAAAAGCCGCCGAATTCCTGGCTGCCGCCGTTCCTGTCGCCGCCATCTGTGCCGCCACCCTGGCCCTCGCGCGCGCAGGCTTCCTCGACAACCGCATCCACACCAGCAATGCCCCCGAATATCTCAAGGCCACCGGCTATCGTGGCAGGTCTTTGTATCGCAATATTCCCGCCATCGCCGACGGCAGCCTCATCACCGCCTCGGGCGTCGCTCCCGTCGACTTCGCTTACCAGATCTTCGGCATGCTCCAGCTCTACCAGGACCCTGCGCTCGACGCCTGGTATGCACTCTTTAAACGCGGCGACGCTTCGAAGTACTACACGCTCGCCGGTGCGGACGGACAGCCGGCTTAAGCCGCAGCCCGCTTCGCCAAAACTCGTCCCAGTCGCTAAACTTTCTTCCATGGCGCTCAGGTTCACCACCTCGTACCTCGAAGACTCGCTTGCCGTTTTCGCTTACTACAAGAAACTCGCCGAGCGCGCCATGGATCAGCTCACCGACGAGCAGCTCTTCGCGACACTCGACGATGAGGCCAATTCCATCGCCATCATCGTCAAGCACATGTCCGGCAACATGCTCTCCCGCTGGACCGGCTTCCTCACCACCGACGGCGAAAAGCCCAGCCGCAATCGCGACGGCGAGTTTGAAGAACCGCCCGCCACCCGCGCCGCGCTCCTCGCCACGTGGGAAGCCGGCTGGGCCTGCCTCTTCGCCGCGCTCCAGCCCCTCACCGACGCCGACCTCGCCCGCACCGTCACGATTCGCGGCGAAGCCCACTCTGTCCTGCAGGCCATCAATCGCCAGCTCGCGCACTACCCGCATCACGTGGGCCAGATCGTCCTGCTCGCGAAGCATTTTGCCCATGACCGCTGGCAATCCCTCAGCGTCCCCCGCAAAGGTTCAGCCGAGTTCAATCGCCGCGTAGAAGCCGGAGAGGCAAGTCAGCGTTAGCCTCAAAGAAATCTCTCGCAGGGACCGTGAAGCGCCATTTTTCGCTAACCGCTTTTTAGCTGTCCGGCTTTTAGCCAACCGCCTCATAGCTAACCGCCGTTTAGCTGCCAGCTGTTAGATAATCCCTCTATGTCCACGCTCCTCCGCGACCTCCGCTTCGGCCTGCGCATGCTCCGCCGCAACCCCGGCTTCACCCTCGTCGCCATCCTCACCCTCGCCCTCGCTATCGGAGCCAACACCGCCATCTTCTCCGTCACCAGCGCGCTGCTGCTGCGTCCCTTCCCCTATCGCCAGCCGCAACAGCTTGTCAGCATCCGCTATGCGGACTCCGACCAGCGCCCGCTCACCCTGCTCCGCTACGAGCTGCTGCGCGACCACGCCCGCACCTTCGAAACCGCCGCCTGGGCCAGTGACAACTTCAACCTCACCGGCGTCGGCGAGCCCGTGCAGGTTCCCGTCGCCCGCGTCTCGCCGAATTTCTTCTCCATGCTCGGCGTCCGCCCTGAGCTCGGCCGCACCTTCACCGCCGAGGAAGGCCGCCCCGAAGGCCATCCCGTCGTCATTCTCAGTAACACGCTCTGGCGCACCCGCTTCAGCAGCAATCCCAACATCGTCGGAACCGTCATCTCGCTCGACGGCACGGCCAGCACCGTCATCGGCGTTCTGCCTGCCGCCGTGCAGTTCCCCTTCGTCGGCAAAGCCGAGGTCTGGACCCCGCGCTACTTCGAGCTGACCCTCATGCCCGCGGCGCGCATTCGCATGGGCGTTGGCTATCTCGGATTCGCCGCGCGTCTCGCCCCCGGCGCCACGCTGGCCCAGGCCGACGCGGAGCTCGCCGTCCTCGATCGGCAATACCGCGTCGAGAATCCCACCGCGCCCGATGCGAACTCCTCCCGCAGCATGATCGTCACGCCCCTCCGCGACGTCGTCGTCGCCGACCTGCGCTCCAAGCTCTGGATCCTCTCCGCCGCCGTCGCCGTCCTGCTCCTCATCGGCTGTGCCAATGTCGCCAGCCTGCTGCTCTCCCGCGCCCTGGCCCGCCGCCGCGAGCTCGCCGTCCGTGCCGCTCTCGGAGCCAGCCGCTCCGCCGTCATCCGCCAGCTCCTCACCGAAAGCATGATCCTCGCCTGCGCCGCCGGCATCCTCGGCATCGCGCTCGGCTTCGCTGCCGATCGCGCGCTCACCGCGTGGGGATCCACGCAGCTCCCCGACGGCATCCCCGTCACCCTCGACGCCCGCGTGCTCCTCTTCGCCGTGGTCATCTCATTCCTCACCGGCATCCTTACGGGCCTTTTCCCCGCTCTGCAAATCGCGCGCACCGACCTCAATTCCACGCTGCGCGACGAGGGCCGCGGCCTCTCCGGTAGCCGCTCACGCGGCCGAATGCGCAGCCTTCTCGTCGTCGGACAAGTCGCGCTCTCGCTCCTGCTGCTCATCTGCGCCGGCCTGCTGGTGCGCAGTTTCGACCGCCTCCTCCGCGTCGATCCCGGCTTCGACTCCAGCAACGTCCTCACCATGGGCATCTCCCTTCCCACGGAAAAGTACGCGAAGCCCGATCAGCAAACCGCCTTCTTCGATGAAACCCTCCGCCGCGTCTCCGCGCTGCCCGGCGTCCGCAGCGCCGCTATCTCCGCCGCGTTGCCGCTCAGCTTTACCCGCGTCACGCCGGTTCTGCCGGAAGGCCAGCCCGCCGTTCCGCTCGCGCAGCGGCCCTTCATCGACATTGAAGCCATCAGCCCGCAGTGGTTCGAAACCTTGCGCGTCCCGTTGCTCGCCGGCCGCACCTTCACCGCTGCCGACGACGGCCACGCGCCGAAAGTCGTCATCGTGAACCAGACATGCGCCCGCCGCTTCTGGCCCGGTGAAAATCCCATCGGCAAAACCTTCATCGTCGGCCGCGGCCCCATGGCGTCTGAAGTCGTCGGGGTTGCTGCCGACATCCGCAACGACGGCCTCGCTGCCGACACGCAGCCGCAGC
>JBEKIN010000336.1:0-4743 GCA_050011735.1 Acidobacteriaceae bacterium | reverse complement strand
CTCGAAATTGAGGTTCGCCACAAGATCTCATTTTGGGACGCGCTGATTCTGCGGGCGGCGGAATCCTCAGGCGCAGCGGTCCTTTACTCCGAGGATCTGTCGCGGGGACAGAAGTATGGGATGGTGCGCGTAGTGAATCCGCTGGTAGCGGGATTCAGAGTACCGTTCTAATCTTGGTGGGCAGGGCTCCGGATTATTGTGGCCCGGGAGGGATGTGCTCCTCGAGGAAGCGGAAGCGCAGCGTATCGACGTGAACCGTGGTGCCGGGGCCTTCGCGCAGGGCGTGGGTCCGGTTGGGGTAATCCATAAAGTCGAACTGCTTGCCGAGCGCGATGAGGCGATTGACGAGCATTTCGGTGCCCTGAAAGTGGACGTTGTCGTCACCCGAGCCGTGGATGATCAGCAGGCGGCCGGCGAGACCGTCGGCGACGCCGACGGGCGATCCGTCCTGGTACCCCTTCACATTGTCTGTAGGCAGACCCATGTAGCGTTCCTGGTAGATGGAGTCATAGAGCCTCTCGTCGGGGACCGGCGACGATGCGACGGCGGCCCGTACCTGGCCAGGATAGCGGAACATCTCGTTGAGGGTGGCGGAGCCGCCGCCGCTGTGTCCCCACATGCCAACGCGGCTGGTATCGATGAAGGGATGGGACTGCTCGAAGGCGGCGATGGCCTGGGACTGCTGGGCGGAATTGAGCAGGCCGATCTGGCGATAGATGGATTTGCGCCAGGCGCGGCCGCGGGGAGCGGGCGTTCCTTCATTATCGAAGCTGACAACAACGTAGCCTTCGCGCGCGATCGCTCTGAGGTGGGTAAAACGCCAGACATCCTCGACCTGGCACGCCGCGGGCTCGCTGTAGACGTAGACGAGCATGGGATATTTCTTCGCTGGGTCGAAGCCGGGCGGTTTGACCACATAGGTGCTGAGCTTTGCTCCATCGTTCACCGGGGTTTCTGTGAACTCGACGGGTTCCGGATCGAGGGCGGTATCTTTCCGGAGCAGATCGTCGTTGGTGACGAGACTGCGCACGACCCGATGCGAGTCGAGGCTGACGAGGTCGTAGCTGGGCGGATGGGTCGCGCTCGAGTAGAGGTGGATGGCGTACTTGCCATCAGGAGATGCGTGGTAGCCATGGGTGCCTGGCTGATCCGCGGGAGTCACGCGCTCCGGCGTTCCGGTTCCATCCAGGCGCGAGCGATAAAGGTAGCGACGGATGGGATCGCCGGGGGAGGCGAGGAAGTAGAAGAAGCCATGGGCTTCGTCCAGCAGGACGGACTCGATGACGTCGGCGTCGAACCTGGTGATGAGGCGGGCTTGGCCGGAGGCTCGCGAGATGAGATACGCATGCCGCCAGCCATCACGCTCGCTGAGCCATAGCAGGTCGGTTTTGCCATGGGCTGCTGAGCCGGACCCGGCGCCGGAGAGCCACTGGAATTCATCGACGATGTTGACCCAGGCAGGGTCTTTGTCTTCGAAGAGCAGCCGGGTTTGACCGGTGCGAGCGCTGGCGACGAGAACGCGATTGGTGTTCTGCAGGCGGTTGAGGCTTTCGAGGATGAGCTCGTCGGAATCGCCGATCCACTCCATGCGCGGGACGTACTGATTGCGCGCATCGCCGGGAACATCGATCCACTGGGTTGAGCCGCCCTGCGCGGCGATGACGCCCACGCGGACGGCGGCGTTGGTGCCGCCGGGCTGCGGGTAGCGATAGCGAAAGAGGGTGGGGTAAGGCGGGTAGGAGGCATCGGTGTCGTTGACGAGCGTGTATTCGCCGACGCCGGACTGGTCGAACTGCCAATAAGCGATGGAGGCGGAATCAGGGCTCCAGCGAAAGGCGTCGCGCAGGTCGAGTTCTTCCTCTGTAACCCAGTCGGTGGTGCCGTTGATGATGTCGGTGGAACCATCGTGGGTGAGCTGGCGGATCGCGCCGCCGGCGAGATCCTGAACGTAAATGTTGTTCGCCTGCACATACGCGACAGAGCGGCCGTCGGGGGAGAATTTCGCGAACATGAGGGTGGAGGCAGGAGCGTCGCCGCCGAGTTTGGTCAGTTGGCCGCCGGAAAGGCGGAGAACCCAGTAATCGCCGCGCGTCCGTTGCCGCCACACTCGTTGCGCGTTGGTAAAGATGAGCAACTGGCTGCCATCGCCGGACCACTGGTAGCCATCGATGCGCAGAGGAGAGGATTGTCCCGCGGGAATCAGCTTTTCAGCGGAGACGAGGATGGAGCGGGCGCCCGTAGGCGTGTCGTAAGCGACCAGGTCCAGCGCGCCGGGTTTGGCCGTGGAATTCTCAAGGACGGTGTATCGCTCGCCCTCATCGAGCCAGCGGCTTTCGCGGGGAGCTTTGGGCTGATACTCGCCGCGCTCGTATTCGGCGTGGAGGGTTTCGACGAACTGCGCGGAGGGTTTGGGGGCGTCGGAGGCGGCTTGCGCGGCAATGAGCGGTGTGTAGCTCGCGAAGCCCAACATGATCAGGGACAGACAGAGCCGGTTGAGCGCGGGAGCGATGGGAGGCATGTAGTTCCAGGACCGGGGTGTGGAGAGTGCAGAGCCAGTGTTCAACGAGACGTGCCGGAGCGCAAGTTGCACGAGGAGTTAACGGAGCCGGGTGCTGCCCAGAGGGCAGAAGTGTGGAGCGGTGCAGGTGGTGGATCCGCTGGTGACGACCATCGCGATATGAGGGGACGGCTTGCGGTAGTGCCGCGGAGAATTAATGGTGCGCTATGCGGTGCGCTGGGATTCGAGTTTGCTGATGCGGATCTGGAGGTCGTGGAGATTCAGGATGGCGTCGAGTTTAGAGTTCACCTCGGAGAAGCGGGCGTCCACTTTGGAATTGATCTCGGAAAAGCGGGAGTCCATTTTGGAGCTCACTTCCGAGAATTTGGAGGTGACTTCCGAGAAACGGGCGTCGAGTTTGGAGTGGATTTCGGAGAAGCGCGCCTCGCTGATTTTTTCCAACGCGGTGATGCGCGTATCGAGAGCTTTGATCTCGCCCCGTAGCTCCTGAATGCCGGGCGCGACGAAGTCCTGCACCGCCTGTCGAACTCCGGTAATGACGTCGGAATTCACCATCCCTGCCTCTGCTTCGACAGTAGCATGGGATGCTTATGGCTTTGCTAACCGATTTGGGTCTGCTGATGCACTTTCGTACTAATCGCCGGGGACGTGATCGCGGTAGAGCTCCCAGTGGTCGATGAGGGTGTGGACGATGGGGCTGCCGACGCGATAGGCGGATTCGAGCGCGGGGATGCCGCCGATGTAGGGTGCGGTGAGGGATTCGGCGGCGGAATGGCCGGGGGCCTGCGTGGAATAGTTGGAGGCGGTGCGGAGGGCGAGGAAGCGGCGGAAGTCGGCGCGGTGCATGTGGTCAAGGCGGGTGAGGGCTTCGGCGATGCCGGAGTCTTCCATGGCGGTCATGACGAAGCTGCCCTGGTTGTGGGTGTGGATGCGGACCCAGTCCTCGGCCCAGTGGTTGAGGATGACGCCGTGCCAGTAGGAGTCGGAGGCGAGGATGTCGCCTTCGAGGACGAAGGGCGGGCGCTGCGCGTTGGGGAAGCCGGTGTAGGTGGCGCGGAAGGCGGCGACTTCCGGCGTGGCGATGACGGGAATGCTTTGGAGCGGCGTGTCTTTCGTGAGCGCGAAAGCCCAGTCGGCGAGCGCGGCGTTGAGGGCGTAGGCGCGAGGTTCGGTGACCCAGACGCGGTTGGGCTCGGGCAGGGCGCCGGCGTGCATGGAGCCGATGGCGAAGATGCCGTAAGGCCAGTCGGAGGGCGCTTCGCGTGGGTCCATTTCCTGGCGGATGTCGGTGACGATCCATTTGGCCCAGGCAGCGGAGCCGACGGAGGCGACGTTGGGGTCGACGCCCGCAATGCCGGCGAGAAGCCAGTAGGCGTGGGTGAGGTCGAAGCGGGGGTCGAGGCCGAGTGCCATGATGGAGCTGGCGGCGGGGCCGATGGTCATGCCGGTGACGATGCCGAGGATGGAACCGTCAGCGTTGGTGCGGAGATCGTGGACGCCGCCGGGAAAGGGAAGGACGCGGTCGAGGTGTTCGCGCTCGACCCAGTATTGAAATTCGCCGGGCTTGTCGCCGGTGTCGGCGCCGACTTCAAAGGTGGTGACGATGACGACTTTGACGGGGACGGGGGTTGGTTGCGCGAGGGCACACAGGGGGACGAAGAGACACGTCAGGGACACGAAGAGCGAGGCAGTTCGCATACTGAGATGTGATCCGGTGTGAGGGGTGACGGCGTAATCAGAGTAGCAGGAAGCAGCCCGTAGCCTGTAGCCAGGAGCCGGTAGTGAGAATCAGAAGTGGTTCTGGTGCGTCGAATGAGTGGAGGGGTAAAGTAGGTACTCATGTTGATTCGCACAAAGGTTGAGATTCCCTCGTCGGAAATTACGCCGAAGCAGACGTACATGAATCGGCGTGCGTTTATGACGGGTGCCGCGGCGGCTGGGGTTGCGGCGGTGGCGGGCGAGCGGATGTCGCGTGTGATTCGGCCCGCGGGCGTGGAGGCGGCGGAGAAGCTGACGCTGGTGAAGAGTCCGTTGTCGACTACGGGCGTGACGCCGACGGCGTTTGAGGACATCACGCACTACAACAATTTTTACGAGTTTGGCGTGGACAAGGGCGATCCGGCGAGGAACGCGGGGTCGCTGCGGACGCGGCCGTGGTCGATCAAGGTGGAAGGGCTGGTGAAGCAGCCGAAGACGTTCGATATCGACACGCTGCTGAAGCTGAA
>JBEKIN010000335.1:0-4778 GCA_050011735.1 Acidobacteriaceae bacterium | reverse complement strand
GGCTGGTCGGCGTGGTATTCCATGGTCTCGCTGGTGGAGAGATTTTTGGCGTAGAAAGCGACCTGGCCGTGGAAGTCATGGATGAGCGAATCGATGCGGACAGAAACGGGATTGGCGGGCACAGGGCCGCTTTGCACGAGCGCGGCAGGGAAAATCAGGAGGGAAAGGAGCGCGAGAGCGAGGCGCGGGTAAGGCATGGGGGAAATGTAGCATCCACGCGGCACGGCTTAGGGAAGCCCTGATAAAGCAGTCGAACACCCCTCAAGGGCTGAAGCCCACCTCATTTTCAAGCTCTTACGGCACGTCTGAAGCCGTGCCCCTTCAAAACACGGACCTAGTCAGACGTTTCTTAATGCGGGTTGGGGAGGGCGTTGAACCAGCGCTCCAGTTGATTGTGGATCTGGCCGGGGTTCCTGCCGGGGATTTCGAGACGCCAGCGGCGGCGGCCACCGGTCTCGACGATGACGTCGCCGTTGATGCCGCTGATCTGGTCGCGGGTGAGCGAGAAGGAGTGCACGTTGGAGGTGAAGTTCAGGGTTTCCGGGGTGAACTGGAGGGTGCCCTCGCAGAATCCGCCAAAGAGATGGAGATGATGCGCGGTGAGGCTGGGTGCGGCAACGTAGGCTCTGCGGAACGGGATGGGGGGCGGAACGTGGCCGGGGGCCGCGCCAGGCGCGTCATTCGCAGGCTCGGCGGAGACCCCTGCATCGGCTTCAAAAGACGAAGTAGAGGGAGCGGGCTGCGCCGAGGGCGCAGGAGGCGGGGCGTTGGCTGTCGATTTGGTTGTCGCTGTAGTCTGCGGGGCGCCGGCTCCTGCTTTGGGCGTCGCCGCAGACGGTTTGGGGGTGCTGGCAGTGGGTTGGGGCGCGGGTTTGGAGACGGGAACCGGCGTTGCTGAGGACGGATTGGCCGTGGCCGTATTTGTCGCAGGGGTTGTTACGGATGGATGGGCGGCGGCGACATTTGTAACAGCGGCTGATCTCTTTTTGCCGAAATACTGGATTCCGGCGATGGCGGAGGCGGTGACGACCAGGGCCACGAGGCCGCCGATGAACAGAGCGGGACGGAAGAGCGGGCCGCGGGGTCGAGCGGGCACCAGGTGCAGCGGCGGCGCCGGGACCGGAGTGGGCCAGGCGCTGGCGGCGGGTTCGGCCGAGGCGCCGACGCGAATCATTCCCGGGTAAGAAGCGGTGGTGGGGAGATGCGCACCGGTGGCGTGGATGCCGGAGGAGCTGCGCTGCAGACGCCGGAGATCGGCGCGGAGATCGGAGGCCGACTGGTAGCGGAGATCGCGATCCTTCTCCAGGGATTTGTTGAGGATGTTCTCGAACTCGGGCGGGAGATCGCGATTGAGCGAGAGGGCCGAGGGAGGATGGTAGTTGAGGAGCTTGTCGAAGACCACGGCGCTGGTGGTTCCGCTGAAGGGGTGGTTGGCGGTGGCCATTTCGTAGAGCACAACGCCGAGAGAGAAGAGGTCGCTGCGGGCGTCGAGGGATTCGCCGCGGGCCTGCTCGGGGGACATGTAGGCGACGGTGCCGAGGGTGGCGCCGGAGCGGGTGAGCTTGTCGCGCTCGGAGATGCCGGACCCAGTTGAGTCGCCGACGGCGAGAGAATCGATGCGGGCGAGGCCGAAGTCGAGAATTTTGGCCTGGCCGGAGCCGGTGATGAAAATGTTGGCGGGCTTGATGTCGCGGTGCAGGATGCCCTTGCGGTGCGCGGCGTCGAGCGCGTCGGCGAGCTGGACGCCGATTTCGGTGAGGCGCGGCAGCGGAACCGCGTGGCCGCCATAGAGTCGGTCGAGGCTCTGGCCGTCGAGCAGCTCCATGATGAGGAAGGGCTGGCCGTCGGCTTCGTCGATCTCGTGGATGGTGCAGATGCCGGGATGATTGAGGGAGGAAGCGATGCGGGCTTCGCGGTGGAAGCGCTCGAGAGCGGAGGGATCGGGAGCGGAGTTGCCGGCGATGAGCTTGAGGGCGACGTGGCGACCGAGGCGAAGGTCCTCGGCCTCGTAGACGACACCCATCCCGCCCGCGCCGATGCGGCGCAGGATTTTGTAATGCCCGACCGTCGAACCGGGCTGGAGATCCACGCAAACACTATGCAGCTAAGAACCGGCAATAGGCAACAGAGAATAGAGAATAGCGAGTTAGCGAGTCAGCAAGTTAGCGAGTCTGCGAGCGCCGGCAGCCCAGAAGTGGCCGGCAGGAGAGCGGCCAGGGATTGCCCGTTTTGCATCCGATCATCCGTATACTTCGATCTGCTTTGGGGAGGCGGAATGGGGCTACGGAAGAGAGTGCGGTTGTGTGTCAAAGCGCTGGGCGTTGGACTGTGGGTTGGATCGATGGGGCTGGGGTTGGCGGCGCGGGCCGGGGCGCAGCAGATTGCGATCACCTTTGACGATTTGCCGGCGCATGGGCCGCTGCCGGTGGGCGAGACGCGCATGGATGTGGCGAACAAGGTAATCAGGGCGCTCGAGCGGGCGCACGTTCCGCCGACGTACGGGTTCGTGAACGGGGTGCGGGTCGAGAAGGAGCCGGACTCGGCGGGTGTGCTGGGGGCGTGGCGGGCGGCGGGCGATCCGCTGGGCAATCACACGTGGTCGCACATGAATCTGAACCAGCATTCGCTGCGGGAATTTGAGCAGGACACGGAGAAGAATGAGGGCCTGCTCGACTCGCAGATGAGGGGTGCGGACTGGCACTGGTTCCGGTTTCCGTATCTTGCGGAGGGGGACAACATGGAGAAGCAGATGGGGGTGCGGGTGTTCTTTGCCGAGCACGGGTACCGGATTGCGGCGGTGACGATGAGCTTCGCCGACTACGAGTGGAACGAGCCGTATGCGCGCTGCGAGGCGAAGCACGACCAGAAGGCGATTGCGGGTCTGGAGCGCAGCTATTTGCTGGCGGCGGATGAAGATATCGGGTATCGGCGGGAGATGTCGCAGAAGCTGTATGGGCGGGATATTCCTTACGTGCTGCTGATGCACATTGGGGCGTTTGACGCGCGGATGCTGCCGCGTTTGTTGCGGCTGTACCAGTCGCGGGGTTTCACGTTTGTGACGCTGGAGGCGGCAGAGAAGGATTCGTTCTACAAATACGATGTGGATCCAAAGCTGCTGTCGGGTCCGGACACCCTGGAGGGCGCGATGGCGGAGAAGCAGCTGGCGCTGCCGGGGAAGAAGGATTATTCGGCGGAGCTGGAGGCTGTCTGCAAGTGAGGGGCTCGGCGGTTTTATGGGGAGAATTCGGCGCTGATGAGGGATGACCTGAAGCTTGGCTGAGTCCGGAGTCCAGGGCGAAGGACCTCGGAAGCGCTTCGCGCGTTTCCCATGTCCCCAACAGCAGGGACATGGGGCACCTGCCTCTTGTGCGCGGTACAATGACGGAAGCGCAGTGGCCGAGACGATTGTTGCGAGGGAAGGCCGGAAAACGGCGTTCTCCTGACGGATCGGGGCGGCGCGCAGAGACGTTGATCCCTATGATGCTTCGAGTTCCGCTGTTCCCTGCCATGCTGGCCGCCAGCGTGGCGTTGTCCGTTGCTCCCGCCGTCTCGGTCGCGCAGGGTCGCGGCGCCGCCGATGTCACAGCGCAGCGCACTTCCCAGTCGCCCTATCAGGGGACGGTGGTGGAAGACATCGTGGCGATGGTGAACGACCAGGTGATCAGCAAGTCGGACTACGACCGCGCCGAGCAGGAGATGGATGCCGAGGCGCGGCAGCAGGGGTGGACGCAGGCACAACTGATGGCGCAGCGGCGGGATCTGCTGCGGTCGCTGATCGACAACCAGCTGTTGCTGTCGAAGGGCAAGGACCTGGGGATCACGGGCGAGACCGACGTGGTGAAGCGGCTGGACGAGATGCGCAAGCAGTACCACATGGACTCCATGGAGGATCTGCAGAAGGCGGCGGAAGCGCAGGGGGTTTCCTTCGAGGATTTGAAGGAACAGATCCGGGAGAACGTGATCCGGTCGGCGGTGATCGGCCAGGAGGTTGGGCACCGCATCGATATCGCGCCCTCGGAGATACAGGCGTATTACAACGCGCACCTGCAGGAATTTCAGAGGCCGGAGCAGGTGAAGCTGAACGAAATTTTGGTCGCAACGCCGAACCCCGAAGATGCGGCGCAGGTGGCGGACGCGCAGAAGAAAGCCGATGACGTGGAAGCGCGGCTGAAAACGGGCGCGGATTTCGCGACGGTAGCGAAGGCGGACTCCAGCGGGCCGACAGCGCAGGAGGGCGGGCGCCTGGGCGACTACAAGCGCGGAGACCTGCCGAAGGTGATGGAGGACGCGACGTTCAACCTGCAGGCGGGGCAGTTTTCGGCGCCGATCCGCACCAAGCAGGGCTGGCTGATCCTGGAAGTGGCGGAGCACAACAAGGGCGGGCAGACGCCGCTCGCCGAGGTGCAGAACCAGATTCAGGAACAGATCGGGATGACGAAGATGGAGCCGGCGATGCGCGATTACCTGGCGAAGCTGCGCGACGAGGCGGCCATCCAGGTGAAAGCCCCGTATTCGGATTCCGGGGCGACCCCCAACGAGATCAAATTCATCCAGGGCGCGTACACTCCGCCGCAGCCGAAGAAGAAGAAGCATGTGGAGCGGACGCGGTTCCGGCAGAAACCGGTGCGGAAGGAAAAGCAGTCGGCTACGAACGCAGCGCCGCCGGCAGGCGTGCCGACGCTGGACCAGGTGAACACGCAGAAGAGCGCGCCGGTGCAGGTGGCGAGCGTGAGCCCGGGTCCGAGCCCGGGCACGCAGAAGCCGGGGAAGAAGGAGAA
>JBEKIN010000334.1:0-5270 GCA_050011735.1 Acidobacteriaceae bacterium | reverse complement strand
CCTTCATCTCAGCGACCCTCGTGCTGCCTTCCGTCCTCGCGGCCCTCTCAGGAACTTCCGCCGTACGCGCAGTACTCCTCATCAAGCCCCAGTTCGAAGCCGGCCGCGAGCGCGTCGGCAAAGGCGGCATCGTGCGCGATCCCGCCGCCCACCAGTTCGCCATCGACCGCGTTCGCGCCTGCGTCGAGCAAATCGGTGGCACGCAAACCGACGTTATCGACTCCCCCATAACAGGCGCCGAAGGCAATCGGGAGTTTCTACTGCACGCGCTCTTCGCTTGATGCCGGATTTATCGCCTCTGTCGAATCGTCCACTCGCTGTTGTATTCTGGTTCTCACTCCCAACACTCGTGCTGAAGTGCGCCTGAATGTTGGCTTAGTTGCACAGAGCATCGGGGTCCCCAGCACGCCTGATGTTGGCGTGATGGGGTGAAACACCATCACACGTTTACCATCGGCATCGGCGGCGCTGCCGGCCAGGGTGTCGCCACCCCCGGTGACATCTTTGCCAAGATTTTCAGCCGTCGCGGCCTGCACCTGAACGCCTACAACGCCTACCAGTCCATCATCCGCGGCGGCCACACTTTTCTCATGATCCGCACCGGCCCCGAGCCCGTCACCAACATGGGCGACACCCTCGAGCTCCTCATCCCGCTCAACCAGGACACCATGGACCGCCACCTCGGCCTTCTCCGCGAAGGCGGCGCATGCATCTACAACGCGGACACGATCAAGCCCGGCAAGGCAGCAGACGGTGTCCAGCTTTGTCCGCTCCCCGTCTCTACACTCGCTGACATCACCCGCAACAAAGTCGCGCAGAACACCCTCGCCATGGGCGCAGCCCTCAGCATGATGGGCATCGGCTTCAATTTCCTCGAAAGCGTCATCGTCGAGCAGTTCGGCAAGAAGGCCGCCTCCGTTGCCGAAGAAAACATCGTCGTCGCCCGCGCCGGCTACGACTACGCCACCAGGAACTTCAAGCCCTTCGCCAACCCGCTGCCCATCGTCGACACAAAATACGCAGTCCTCAGCGGCAACACCGCGCTCGCTATGGGCGGAGCCGCGGCCGGCGTCAAATTCTACTGCGCCTACCCCATGAGCCCGTCCACCGGCGTCCTCCACTGGTTCGCCGCGAACGGCCGCAAGGCCGGCATCATGGTCCGTCAGGTCGAAGACGAAATCGGCGTCGTCAACATGACCATCGGCGCTGCGCAAGCCGGCGTCCGCGCCATGTGCGCTACCTCCGGCGGCGGATTCGCCCTCATGTCCGAAGCTCTCGGCCTCTCCGCCATGGCCGAAATCCCCATCGTCGTCATCGACTGCCAGCGTGCAGGTCCGTCCACCGGCGTTCCCACCAAAACCGAACAGGGCGACCTCTGGCAGATGCTCGGCGCGGCCTTCGGCGACTATCCCCGCGTCATCGCCGCTCCCCTCGACATCGGCGACTGCTTCACGCTGATCCCGGAAATCTTCAACATCGTCGACAAATTCCAGGTTCCCGGCCTCGTCCTCTGCGATCTTCTGCTCTCCGAAGGCCGCCTCAGCGTCGATCCGAAAATCCTCGACTTCGCTCCGCCCATCGATCGCGGCGAAATGATCACCTCACCGAACGGCCTCGCCGACGGCGGATACAAACGCTACCTCATCACCGAAAGCGGAGTCTCCCCGCGCGCCATTCCCGGCGTTCCCGGCTACACCCACGTCGTCTCCAGCGACGAGCACGACGAAGACGGCGTCCTCATCAGCGACATGTTCACCAACGCCACCAAGCGCCGCGCCATGATGGAAAAACGCATGCGCAAGGAAGCCGGTATCGCCGCCGCTGTTCCGCCGCCGCGCCTCCAGGGTCCAAAAGACGCCGACGTCACCCTCATCGGCTGGGGCTCAACCCAGGGCGTCATCGAGGAAGCCCGTGCGCAGCTGGCGCAGCAGGGAATTACCGCCAACCAGCTGCAGATTCGCTGGATCGTCCCGCTGCACGGCGAAGCCATCCTCGATGAGCTGCGCAGCGCGAAGCGCACCATCATCGTCGAGAACAACTACAGCGGCCAGTTCGCCCGCTATCTGCGCAGCGAAACCAGCTTCGTCGCCGACGGCCACATCCGCAAGTACGATGGCGAGCCTTTCATGCCGCACCACATCGTGGAAGCGGTCCGCGAACAACTTGCCGGCGACACGCAGCTATCCGTCCCGGCTCACGAGATCATGGTTTAGCAGAACTGTTTTGAAGGGGCACGACTTCAGTCGTGCCGTAAAGGATCGAAAGAACAAGGGGCTTTAGCCCCTGAGGGAAGTTCCCAAGGAGAAGCGTTATGGCGACAATTGTCGAAACCCCGAAGCCGCTCACGACGGCCGATTTCAAAGGCCGCGTCGATCCCGACTGGTGCCCCGGCTGCGGCGACTTCGGCGTGCTGGCCGCGGTGCAGAAGGCCCTCGTCGAATTGCAGATTCCCAATCACCAGATCGTCACCGTCAGCGGCATCGGCTGCTCCTCCAACTTCCCCGGCTTCATCGAGACCTATGGCATGCACACGCTCCACGGCCGCTCGCTGCCTGTCGCCACTGGCGTGAAGATGGCCAACCACGAGCTCACCGTGCTGGTCACCGGCGGCGACGGCGACGGCTTCGGCATCGGCGGCAATCACTTCACGCACACCATCCGCAAGAACATCGACCTGACCTACATCGTCATGGACAACCAGATTTACGGCCTCACCACCGGCCAGACATCGCCCACCAGCCGTCTCGGCATGAAGACCAAGAGCGCTCCCTACGGCAACATCGAATCGCCCATCAATCCCATCACCATGGCGCTCGCTGCCGGAGCCACCTTCGTCGCCCGTGGATTCTCCGGCGAACAGAAGCACCTCACCGACCTCCTCAAGCAGGCCATCCAGCATAAGGGCTTCTCCTTCATTGACGTCTTCAGCCCCTGCGTCACCTACAACAAAGACAACACCTTCCAGTGGTTCCGCCCGCGCGTGAAAAAACTCGAAGACGATGCCGCGTACGATTCCACCCACTGGCTCGCTGCCATCGAGAAGTCGACGCTCTGGGGCGACGAGATCCCCATCGGCAAGTTCTTCGAGCGGACTGACCTGCCCTCGCTCGACCAGGCCGAGCCCGTCACCCAGGGCCGAACGATGCTCTCCTATCCGCTCCACATCGACCCAGCCGCAGCCCAGGCCTTCATCGACGAGCTGATGTAGACAAAAGGGTAGATAGACGGGTGACCCATTCAAGCCCGGATTTGGCTTGAGACGGAAAGTCCCACGAAATTAACGCCAAGTGCCCGGATGGTATCCTGCTGCCATGCAGATCACCGTCGATTTACCGGACGATCTGGCTCAGCAAATGATTCCCGCCGGGCAGAACCCGGCCCGCGCCGTGCTGGAGAATATGGCGGTTGAAGCGTTTCGCTCGCATAGCCTCACCGAACACCAGCTCGCCCAGCTCCTGGGCATGGACCGCTACCAGTTAGACGGGTTCTTGAAGGACCGCGGCGTCTGGCTGGACTATACGATGGACGATCTCCATCAGGAGCTGGAAGCGCAGCGCAAACTCGGCCTCTGAATCCGACCCGCCCTTGATCCTCACTCCACGCCAGCCTCCGGCGCCTTCCGCCCCCGCTTCTTCGGCTTCTCCGCCACAGGCTCCGGCTGCGGTTCCCGCGACGCATCGTAAAACAACAGCCGCCCGCACGATTCGCACGTCATAATCTGCCCATCGCGAATCTGATTCCACATCTGCGGCCGCAATCCCATGTGGCAGCTCATGCAACGCTGCCCCTGCGCGTACGCCACGCCCGTCACCCGCGACGACGACGACACCCGATCGTAAATCCGCAACAGCTCCTCCGGAACCAGGACCCGCTCCACCGCTCGCCGCCGCGTCAGCACTTCCAGATGCTTCTGGTGCTCCGCCGACGCCGCCCGCGCGTCTTCCTTTTCGATCTCTACAGCCTTCGCGCTGTCTTTCAGCTCGCTCTCCGCCGCCTTGCGCTTCTGCTCCAGTTGCTCGGCCCGCTCCATGCCCTCCAGCTCGCTGTCCTCGATCTTCCGGATCTCCCCCTCCGCAAACTCGATCTCGTGCTGGAACGCCCGATACTCTTCATTCGTCTTCACGTTCGACATCTGATCGCGCAGCTTCGCAATCTTCTGCTGCAGATCTTTCAGATCGCTCTCCAGCCGCCGTTTCAGCGCCTCTTCGTCCTTCAGCGCCTTCGCCGCCTGCTCCACCGCCGCCTTTTCAGATTGCAGCTTGATTTCCAGCGCAGCCAGCCGCTTCGGCAGCGCGGCAATCTCCGCCCGCAGCTTCGTAGTCTCTCCATCGATGGTTTGCAGGCGCATCAGCGCCTCAAGTTCAGTTCGCATGGTCGGAAGTTGCAGTTTATCACCGCCTGCCGGATGTTCTGAGCCGCTCTCATTGCGGTATGACTGCCGCGTGGCCCCGCTTCCGGGCAAAGTCGAACAACGCCTTGTCGAACGTCACCAGTTCCGCGCCCGCTCCCGTCGCAAATGCCATCCAGCCGTCGTACACTTTCCATGCAGGCGTAATGCCCCGCTGCGGTTGGACAGCGTCTCCCCCTTGCCACTCCCCATATTCCTGCATCCTCCTGCTACACTTCTCCCTCAAACCTTCTACCTATGCCGCCGGACATCGACGGAAACTGGCAACCCAAACATAATCGCTGGGCCATCGCCCTCACCGTCACTCTGGCCACCTTCATGGAGGTCCTCGATACCTCCATCGCCAACGTCGCCCTCCCCCACATCGCCGGCGGCCTCGGCGCTTCCCAGGACGAAGCCACCTGGGTCCTCACCTCCTACCTCGTCTCCAACGCCGTCATCCTTCCCGCCAGCGCCTATCTCGTCTCCTTCCTCGGGCGCAAGCGTTTCTACATGATCTGCGTCGCGCTCTTCGGCATCAGCTCCATGCTCTGCGGCCTCGCTCCCTCGCTCCCGCTCCTCATTTTCTTCCGCGTCCTTCAGGGCACGGGCGGAGGCGGCCTGCAGCCCAGCGAGCAGGCCATCCTCGCTGATACCTTCCCTCCGCGCCAGCGCGGCCAGGCCTTCGCCGTCTATGGAATGGCCGTCGTCCTCGCGCCCGCCATCGGTCCCACCCTCGGCGGCTGGATCACCGACAACTTCACCTGGCGCTGGATCTTCTTCATCAACGTCCCCATCGCCATCCTCTCCCTCGTCCTCACCTCGCGCGTCGTGGAAGACCCGCCGCACATCCGTAAAGAAGTCGCCGACCAGCGTAAACGCG
>JBEKIN010000333.1:0-4848 GCA_050011735.1 Acidobacteriaceae bacterium | reverse complement strand
TGGAGGACATGGCGCATACCCTTGAGCTCCGGATTGGCGGCGAGGCGGTCGAGCTGATCGCCGACGGCGGGATCGATGAGCGGGAGCCAGCCGACCACGCCGACGATCCACGAGTGCGCGGTGGCCCATGTGAGGAGGGCTTCGGTCTCGTCGAGGGTTTGGCGCGCCTGGACGGAGATGACAGCGTCGATATTGGCGGACGCGATCTCAGGGGCAAGGTCGGCGGGGAGAAAGTCGCGACGGATCGAAGCCATGGCGTCGTCGATCCAGTCGTACTCGGCGGGCGTGTAATGCCAGAAGTGATGATGCGCGTCGATGCGCATAGCGGTCGCGGTGATCCCGGTGACTGGCGGCTATTTTATCCGGAGAGATGAGCGGCGGTGGGATCGAACATCCCTACCCTGTTTGTGCCAACACCGGGCACAAACAGGATGGGGCACCCGGAGACGCGACACTTCGGGCCCTGGGTCAGGAGATCAGTTTCCTGAGACTGGGCAGGAGCGCGCGAAGGGCGCGGCCCCGATGACTAACGGCGTTCTTTTGTTCGAGGGAAATCTCAGCCATCGTGAGGCGGAGGTGAGGAATGAAGAAGAGGGGATCGTAGCCAAAGCCGCCGATTCCGCGAGGGGCGGTGAGGATTTCGCCATCGACGAAGCCCTCGGCAGTCAACAGCACCTCGTGGTCTCTGGCGAGCGCCAGGGCGCAGCGGTAGCGGGCGGTGCGGAGGGCGACCCCACGCAGGCGTGACAGGAGGTAGAGATTATTGCGAGCGTCGATGGAGATCTCGCCGGTGCCGCGCGGGACATAGCCCGCATCCTCGGCAAAGCGCGCGGAGCGCACGCCGGGTTCGCCTCCGAGGGCGTCGACTTCGATGCCGGAATCGTCGGCGAGGACGAATCCGGTGGCGAAGCCGCTGTAGTATTGCGCCTTGAGACGGGCGTTGCCGGCGAAGGTCGGTTGATTCTCGACGGGAGCAGAGATTTCGTTGAGGTCAGGCAACGGCGCGACGGTGAACCCGCCTTCGGCGGCGGCGACCGAGAAGTCGCGGAGCTTGCCGGGGTTGGTGGTGGCGGCATAGAGAGTAACCGGCACAGTTTCATTTTATGCGGAGGGCCGGACGGGACCGGGATTTTTGTGAGGGTCCCACTGGAGCGGGCAGCCGTCGCAGCGCGCGATGCGGCCGCAATGCGACTTGCCGATCTGCACGATGAGGGCGTGGAATTCGTTGCAGTGGCGGGCGAGGGCGGTTGGGCTTGGAGGCTGTTCGGCACGTTCTGGGGCGAAGGCCTGCTCGGCGAGAGACTGGATCGCGGCGTACTTCGCGTTCTCGGGCAACAGACGATGACGGGTGACGATGCGGCGGAGGTACTCGTCGACGACCATGGCGGGCACGTCGAGCGCGTAAAGGAGGATGGCGTCGGCTGTTTCGGGGCCGACACCGAGGAGGGCGAGCAGCTGTTCGCGGACGGCATGCGGGTCGGCGTTGGCTGTGTCCCGCAAAGGGTCCATTTGGCCACCGTGGCGCGCGTCGAGGAAAGTGACGAAGGCTTTGAGGGCGGCGGCTTTGCGCAGCATGAAACCGGAGGGGCGAATCAGATCGCAGAGATCGAATTCTGGAATGGCGCGCAGCCCATCGATGGAGAGGACGCCGCGGGCTTCGAGGTTGGCGATGGAGCGTTCGACGGATTTCCAGGCGGTGTTCTGGGTGAGGTAGGCGCCGATGACGACTTCGAAGGCGGTTTTGGCGGGCCACCACTGCTGGGGCCCGAAGCGCTCGACGAGGTGGTCATACATGGAACGCAGGCGGCGGGCGGATGGGGTGTGATCGGCTCGGCGAGTTTCCGCATTTCGCGCTGTCGCGCGCCTGGTTTTCTGCGCTGGCATCGTTTCAATCTTAGAATCGGTTAGGCAGGGCACCGGAAGACTTCATCATCGAACTTATGAGGAGCAACTGTGGAATACGTCAATCTGGGAAGGACCGGGCTGAAGGTTTCGCGCATTTGTCTGGGATGCATGACGTACGGGAAACCGCCGGCAGCGGGGGAGCCGAAGGCGGGGCGGCACGCTTGGGCGCTCAATGAGGAGCAGAGCCAGCCGTTTTTGCGGCAGGCGCTCGACCTGGGCATCAGTTTTTTCGATACGGCCAATGTGTACTCTAGCGGGGCCAGTGAGGAGGTGCTGGGACGCTTTCTGAAGGGCGCGGTGCGGCGCGAGGCAGTGGTGGTGGCGACCAAGGTCCACGGCATGATGCGCGAGGAGCCGAACGGGCGGGGACTTTCGCGCAAGGCGATTTTGCATGAGCTGGACGCGAGCCTGCGGCGGCTGCAGACAGATTTTGTGGATCTGTATCAGATCCACAGGTGGGATTACGACACGCCGATCGAGGAGACGCTGGAGGCGCTGCACGATGTGGTGAAGGCAGGGAAGGTGCGGTATATCGGGGCTTCGTCGATGTACTCGTGGCAGTTCGCGAAGGCGCTGTATCTGGCGGACCGGCACGGGTGGACGCGGTTTGTGTCGATGCAGAACCACTACAACCTGCTCTATCGCGAAGAGGAGCGGGAGATGATTCCGCTATGCCGGGAGGAGGGAATTGGGGTGATTCCGTGGAGTCCGCTGGCGCGCGGGCGGCTGGCGCGGCCGTGGCAGAGCGAGACGACGCAGCGGTCGGAGACGGACAATTTCGGGAACACGATGTACGCGCGGACGGAGGAGGCGGATCACAAGGTGGTGGATCAGGTGGAGGCGCTGGCGAAGACGAAGGGCGTCGGGCAGGCTGCGCTGGCGCTGGCATGGATGCTGGCGAAGCCGGGGATCACGGCGCCGATTGTGGGGGCGACGAAGCAGAACCATCTGGAGGAAGCGGTGGCGGCACTGGGGATCAAGCTGACGACGGAGGAGACCGCGTCGCTCGAAGAGGCGTATATTCCGCATCCTGTGCTGGGGTTCAGCTGAAGGACAGTGCTCAGTGATCAGTGCGGCGTCTGCGTGGGGACGACGCTGATGCGGGGCAGGACGATGATGTCGACGCGGCGATTCTGGCTGCGGCCTTCGGGGGTGTCGTTGGCGGCGACGGGGTGATATTCGGCGAAGCCTGCGGCGGAGAGGCGCGCGGGCGCCAAGTGATAGTCGAGGATGAAGATTTTCGCCAGCTGGGTGGCGCGGGCGGTGGAGAGCTCCCAGTTGGAGGCGAACTGCACGGTGTGGATGGGCACGTTGTCGGTGTGACCCTCGACGCGGATGTCGTAGGGAGTGGCGGCAATTTTGGAGGCGACCTCGTCGAGCGTGCCCATGGACTGCGGATGGGGCAGAGCGGAACCGCTGTCGTAGAAGCCGGATTCGCGGAGAGAAACCACGAGGCCGTCGCGGCCCAGTTTTAAGGCAACGATGTGCTGAGCAACCTGGCTGGAGAGCAGGCCGGTGAGCTGGGCCTGCAAATGCTGGAGGTCCTGCTGCACGACGGGCGATGCGGAGAGATCGTCGCCGAGGACGACGTTGACCGGCGGAAGCGGAGACTGGGGGTCGGTGGTGGGCGGTGCATGCTCATCGACCTTAGGCGTGGAGGGAAAGATCCCCATCGCCTGGAAGGCGGACTGGATGGAGTGCGCGATCTGCGTCTGCTTGCGCTCGTCGGCGCGGGAGCTGGCGTAGAGAACGACGAAGAAGGCGAAGAGCAGAGTGATGAAGTCGGCATAGGAGACCAGCCAGCGATCGTGAGGGACGTGGTCTGAGGTTCGGCGCGATTGCAAAGACCTGGGTCTCATGGGCGCGTCTCCGGCACAGGTTTTTCGGAGCTTTGCGGAGCGCTGCCCTGGAAACTGGCGAGCTTGATCTCGATCATGCGGGGGTTCATGCCTTCGAGGATGGAGATGACGCCTTCGAGAGCCATCTCTTTCAGGCGCTGGTCCTCGCGAGCGCGCTGTTTCAGCTTGCCGGCGGCGGGAAGGAAGAAGAGATTGGCGGAGCCGACGCCGTAGATGGTGGCCACAAAGGCGACGGCGATGCCGCGTCCCACCTGATCCATGTGATCGAGGTGCTGCATGACCTGGATGAGGCCGATGACCGCGCCGATGATGCCGATGGTGGGCGAGAATCCGCCAGCGGATTCGAAGACGGCGGGGATGCGGGCCTCGATTTCGCCGACATTGTCGATCTGGAACTCCATGATGCGGCGGAGTTCGGACGGTTCAGTGCCGTCGACAGCGAGCATGAGGGCCTGGCGGAGAAAGGGGTCGGCGACCTGCGGCAGATCGGGATCGAGAGAGACGATGCCCTGGCGGCGGGCTTTGTTGGCAAAGCCGACGATCTGGCGCAGCAGGACAGCGCCGCTGTCATTCTTGTGAAGAAAAATGCGCACGAGGCGCTGCGCCGCAGAGAAGACGGTGCTCAAGGGGAACTGGAGCATGACTGCGCCGAGGGTTCCGCCGAAGACGATCATGGCGGCGGTGGGCTGCAGCACCTGACCCAGATGCCCGCCTTCCAGCAGCAGGCCGGCAAGGATACCGGCGAGCGCCAGGAGAATGCCGCCCAGGCTGCCCGCGTCCATGGAGTCAGTCCTGGGGATCGCCGGCGATTGGGGAAGGGCGAGTGTTCTGTTCGAGGACACGCGCAGTGTCCGCAGCGGGAATCGGGGGGAGGGAGCGCAGATGTCCGGCGGCCTCGCCATAGACCTGCGCGCGGTAGGCGATGGTGCGATTGACGACGTCTTCGCAGGTCTCGAGCACGACAATTTTTTCGCCGTTGATGAGGGTGAGCATGGTGTCGGGGGAGGACTCAGCGTACTTGATGAGGTCGCTGTTGACGACCAGAGGATTCCCATTGAGCCGGGTGAGGTGGATCATTGGCGGG
>JBEKIN010000332.1:0-4863 GCA_050011735.1 Acidobacteriaceae bacterium | reverse complement strand
TTGTGCCGCAGCTGCCTGCGCCGCGTAGGCATCCTGCAGGCTCGCCGCGATCATGTAGTCGGTCAGCCAGAATGCCGCGCTCGGATAAACCGGATACGGAGCGAAGTAGCCGCCGTAATAGCCGTACCACGGAGCCGCTCCCCAGCCCCACCCATAGGCCACCGGAACCGCCCACGGATTGTAAGCCCACCCATAATAGGCCGGACCCCAGTAGCGCGCCGGAGCATACACATCAAGGAACACACCGTGATACCCGTAGCGACGATAGTAGGCGTCATGGTAATGCCCGTGATCCCAGTAAGTCCGATGTCCGAATTCGCGCCCGTGATACATATACGGATGCTGCACATACCCGCGCCCGCCGCGTTCGCCGTAGACCCGCGAGTGATCGGCGCGCTCCACCCGAACCTCCCGCCCGCCATGCAGATCGTGATGAACGGTCATCCCGCGCCCGGAATCATGGAACTCGGCCGGCCGCCCATCGGCACGCGTCCGCATCTCCGTCCCGTGAGGACCCGTAGCGATATGATTGCCCGCCGGCACCCGTACTCCGGTCGTAGTTGTGGTCCGCGAGACGGTGGTGCTGCTGGTGCGGCCGCCAGGCCCCGTCGAAGTCGTGGTGCGCGACGTCGTGGTCGTCGTCCGGCCGGGCGTGGTCGTTGTAGTGTGCCCTGCGGTTGTGGTTGTCGTGCGGCCCGCTGTGGTCGTGGTAGTGTGCCCCGCTGTGGTCGTTGTATGACCAGCGGTCGAGGCTCCGCCCGGTTTCACTGAACTCGCAGGCGCCTTCGCCGGAGCGCTCACCTTAGGCGCCGCCGGCTTCTTCTGGGCGTTGGCGGTGGCAATCAGGCAGCCCGGAACCATCAGAACAACGGCTGCCAAACGGACAAATCTTGAAGCACGAACAGCGAAAGTGGGCACGGCATTCTCCTTACATAAGTGCGTCCAGCGTATTCCCGCGACCCGATCAGTCGCTTTCCGGCTACTCAACGTCGGTGACCTTGTCGTTAACGAATGTAACCTTCATATCCGGGTAATAATCGATCTCTTTCGTCCCCAGCTTTACCACTTTCTTCGGGGCTCCAAAGGCCGCGATGACCTGCTCCCTGGTCTCCTTCAGTGTGATCGTGGGCGGAGGTGTATCGCTGGGTGGCGGTGGTGGCGGTATGGCGGCCATGGGCGTTGGCGCCGGTTCCGCGGGAGCAGCAGGAGGAGGAGCAGGCGCAGCAGGCGCCGGTCCCGGAGCACCTCCCTGTCCTCCGCCAGCCGTCTGATCCCCGCCATTATCCGCGGGCGCCACATCCAGAACTTCGCTTACGCCTTTCAGCGCCTGATCGTCCGAAGGGTACGCGCCCTTCGCGAACGGAAACTTCAGCGACGAGTAGTAGCGAATATCCGAAATCGGATCGCTCATGAACTCCAAAACAACCCCATCGTCGCGCACATCGATCTTGGTCAGCCAGAACTTCTCGCCCGCCACAAACGTGCGCGTGTCCGCTCCGGCAGCCTGCCCGGTGCGATTCCTCAGCGCCGCCAAGCCCCGCGTCATCTTCCACGCACCCGTGCTCGTAATGTGCCCATCCTTGTAGACATTCGCCGCCGCCGCTCCGCTCGTGGTCGATGTCATGACCAAGCCGTCCTTTTTCAGGACTATTACCGCGCCCGCCGTCACAATATCGCTGTGATCGGCCGTCGCTTTCGTCGGCGTGTATTGCGCCGAGATCTTCTGCTCGATGCTTTGCGGCGTCCCCGCCGTCTGCGCTTGTGCAGCGAGACCGAAGAAGACACTGGCAGCGCAGGACAACAGAACAGTCGGGACCCGGATCTTACCGCGGTGGGATTGCATACTGCCCCCTGTAAATGGATGGCGTCCAGTATGTCCCAAAGGCCCGCAGTCGCGCCACCCTTTTTTGGAGATTTTCCGCCCTTTCGCCGTCACCAGTTAGCCTTTCCGGGCGCATACTCCGCCTTGCCAGGTATGGTGAACGAAAGGGCCACCACGTTTCGTGCGATGGATGTCGCAGGGGTAACCGCCCAGGCGTTCCTCCCGACGGTTACCACAGAGAGACATAGCCCAACTGCCTCCCGTCCTGCACCTTTTACGACGGCGGGAGGGGCGGTGGCGGCGGAAGCACCGCGTCTTCGTCCACATTCAGCACAATCCCGGTCAGAATCGATCCCAGCCCCGTGCGATAAACCCTGAACTTTGCGAACAGGGGTCCGCGATCGTAATCGAGAGTCATATAAACCACATAGCTGGTGCTCGAGATGGCGCGGATACCGATGAGTTCGTACCCGCGGAAGTTCCCGTACAATTCCTGGGTCTGATGTAGCGTGGTCAGGTAACTCCCCACGTCTTTGCTACGCAGGCCTTTTCTATTCCCTATTCCATATTCCCTACTGCCTGCCGTTACGCCTGCCCCATAACCACGCCATGCTCCAGTGGAATCCCCGCCCGGCTCACCACCTCAAAATGCAGCGTGGAGCCCCCCTTGTGGGCGTCGATGCGCACGTGATCCCCATGCAGCACTTCGCCGTCGAGGATCTTCATCGCCAGCGGGTCCTGGATCAGCCGCTGGATCGCCCGCTTCAGCGGACGCGCTCCATACGCCCGATCGTATCCGGACGTGAAGATTTGGCGCCGCGCCGCCGGCGTCAGCTCGATCGTGATGTGCCGATCCGCCAGCAGCTTCTCCAGGTCCTTCAGCCGCAGCTCGACGATGTGCGTCAGCTGCTCCTCGCCCAGCGGCCGGAAGATCACAACATCGTCCACGCGGTTCAGAAACTCCGGCCGGAAATGCTCGCGCAGCACCTTCATCACGCTCTCCGTCGCATGGGCAAATGTCGTCTCATCCTTCAGCGACTCGCCCTGCAGGAAGCCGGCGCCCAAATTCGACGTCATGATCAGAACCGTGTTGCGAAAGTCTACGGTCCGTCCTTTCGAATCGGTCAGCCGCCCGTCATCCAGGACCTGCAGCAGCACGTTGAACACATCCGGATGCGCCTTCTCGATCTCGTCGAGCAGAATCACCGAGTAAGGCCGCCGACGCACCGCTTCCGTCAGCTGTCCGCCCTCGTCGTACCCAACGTATCCCGGCGGCGCGCCAATCATCCGTGCCACCGCATGCTTCTCCATGTACTCGCTCATGTCCAGCCGCACCATGGACTGCTCATCGTCGAACAAAAACTCCGCCAGCGCCCGCGCCGTCTCCGTTTTGCCCACGCCCGTCGGACCCAGGAAAATAAACGACCCAATCGGCCGCTTCGGATCGCTCAGCCCCGCGCGCGATCGCCGGATCGCATTCGCCACCGTCGCCAGCGCGGCATCCTGCCCGACCACGCGCTCCCTGAGGCGTTCCTCCATCTGCACCAGCTTGCGCACTTCGCCTTCGAGCATCCGCGACACGGGAATCCCCGTCCACTTGCTCACGATGTGCGCAATGTCTTCCTCGTCGACCTCTTCCTTCAGCATGCGCGGCGCTCCCGCTTTCCCATCCTGAGCCGCATCGAGCTTCTTCATCTGCGCTTCCAGTTTGGGCAATTCGCCGTACTGGATCTGCGCAGCGCGTTCCAGATTCCCGCGCCGCGTCTGTTCCTCCGCTTCAAACCGAAGCGTCTCGATCTGCTTCTTCACATCGCTCAGCCGCGTGATCGCCTCGCGTTCCTTCTGCCAGCGCGCCCGTAATCCCGTTGCTTTCTCCTTGATCTGCGCGAGCTCGCGTTCCACCTGCGCCAGCCGCTCCTTCGAGTTCGCATCGCTCTCCCGCTTCAGCGCCGCCCGCTCAATCTCCAGCGAAGTCGCCTGCCGCTCCAGCTCATCGATCTCCGTCGGCACACTCCCAATCTGAATCGCCAGCGATGCCGCCGCCTCATCCACCAGGTCGATCGCCTTGTCCGGCAAAAACCGGTCCGAAATATACCGATGCGACAGCGTCGCCGCCGCTACAATCGCCGAGTCGCGAATGCGCACTTTGTGATGCGATTCGTAGCGCTCCTTCAACCCGCGCAGGATCGCGATCGTGTCCTCCACGTTCGGCTCGCCAACGTACACAATCTGGAAGCGCCGCTCCAGCGCCGCATCCTTCTCGATGTACTTCCGATATTCATTCAGAGTCGTCGCGCCGATCGCCCGCAGTTCGCCCCTCGCCAGCGCCGGCTTCAGCATGTTCGACGCGTCAATCGCCCCCTCCGCCGCACCCGCCCCAACCAGCGTGTGCAGCTCGTCGATGAACAGGATGATCTGCCCGTTCGACTCCTCAATCTCCTTCAGCACCGCCTTCAGCCGGTCCTCAAACTCGCCCCGATACTTCGCGCCTGCCAGCATCGACCCCAGGTCCAGCGAGATCACCCGCTTGTCCCGCAGGAGGTCCGGCACGTCGCCGTGCACAATCCGCCGCGCCAGGCCTTCCACGATCGCCGTCTTGCCCACGCCCGGCTCGCCTATCAGCACCGGATTGTTCTTCGTCCGCCGCGACAGCACCTGGATCACGCGCCGGATCTCCTCGTCGCGCCCAATCACCGGGTCGAGCTTGCCGCGCCGCGCCAGCTCCGTCAGATCCTTCGCATATTTTTCCAGCGCCTGGAATTTCGCCTCAGGGTTCTGGTCCGTCACCCGCTGGCTTCCGCGCACCGTCGCCAGGCTCTTCAGCACCGCATCGTGCGTCGCTCCCAGCGACGCCAGCAGCAGCTGCGCCCCGTCGTTCTTGCGGCTGGTCAGCGCCAGCAGCAGATGCTCCGTCGAAACGTATTCGTCCTTGAAATTCTCGGCCTCTTTGAAGGCCTGATCGAACACCTGATTCAGCGCGTTCGACGCGCCCGGCTGCGCCGACGCTCCGCTCACCTTGGGCAGCTGCGCCACAGCTTCCC
>JBEKIN010000331.1:0-4868 GCA_050011735.1 Acidobacteriaceae bacterium | reverse complement strand
ATCGCTGAGCGAATACTTTGAGTTGATCCGGGCACAGATGCGGGTGGCTCTGCGCATGTTTGGCGGGATTGGATTATTTGGGCTGATCCTGTCGGCGGTGGGACTCGCCGGGGTGACAGGGTATGCGGTGGCGCAGCGCCGGAAGGAGATTGGGATTCGTATGGCGCTGGGCGCACGCAGGACGCAGGTGCTGGGGCTGGTGCTGCGCGAGGGCGCGGTGCTGATTGGCGTGGGATCGGTGATTGGATTCCTGGGCGCGGTGGCGCTCGCCAAAGCCATGTCGGCGATCGCCAGCGAATTTGCCGACGCATTTTCAGTGGGGACCAACGATCCGCGGCTGCTGATTGGGGCGCCAGTGCTGCTGGCGGGGCTGGCGTTGCTGGCGTGTTACATTCCGGCGCGGAGAGCGACTTCGATCGACCCGCTGCAGGCGTTGCGGCAGGATTAGCGGAGAGGGTTGGAGCCGATGTTGACTGGCTTGATGCTCGCCCCCGGTTGGGGGATAGCGGGTTTGCCTGCTCCCCGGGAGAATCGCAATTGGAACCTGCAAGAGGGTTCCTTGACTAACAACGCCATTACCGTTTGGCCTCCGGGGGAAAGCCGGAGGCCATTTCTCTTTTGGTCCCTTTGTCTGCTGGCGGGCGCACTGGCGGGTGCTTCCTGTAGCGGGGCGCAGACGGCCTCGCAAGGAGGCAATGCGCCGCTGCCCAACGGCAACGAACTGATGCAACGCGCGCTAGCCAACGAGGCGAGGCTGGCCGCGGAACAGGAGCGGTACGAGTGCCGTGTGACCGACGAGATCGCTGAACTGGACAGCAAAGGCAAGGTGAAGAAGACGGAGACGGAGGTGAAAGAGCAGTTTTACGTCAATGGGATCGAGATCGACCGCACCCTGGCGAAGGACGGCAAAGACCTGAACGCGGAGCAGACGCAAAAGGAAGACGATCGCGTGATGAAGAAGACGCTGAAGTACAGCGATGCGGCGACGGCGAAGAAGGAGACGGATACGCAGAACAACAAAATGCGGGAGATGATGGCCGCGATGATCCTGGCGAATGGCCGCCGGGAGCCGGTGGATGGGCGGAGCGTTCTGTTTTACGACGTCGTGCCGAATCCGAAATTCCATGCGAAGAACGTGAACGAGCATCTCGCTCAGGTGATGCAGGGGAAGATTTCGATTGACGAGGAAACGGGCCAGCCCGTGGATATTGACCTGCGGTCGACCCAGGATCTGAAGATTGCCGGAGGCGTGGTGGCCACGCTCCACAAGGGGTTCTGGATGCATCTGCACGACCATGCGCAGCCGGATGGTGTGTGGCTGACGGATTTGGTGGAGGGTTCTGGCGATGCGCGCGCGGCGTTGTTCCTGCATCCGTATTTTCGGTTCAAGGAGACGACGGGCGGTTGCCATCTGTACACTGCAACCGCGAATCAGGTGGGGCAGGCGAAGGTGGTGAAGTGAACACTGCAGCCTGTAGCCGGTAGCCTGTAGCTGGCGGCCTGTAACTGGTGGCTGCGAATCGACTGCGAGATGCTACATGATCCATCAGTGTAAAAAGCCGTCGGGGTGGCTGGGCCGATTCGTTTTGTGGCAAATGAATCAGCGGCACTCGGGCGTCACCGACTGGGGCCTCGCGCAGATTTCCGTGGGGAAACGCGACACGATCCTCGATGTGGGATGCGGGGGCGGAAGAACCGTGAACAAGCTGGCGGCGAAAGCTCCGGAGGGGAAAGTCCACGGCATCGATTTTTCAGAGGAGAGCGTTGCCGCGGCGACGAGACTGAATTCACGGCTGATCGACAGTGGGAGGGTGGAGATTCGGCACGGTTCGGTGTCGGAGTTGCCGTTTTCCGAGGGCATGTTCGATCTGGTCACCGCGGTCGAAACCCACTTCTGGTGGCCCAACCTGCCCGATGACATGCGCGAAGTCCGGCGGGTCGTGAAGCCGGGCGGAACGCTGATCGTGATCGCGGAAATCTACAAAGGGGCGACGACGAAGATTGGGAAAATGGCGGACAAGGTTCTGCCACAATCCGGCATGAAGCTGCTCACGGTGGACGAACATCGGGAGCTGCTGGACAATGCCGGCTTCAGCGATGTTCAAGTGAACGTGGAAGGGAGCAAGGGTTGGATCTGCGCGATCGGCAAGAAGCCGTGAGTGGCCCTGGCCGCCTGGAGATGTCTGCCGGGAAGCCCGCGCGTCGCTGGTCGCTGCGCGCGGGCTTTCTTTTTGGCGGCTATTTGTTGGGCTGGAAGAGCGCGAGGCGGACATGCCACGCGACGGACTGGCCGGGGTGCAGCGTTACCATGCCGGTATTCGTGCTGCCCCACTCCTTGCCAAAGGGGTCGGCGAAGTTGAACTGCTCCTCGATGGCGGCGAATTGTTTCGTCGGCGGCGCGTAGACCTGAATGGTGCGCAACTCCGGCGAGAGGCCGAGGATGTGGACGCCGTAGTTGCTCGCCGGGTCGGCGAAGGTCACGTCGACGGCGCCGTTGGTGCGCTGCAGCTTCGACCAGTTGTCGTCGAGGTAGATGTCGTCGAGCGCCTTGCCCTGCGCCGCGCTGAAGTCGTACTTGGTGCCCTTGACGGGCTGGAGATCGCCGGTCGGGAAGACATCGCCATAGTTGTTGATGGCGGCCACCTGTTGGCCGGGAACGTGGAGCAGGGCCTGCTTGCGGTCCTGGCTGGGCACGGTGAAATAAGGATGCCAGCCGATGGCCATGGGCTCGTCGTCTTTGCCGACGTTTTTCGCGGTGATGGTGGCATCGACGGCGGGGCCGGTGAGGGTGATGGCGAAGCTGAGGTCGGTCTGCGAGAGCCAGTGGCCGCCGAAGTCGCCGGCGTGGATGGTGCCGGTGAGCGTTTGGCCGTCGGGGATGGACTGGGTCTGAACATCCTGGGTCTGCGAGGCAAGGATGAGGCCGTGCATCGCGTGCTTGTCCTTGGTGGGGTCGGCGCTGTTATGCCAGTTGGCGGGCAGGGTGATGGTCTTGCCGTGCCATTTGGTGGTGATGGTGGTGCCGTCAGAGGACACGGGGCCGATGATGCGGTTGGGATACGGAACGAGGAACGCGCCGCCGAAGCTGAAGCTGGCGTTGCCGTTCTGATCGTCAGGACCACCGTTGAGTTTCGCAGCGGCCTCTTCGAGGGTGGGTGAGGCGAGGACCGGAATCTCACCCTTGCCGGGGACGTTGGCGGTGATCTGGAAGACGTTCATGCCACGGCCGGGCAACACGGTGACGGATAGGAACTCCATCTGCTGGCCATTGCTGGTGGCCGGGCGAGTGAGCTTGACGACGGGCTGGCCGCCAACTTGCGGGATGGGCGGCTGCGCGGGCTGAGCTTCGGGCGCGGGCTGCGCCTGGTGGCCGCAGCCGGACAGGGCGGCGAAGATGGCCAAAGCAAGGGGCGCGGCAACGAGAGTCTTGCGAATCGACATGGAATTCGTCTCCGAGAAAACCGGGTTAGTAAACGCTTTCTGAAGCGCCCCCATTCTACGCCTGGGACCCCGCCCTCGCGGCTTCTACAATCGCGTTGTGGCTGCGATCACGGAGCGTGTTTTGGGCGAGTCCGCGCTGGAAGTCTTGAACCGGCGGGTGGTCGCGTGCGAGCGCTGCGCGCGGCTGCGGGAGCACTGCACGACCGTCGCGGAAAAGAAGCGGCGCGCGTATCTCGAGTGGGAATACTGGGGCAAACCGGTGCCGTCGTTCGGCGACCCGCGGGCGCGCGTGCTGTTTGTGGGCCTCGCACCGGGCGCACACGGATCGAACCGCACCGGGCGGCCTTTCACCGGCGACGGGTCGGGGGATTTTCTCTATCCGCTGCTGCATCGCGCAGGATTCGCCTCGCAGGCGGCGTCGAAACATCGGGAAGACGGCATGACGCTGAAGGACGCGTGGATCACCGCAGTGGTGCGCTGCGCTCCACCGGGCAACAAGCCGCTGCCGGAAGAGATTGCGAACTGTGCCCCGTTTCTCGATGAGGAAATTGCGGCGCTCGATGATTTGCGCGTGATTGTGTGCCTGGGGAAAATTGCGTTCGATGGGGTGGTCGCGCATCTGATGCGAACCGGGCAGATCGACCGGCGCGGAGAGCTGCAGTTCGGTCACGGAGTGGAATACCGGATCCCCGGCGATCGATGGCTACTCGCGAGCTATCACCCGTCGCTGCAAAACACGAACACGGGCAAGCTGACTGCGGCGATGATGCTGCGCGTTTTTCGAAGGGCGCGGCAGCTCGCGGAGTTGCCTGCAACTTCCTCCAAAAATCGGACATCCGCGCGCCGCTCTGAGCGCATCAAGAGCTAGAGCCAGGGAGCGAAGAAGACTCCCGCGCGAAAGGACGACCTATGATCACGATTCTGATGGTTATTTTGATCCTGATGCTGATTGGAGCTTTTCCCAGCTGGCCCCACAGCCGCAACTGGGGCTATTACCCGAGCGGAGGACTGGGCCTGATCCTGCTCATCATTGTGGTGCTGCTGTTACTCCGAGTGATCTGACGCGGCTGGCGGGAAGCGTGAGGGTTCAGCGAGTGGAGCGGGAGACCGGGATCGAACCGGCGACATTCAGCTTGGGAAGCTGACGTTCTACCACTGAACTACTCCCGCCCTGCCGGGACCCTTCCAAAACGGGGTCGATGGACAGCAGTTTCGCATCCGCACGGCTGAAAACATGCGTCTAAAAAGTATCGCCCGGGCGAAGGAAAATGACAATCCGGCATGCGCGCCCTGGCCAAGGAAAGGCTCAGGTTCTCCGGCCTAGATTCGCCGACCGCGGCCCACAGCGATTCCCATTGGCTTAGGGGTGCCATTTCCTGTCATTCGTTTCTCCTCACCCATCCTCACCCATTCGCCTTTCTCCTTAT
>JBEKIN010000330.1:0-4871 GCA_050011735.1 Acidobacteriaceae bacterium | reverse complement strand
TCGCGCGCGATTTTGGAGATGCCGATCAGCCTGCCACTATCGTCGCGCACCGGAGAAAGGGTGAGCGAGACCACCAGGCAGCGCCCGTCCTTGTGCCGCCGCAGCGTCTCGTAACGCTCCACGATGTCCTCGGTTCCGATGCGGCGCAGCAGCTCGCGCATGTCATCTTCGTAGCCGGGCCAGGCGAGCCGCGTGATCGGCTCTCCGATCATCTCCGCGGCCATGTACCCGAAGATCATTTCGGCGCCGCGGTTCCACGTGACTACGATGCCATCCAGCGATTCGCTGATGATCGCGTCGTAGGAGAACTCAACGATCGACGCGAGGCGTTGCCGCGCCTCCTCCGCCTGCCGCCTCGCCGTAATGTCGCGGCTGATGCTGGCGAACCCCAGCAGTTGGCCATACGGGCCGAAGATGCCGAAGGCGCGCATGTCGACTGTAATCGCCTCGCCCGTGCGCGCATGCCGGAGACGAAATTCTCCATACCACGGCTCGCCGCGCAGAAGGACCGGGAGAATCTCGGAATCGAAAACCTCCCTTTGATTTTCGAAATCCGTATCGAACACGGGAAAGCGCCGCACGTCGTCGGCGTCCGTCAGGCCCAACAGCTCCCGCCCCGCTTGATTGATAAAGCTCGTTTTCAAAGTGGGATCGGTCAGGCTGACAAGATCCGGCGAGTTCTCGACGATCGCCAGCAGCCTTCGCTGGTTCTCCGCCGTTCGCTTTTCATCGGAAATATCGCGCCAGGCCAGCAGCGCGCCGTCCACTTCCCCACTGGCCGCGAAGAGCGGCCGGGCACGAACCTCGATCCAGTAACCAGCGGAGGCGCCCGGCGGACGAACATATTGCTCACCCTCAATCGCCCGGCCTTTCAGGGCGACGGCGCCGGGTAGCTCGTCGGCTGGCCACAGCGTCTGGCGGTCCGGCAAATAAATGCCGTAGGCCTCGCTCCATCCGGAGATCGGCGCCCCCTGCGGCTTGATGCCATAGAGCCGCTCGGCAGCCGCATTCGCGAATCGCACCGTCCCATCCCGGCCCAGCACCACGACCGCCTCGTCCAGGTTGTCCACCAGCGCGCGCAGGATGTCGACGCGCGGCTCAGAAGACGCTGCGTCGCCATCGTTGAGTTGAGGCGCGGCTGCTGCGCTTTGGGCGGATGCGGCGGGATCGTTCCTGGAGCGGCGGAGCTTCATCGAACAGGCTGATAGTGTACCCGCGCCCACCGGCGCGTGGCACCATCTGCGTCATTTCGCGCAGCGCCACGCTCCCTGAAGCGCCCTGGCACGCATACGGACACCGATGGAATCCGTGGATTTCGCGGGATTTCCCCGCTTTTTCACTTCCGGGCGAGTGGCCAGCAATGTGCATTCCAGACCAAGTTAAGGCAGGAGCAAGCTTTGGAGATTTCTTTGCGCCACACGGGCGGTGCGCGCTTCACCGGGGAGGCGCGCCATCATCGGGTCCTGCTCGACCAGCCCGCGGAAGACGGCGCCACCGACCAGGGCATGTCCCCGGCAGAGCTGCTGCTCGCGTCGCTGGGGGGGTGCGTCGGCCAGTACGTGGCGCAGTATTTGAGCCTGCGCGGGCTCTCGTCCGAGGGCCTGCTGATCCGGGTCGAAACCCAGCCGTCCCCGCGCACGCTGCACTTCGGCGACTTTCAGGTTAAGGTGATCGTGCCCAGCCTCAACGACCGCCAACTGCGCGCGCTCGAGAAGTCGTTCCCGGCCGGCTTGGTGCAGAACGCCATCCGCCTGGAAAACTCCCTGCGCATTACCGCGACCTCGAACCGCGAAGACGCACAACCGTAAAGGCGAAAATCGCAGCTGCTGGGTTTCTTTGGCGTTGGACGATCAACACCCGCAGCCGGAGATCCCCCCGCCGCCCCCCGCGCAGTTCACCAGAGGACCGCTCCTCGGCATCGCAGAACCTTGCTTGATGCGAACGCCCGCCGCCATGCTGGGCGGAATCGGAGTAAGACAACTGCCGCTGCCCTGCAATCCCAATTCACAGGGGAGAATGTTCGAGTCATTCCCCAGACTGAAGCACACCGTCTGGGTTGGCGGATTGACACTCGGCGGATTACCGGATGGGAAATTCAGAAGCTTCATCAGGTTGCCGAAAAACACGTGCGCATGGTCCGCGGGCATCGTGCCGTTCATCATGATCCGGAACTGGATGTGAGTAGGAGTCGTGTTGTCGTTGGTGATGACGATCGGGGACGAGAACTGCGCACTGGTGAACGTGGCAGTATTCCAGCCTCGATAGATGAACGCAAGCGCAGACGGCCACTGCGCGATGATCCCCTGAGCATTCCGAAGATCGCTGGGGGTGAAGGTGAAGTAATTGGCGTTGGTGAGCAGCGCCAGCGGCGTAATCGCCGTGGGAGTGGGGAGGGTAACACTGCGGAGCACGGGAGGCGACGAGACCGGAGTCACACCCGCGGCGTAGACCAGCCCTGTGTCGTTAGTCGCCATCGGCGCGATCAGGCTGCTGATCGGAGCGGTCGGCGGGCCCGTCTGCCACGTCATGGCCAGACTGACGTCCTGCCCATTGGACATTGAGACCTGCGGGAATCGGCTCCCCGGCGGCAATTCCCCCGCCAGATAAGTGTGATACGAGTCGTCGATGGTCACCGCTCGAATCCCGGGCGGTTGCACCATGAACAGCCACGGTCCGCTCACGATCAGGTATAGATCCGGTGATCCGGTCGGTGTGCACGTGGTGGCGGCACTTTTTGCGGGAGCGAAAGCCCGGAGCGGCGAGGCGGTGAGCGCTGCGGCGGATGCGACAGAAAGATCGCGCAGCACCCGGCGGCGAGACCAGGGTGTCATGGCGTACTCCTCTGGCATCGATCGGGGGATTCGCGATCCGCGGCTTCACTCTTCGAACAGCGAAAATGATGCCCAGTAATAGGGGTGCCGGAAGGAAGTCATCCCTCGGACTACCGCCTGTGCACTCATTAACGCAACTGCGGGGGTTTTCCCTTTGAGGAGTTCGTCGTAGAACGCGATCACCAGGGACTTCGTTGCCGCCGAGTCCACATTCCACCGCGTCGCCAGAACATCGTTTGCGCCAGCGCGAAGAAAGGCAGCCGGCAGCGCGAAGGGCTCGTCCACCGGACGCTGATCCTCTCCCATCGTCGAACAGGCCGCAAGAACCACCAGGCGGCAATGGGGCAGGAATTTCCCGTCCAGAGAAGACGGCGTCAAAAGCGCCACGGCATGATCCGGCGACGAGCCGAGCAGCAGGCCGGCGGAAGAATCCTGGGAAACAGAGTGACCGACGAAGTGAAAAATATCGGAGGAGGTAAGCTGCCCGACCAGGCGCTCGGCCATCCCGTCACCCGCCGCAACCCTCGTAAGGTGCGGAAAACGGCTCGCCAGACTATCGCTTTCGTCGTAAAGCTGCGGGATCGAGGCGAGATTCGGATCATCCGCATCTCGCGGTACGTCTGCAAGCACAAGGTGATCCCTTGCAGTGACAGGTAGGGCATTCTGCGGCGGTCGCAGCGCCCAAAAGTCCGGCAACTGAACCACAGGAATGCGGCTGGCCAGATAACTGCCGTCGGGAGCGACCAGGGCGGCGAACGGCAACCGGTCGAGCGCGCCGGAAGTGTCGATGCGCAGCTCCGCAGGCAGCGGCTCGAGCGGTGCGATCAGGATTGAATGAAGCTGGCTGCCGAGCGACTCAATGTCCGCATGCGGCGAGCGGGGATTCGCGCAGAGCAGCGAAAAGGTGCGCACCATCTGGTCCAGCGAATCGGGATTCACATGAAGAGGCACGACCTGCACCGATTTGCCCGGAGATGCTGGGCGCAGAGCTACATACCGGTCCGGCAGTCGAACATAGATCAGTACTTCGGAGATGAAAGGTGCGTGCAATCCCGGGAGAGATCCCTCTGAAGCGGTCGCGAAAGATCCCGACGCGGCAGAAGGAAGCTCAGGCGCCGCACGGTAATGGAGCCAGGCGTTCAGCGCATCGGTGGGCTTCTGCTCCGCCAGGAGCGAATCGACCAGGGCCAGCCAGGCACTCCGCATGTTCTGTTGCCAAGCACGGCGCTGATCGCCGGTTCGGAGCCCCGCGAAAGCGGCCTCTGCGTATCCAGTCGCTTTCGTTGCACTGGCAAGCGAGGAGTCCCAACGCCCCTCCGCACCTTCCAGCTGCGCTCTCCTGGTCCAGTAATTCAGTTCAATAATTAGGTCGCGACTGCCTTCGACCGCAGGGAGTGCGCTGTCGAGCTGTCGGGCCGCGACGTCGCCCTGTCCTTCCTGCAAATCCAGCTCGGCACGATCCGCCGACCAATCCGCGCGATAAAGTTGCAACGCACGACTGTCCCCCAGTTGTCCCAGGACGGAGTCTGCCCGCGCGAACGCCTGGGCAGCGTCCCTGGGCTTTCCCGCGACCGTGTCTCGTTGCCCGAGCAACTCCATCGCATAGGCAGCAATCTGCAGATTTCCGGTTGTCGTCGATACCTGGGCGCTCTCGGCCGCCAGTTGAGCAGCAACCTCGGTCAGCCCCAAAGTGCCGGCATCCAGGGTCATATCCGCAAGAAACTGGTAGCGTCCCATCGGCGAAAGCAACGGACCCGCCGCATTCAGGAGGCCCGCGGTATCGCGGTTCCAGCCCTGTTCCACCAGCCCCTGTTCTGAGAAGAAGCCTGCCAGAAAGCCCGTTGCACGCACCTCCAGGGCCGGGAAGCCGGAGGACCTTGCCAGGCTGAGTCCCGCCTGCGCATCGCTTCTGGCGTTCTCAAACTGTCCAACCATCGCCAGACAGACAGCCCTGTCCAGAAGCAGGGACGCATTCATGTACGGATATCTCAGTCCCTCGTCGGCATGAAGCAACGGCGTAAGCTTCTGCAGACAATCCTG
>JBEKIN010000329.1:0-4872 GCA_050011735.1 Acidobacteriaceae bacterium | reverse complement strand
CGGGCCTTGAGGCCATGCGCGCCATCATGAACGGCCCATCCACGGCCAAGATCCTGCTGCTTACCTCCACCATCACCACGCAGCAGATCATTGAGGCGCTGCACATCGGCGCGCGCGGCATCGTGCTCAAAGATGCGCTCGCCAGCCATCTGCAAACTGCCATCCGCACCGTCCACGCCGGAGACTACTGGATCGGTGGCAAGCGCGTGGTCAATCTCGTCTCCGCTCTGCACGACCTGATGCAGCAGGCCGCCGTCCCGCAGCGCAAAACCTACGGCCTCACCCCGCGTGAGCTCGAAGTCGTCGGCTGCATCGTCGAGGGCTGCTCCAATCGCGACATCGCCAAGCAGTTCGGCCTCAGCGAAGAGACGGTCAAGCGCCACCTCTCCAACATCTTCGATAAGACCGGCGTCTCCACCCGCCTCGAGCTGGCCATGTTCGCCATCGCCCACCACCTCGTCGCCACCGAAAGGTAACCCCGCACTCCGCCCGCGTACCTCGATCGAGCAGCGCGACCTCGCGCGCCGGCGACTTCTCACGGCCAGGTGACCGTCAGCGTGCGCCTCGCCACAAACCCGCCTCTAAACTTCCAGTTTGCCGTGACTCGCCCATAACACAATCGGGACGTTGCAGCGAGCGCGACAACCTCGATATACGAGGCAACATCACCAGCGCACCGCGGCTTCTCTCAGCCGTAAAGGGCTTAGCAATTTCCGTGAACCAGGCCAGCGCAATCAGCAGCGATGCAGGTTCATTTGTGCCCGTACTCAAGTTTGGGGTACCAGTCAGCACCGCGGCCCGCAGGAGTCAAATCCAGCATCAGCCAAAGGGGATCAAGATCGGGAGCACCACGCGGATCCTGGCCGGGATCCGCCATAGCGCCGCTCATTTCACCGCTGTAGAAGTGCCTGACGACACCGTCGCGGCGAGTGAACACGCTAAAGCCGGGCATATCCGCGTCCTCGGCACTGACATAAGTGCGCGTGTAATCGCCCGTGAGATCGGACACAAATGGAAGGTTGCCGAAAGTGCGCTGCCGTTTGTACTCCAGGAGGCGCTCGATCGGTGAACGGGCAGTCACCGCGATGGCAACACGTTCACGCAAGTTGACCGCAATCCCATTCCATGCGCTGAGGAACGAGGTGCAACTGGGACACGGTTCCTTGCGCTGGGGGCCGAACATCATGCTGTAAACCATCAGGGTTTCCTTGTCGCCGAAAAGAACTGAGAGGCGAGTCGGCCCCGCTTCGGAAACAAGCTGAAAGTCCTCGTCGAGTCTGCCGCCGGCCGGCAGTGCGCGCCGCTGAGCTGAAACCCGCTCGATGTGGCGCCGCAAATCGATCTCTTCGGCAAGGAGCGCGTTGCGGGCTGCCCGGTACTCCGCGCTTTCATCGGGATAGTGTGCCTGATTGGCGGCTGCCAGATGCTGAGCCGGAGATAGAGTCTGAGAATCGGACATACGTTCACCCCAGGTGTCCTGTGCCATTGGATGCGTTTTGTGGTCAAACTGCTCAGGTCGTCAGATCGGATTCCGAAAGAGATCGATTGCCAAGCTCCGCCCGATCTTCTGCACGTCATCGGCGCAGAACCTCTGCGCGGTCTCCGGAAGCCCTGAAGCGGTTGCTTTGGAAAAAGCGCTAGCTGGGGTTGTCGCTGGCGGCTCTGCTTCTGACACGCAGGAGGCGGGGCACGAGCAGCAGCGTCACGGCGAATAGAAAAATGGACGCCGCTGTGAATCCCAGGTGTCCGTGGCGCAGATCCTCGAAGAGCAGTTTGAAAGCGATGCATGTCAGGGTGGCCCAGGCAAGCCAGACGAGTTCGCGGCGTTGCCAGCCGGAACCGCACCAGGCAAGGGCGAGCGCGGCGGCGCAGGCCACGAGGGTGCGGATGACGGCGATGTGTTCGGCGGGCGGAGCGACACCCGCGGCCGTGAACCGCGCCAGAATCCAGATCGCGATCCAGACCAGAAGCGCCGTAGTCGCTGCCACCGCCAGTCCCGCGAGGCCAGAGCCCAGAAGCCAGCGCCACCGCTCGTCGAGTCCGGAGCGCGGCGAAGCGGGCCGCGCGACGGCGGCATAGCAAAGAACAGCTGAGGCGCAGGCGAGCGAGACGATCCAGCCCGGCGCAGCAGGAGAGGCGCCCGCCATGGCGCCAACGATATACGCGAACAATCCGGAGGAATAAGCTGCCGCTGCGAGAAGAGCGAGGCCGTGGAACTGGAGCGTGTCGCGGGCGGTCCGCACTCCGAAGAGGATGGCTCCAACGGCAAACAGGCCGAGGCACACGGGAAGCCATCCAGGCCGCAAGCACAGAAAGGTGCCAGCGAGAAACAGCGCGAGGCTTCCGGTGGCGTAGACGTGGTAGTTGCGCTGTGCATGAAGACGGTCGAACCAGGCGAAAGCCACGGCGTAACCGGCGGCCGATGCCATCAGGCACAGCACTCCCAGGACCAAAGGGCCATGCCCCGGCCGGAAGGCGAAAACCGTCCAGACGGTCAGGAGAGCGGCCATCAGCGCCTGCGCGATTTCGAAGAACGAGATGCCGCGGCCCAGCAGCAACGTCTGCGCGGCGGCGCTGGCCCCGTAGATGAGGAGCAGAGCGGGAGCGAAGGCCAGCAGCACCGGGACTGCAATGGCGGGATAGTCGGCGTGGGAGGCCGCGGGGCTCGAGTAGATCCAGATCAGAGCAAAGACGGCCAGGTCGGCTGCGGCCGCGATGACCGGCCGCACGCGCAGGGCGCGATGGCCGGCTGCCGCGACCTCTCCGACAAACGCGATCGCCAGCAGCGCGAAGAGGAAGGGCGCAGGATCGCGAGTGGCGACGGCGAGAACCAGGGCTGCGAGGCTGGCCGCTGTATAGACCGTCCCTGCGACAGCGGCGGAGTGTCGTTTCCATACGAGGGCCGAAGCCGCGATCGCCCAGATGCTGAGAATGCTGGCCGCGACCGCGCTGGGCAGGATGCGGAAGCGCAACGTCAGTTCCCAAAGCATGGGAATGAGGATGAGTGCCGAGGTGCCGGCCCAGGCCGCGCCGGCGAACCACGCCTTCGCGGGCGCGCGCGCGGCGGGGACAAGCCACAGGACGGCATAGGCAATGGCCACGACGACTACGGGTGCGCGGGGCAGAGCGGCGGATTGAACCACCGCGCGGAGAAGGTAGGCTCCGGCGATGCCGAGCATGGCCTTGCCCAGGACCGGGAAGATTCCGGCGCCTCCGGCGAAAGACGGTGCTTCTGCGGCCGCGGCGGACGCGGCAGGCGCGGAAAGCACTGGCGGGGCGGGGAGCGGCGGCAGGGTGCGCGCAGGATTTTCCAGCGCGGAGACGCGGCTCTGCAGATCCGCCACGCTTCGCGTCAGCCGCTCCACAGCCTCGGAAAGGTCGCTCATGGTCTTCACCGCCTTTGTGAAGGCTCGCCGAAGCGCGCCCGGCTATTGCGCCGCGGCCGCCTGGTGAATCGATGCGGGCTCTTCATCCAGCCAGGGAGGGAGGATTCTGACCAGTACCGCCAGAATCAGCAGCGGGAGCAGGGTGAGGGCGATCGCAACCAGCAATCCCTCCCGCGTGGCCAGAGCCATTTTGTAAGTCGTGTAACCGAGAAAGCTTTTGGAGAACAGTTGTCCGCCGATCACCACGTTCCAGCGCATGGCGAAGATGCCGACGAGGGCCAGCGATCCGGCGACGGCATAGATGCGCTTGCGCACGGCTTCGTGCAGTTTCACGACCTGCGTAAGGAACAGCAGCACCAGAGGAGTCAGTGTGCCGACGAAGATCTGGAGAACGATCTGGGAGAAGTAGAGCCGGGTGTGAACCATGAAATCGAGGCTGCGAAGCGATTCATCCGCCTCGTAAACGCGGTGGATGAGATCGAGCATCTCCAGGCTGAAATCGATGATGAAAATGTAGAACAGGTACATCGCAATGGTGTCCACGCAGCGCATATCGATCAGCTTGCGCCGCAGGCGCGTCGTCGCCATGTAGAGAAGCATTACCGCCGCGATTCCCGAGACCATCGCTGAAAAGATGAACACCACCGGCATCAGCGGCGAGGACCACCAGGGGTTGGCCTTGATGGAGCCGAAGATGAAACCGACATAGCCGTGCAGGAGAAAAGCTGAGGGAACACCGATCAGAGTGACCAGCCAGCCAACGCGTTCGTCGATGGCCAGAGCGCGCGGGCTGACGTTCGCCGAACCCAGGGTCATGGCGAGGTACATCCATCGCCTCCAGCCGGTGGTGGATTGCGAGAGCGCCACGATATCGGCGCGGAAGTCGAGCCAGATCTCGACTACCAGGACCGCCATCAGGTACCACAGGTAGACGAAGCCGAACATCGCCATGGCCGAGGAGCGGTGCGGCGTCATATACATCTCCAGCGAGCGCTCCGGATGGCCCAGATGCAGTTGCAGCGGCAACGGCGCAACTATCAGAAAGGCCAGCGCGGTAAGCAGCGCCAGGCGGTAGGTCGGCTTCACCGCATCGACGCGAAAGATCCGCGCCAGCGAAGCCAGAATGAAAGCGCCGGCCACCAGTCCGGTAATAAAGGGATAGAGAACGATCAGCACGCTCCAGTAGAGCGACACTTCGTTCGGATACATGAAACCTTCCACGCCAGGCATATCGTTCGTCGTCTCCTTCTCGCTCCGCCGGTCTGGCGGCCTAGCGCACCGAGCCGTCCAGCTCGTTGTAGAAAACCTTCGCGCCGGTGGCCATCTGCGGCTTCAGCACCTGCACGCTGTGGGTTTTCAGGAATGCGTGGATCGGATCGTTCGGATTCTTCAGGTCCGCCAACTGCCGCGCCCCCGTCGGACATGCCTCGCAACACGCCGTTGTCAACCCCTTCGTGATCCGGTGATAGCAGAGCGTGCACTTATC
>JBEKIN010000328.1:0-4898 GCA_050011735.1 Acidobacteriaceae bacterium | reverse complement strand
GGCTGGATGCGCTGCGAACGCTGGACGGGGACCGGAGGCTGGACGGGCACCGAAGGCTGGACGCGGACCGGCGAATGGCTTGGCATCCTTGCCCCGGCGCTCGGGCGAGGCTTGGGGACGGTTGGCGGCTGGAGGTTTTTTCTGCCATGGGCCGCGGGGCCGGTCGCGGTCCGATCGCGCATCGGGGCGGGGCAGCTCCCAGCGAGTCGGGCGCGGCTCTTTCTTGAACGGGACGCGAGCGGGGGCGGGTGCTTCGCGCGGGGCCGGTGGCTGCTCCGGTTCGGCGGCGTGTTCGGGGAGCGAGCCTTCGACGAAGAGCAGGGTTTGAGAGGCGACCGACATGGTTCCAAGCTGGCGGGCGGCCGTCATGCCGTGGAGGACCTCGCGGATGCGCGAGCGGGAGGTGAGCGGCGAGAGGAAAATTTCAGCTTCTTCCGCGGTCGCGGCAACAGCGGAGCGGAGATAGATGGAGAGCAGCGCGGAGAGCGCGGTGGCTTGGGCGGTGTTGCTGCCGGTGGCGAGCTGCGCGGGATAGCGATCTTTCAGGAGGGACCAGCGGGTGGGTTGGCCCGTCGCGTAGGCGGGTGCAACGCGAAGGGTGGTCCAGAGCTCGATGAGAGCGCGGAGAACGGCGGCTTCGGTGAGTTCGCGGCCGAGGATCTCGCTGAGTTCGGCGGCGGATTTCTCGCCTTCGCGGTCGAGGGCTTCCCAGGTACGCAGGACGATGGGAGCGTTGCGGGCGTGGGGCGGGGACTTCCACTGGCGGTCGCCGCGCACGGCGGCGGCCCAGGGCAGGACGTCGGGAGTGATGAGGAAGTCGGGCTGCTCGGAGAAGGTCCCGAGGAGATTGAGGGGGATGGCGCGGCGTTCGGAGATGAGGCGGTAGGCGAGTTCCGTGGCGAGGGCGATGGCGGGTGAGGGCGGGGTGACGCTGGCCGCGCCGAGGCAGGCCTCAACGAAGGAAGGAGCGGGCGCGGGTAGCTGGGTATGGCGCGGCAGAAAAAGGCAGAGGCCGATGTCGTCGAGCCAGCGCGCGGCATCGTCGAGAGTCAGCAACGGGACAGCCGAGACGGTTGCGGCGGTCTGGTGCCACAGCGCGGCACGCGCGATTTGTAACTGTTGCTGATTCAAATAGAGCCCGCTTCAGCTGTTGAGATCGAGTGACCAAGGTCTAAATGCGCTGGAATGCGCGCTGAATGTCTTTCCATGAATATCGTAATGCAATGGGGCGGCCGTGGGGGCAGCTGGTGGGGTGGTCGGTTTGGGCGAGGGCGGCGAGGAGCCATTCCATGCGAGCTGGATCGAGGGGCATGTTGATTTTGATGGCGGCGTGACAGGCGATGGAGGCGGCGATACGGGTGCGGGCGGTTTCGAGGTTGTCGGACTGGGCGGCGGCGCCGGGCTGCTCGAGGACTTCGAGGATCATGCGCTCGAGTTCGGCTCCGTTGAGGCCAGAGGGCGCGGCTTTGATGGCGATGGTGTGGGGGCCGAAGGGTTCGGCTTCGCAGCCGTTGCGCTCCAGTTCGGCGGCGAGCGTGGAGAAGACGACCATTTGCTGGGGGAGCAGGTCGATGAGCATGGGCATGAGGAGGCGCTGGCGTTCGACGCGCTCGGTCTGGCGCTCGCGGAGGATTTTTTCGAAGAGGACGCGCTCGTGGGCGACGTGCTGATCGATGATCCAGAGGCCTTCGTCGTTGGTGGCGAGGATGAAGGATTCGCGCAGCTGGCCCAAAGGTTTGAGGGAGGCGAGGGAGTGGAGGGTGGGTGCGGGCTCGCCACCTTCGGGGAGGGTTGGTTCGGCGCAGGCGTGGCCGTTGGTGGATGCGGCTGGGGGAGCGGCGCTCGCCACGGTGGCGGCAAAGGGGAGATGGATTTCTTCCGGGCGGGGCTCGAGCGGGGCGAGGTTGAAGTGCGCGGTGTCGGTGGGCTGAGGCGGAGCGTCGGAGTCGGGGATTTCCGCGACGGGCTGGGAGTCTGTTTCCAAAACAAGTGAAGAGGAAGCGCGGGGGCTGTCGGTGAGAGCCGACAGAAAGCTGGCGGCGGGGCGGGTCTTCATCAGCGTGATGCGGATGCTTTCACGAATGAAGTCGTGGACGAGGGACTGCTGGCGGAAACGGACCTCAGTCTTGGCGGGATGAACGTTGACGTCGACTTCGTGGGGCGGCATTTCGAGGAAGAGGAGGACGACGGGGAACGAGGTGGGCGGGATGATGTTGCGGTAGGCCTCAACGATGGCGTGGATGATGAGACGATCGCGGATGAGGCGCTGGTTGACGAAGATGTAGATCGAGTTGCGGTTGAGTTTTTGCAGCGCGGGGCGGGAGACGAAGCCGCTGACGCGGAGGAAGCCGGGATCGGGCGGAGTGTAGTCGCGATCGCGGCGCCAGGGCGGTGGTTCGGGGATGCCGGCGTGGTCAAAGCGGCGCTCGGCGGCCAGGGGGAGGAGCTGGTCGAGAGTGTCGCGGCCGAAGATCTGATAGATGCGCTCGGAAGGCTCGCGCACCGGCGGCGCTGTCAGCAGCGCGTGGGTGGCGGAGTGAAGCTCGAAGTGGATTTCAGGATGGGCGAGCGCGTAATGCGTCACCAGCGCGGTTACATGAGCGAGTTCGGTGGTTTCGGCGCGGAGAAATTTGCGGCGGGCTGGCGTGTTGAAGAAGAGGTCGCGGACGGCGATGGTGGTGCCGGGCGGACCGCCGGAATCTTCGACGGCGAGGATTTTGCCGCCTGCGATTTCGATGCGGGTCCCGGTGGCGCTCTCGGGTGGACGAGTAACGAGTTCGAGGCGCGAGATGGAGGCGATGGAGGGGAGCGCTTCGCCGCGGAAGCCGAGGGTGGCGATGGAGAGCAGATCGTCGGAAGAGCGAATTTTGGAGGTTGCGTGACGCTCGAAGGCGAGCAGGGCGTCGTCGCGCACCATGCCGCAACCGTCGTCGGCAATGCGGATGAGGCGGCGACCGCCAGCTTCGATTTCGATGCGGATGCGGGTGGCGCCGGCATCGAGGGCGTTCTCCAGCAGCTCCTTGACGACGGAGGCGGGGCGGTCGACGACCTCGCCGGCGGCGATCTGGTTGGCGACCTGGTCGGAGAGAACGCGGATGCGGCCCATGCTGGGTCAAGGATATTCGCTTTGCGATGTGGAGAAGGACTAGATTTGCAGAGGATTGAGGGTAAGGAATTGCTCTGCGCTCGCGGCCTTGAGCAGAGCATCGTCGGCGCTAACGAAGCAGATATCCGAAACATGCAAGGTGTCCCGCATGACAACGCCTGTGGCCAGATGCAATGCGTCAAGGGCACGAAGCGGATGGCTGTCCAACACCAGCCGCGCACCCTCGATCACCGCAGGGATTACCGGTTGCTCTACGATTCGCGTGCATTCGGCTCTGAGGCCGTCGAGGGCCTGATCGGCGTCAGAGGGCAGGATGTCCCCTGCCCTTTGACGCCGCCGAATTGCTGACCGGACTTCCAGTGACGCCAGCGAGGAGACCAACTTGCGCGAATCATCCACCTGCTCCATGAGTCGGATTAGTGCCGCCGAGCCTTGCTCGAAGACAAACAGCTTTGCGAACGCGCTGGACTCCAGGAAGTAGTAGGTCAATCCGTTCCCCGGTCATGCAGAATAGTTGAGGAGAGCGGCTCGCCCTGAATGCGGACGGGGGAATAGCGCTGCCCCTCGATCTGATTCGCCGCTTTTGAGCGGTTCAATCGCACCGTAGTCGTGGGAAATGATGGAGAGCGTGGGTTCGGTATGCGGTTTGTGAGTATCAGGCCCTTCTGGATCGCTGCCGCGAGCACAAATTGACGCTGCTCGGGGTCGGATGCCCACGAATATCCCTTTGCTGGAAGCACGAAATCGCGGAACCTCTTAAGGCCGACGAACGCCAAGCCCTGGCGTTCCACTTCGCCCAGTGCCCGGCAGAGTTCCTGTTCACGCGAATCTGGCGAATCTACAGAAGGCGTGGGAGGATCTGAAAGCGTTGCATTGCGGAGATCGGCGCTGGCGGAACTCATCGCGGGGAACGCGACAGCGGCATTTGCCGGAAGATTGGATGGTCCCGTTTGCAGGCTCGCGAACGGGCGTGGCGGATTCAATGCATTCGTGTCCGAGGTCTCTGAGTGAGTATCCCTGTCGAAGGAAATAACGATCTTTCCGGTGTCCGGCGTCCAGTTGTCAGCTGAAGCACTGCGTCGCTTCCGGCGACCATTTTTGCCTGACTGGTGCAGTTCGACGACCAGGTGATAACCGGCCCAGATCTTCGCCGCTTCGGCCAGCTGTTGAGCAGTGGCGTTTGAGGGGTTGCCGCGGGCGATGGAAGGCAAAGCTTCCAATGCGTTTCGTAGAGATTCCTCGACATCGACGATAGTTTTGGTCTGCATGTGTCTAACCTCTAGATAAGTTTCTAAAGTCCAGAGAATTCGGCCAATATTCCGCACTTTCTCCAGCTATAGTTTCTATAATCCGCAAGAATATGCCTGTCAAGCAAAATCTTTTCGCGGGTGCCGCTCGCAGGCACTGCGGGGCGCAATGCAGCCGATGTCGGGATACGCGCTGGGAAGGTGGGGAGAAAAGGTTCAGTTCTGGACACCGAAGGGGACTGGCACCGCGATTGCGCGGGGTCGGCTCACGTGCCGGGGAACGCTGCCGAAGTCCAGAGTGTGCGGCTTCGCAGAGGCGAGGCGCCGGGCGGCGGGCCATGGACGTGGATCGGATTTCGGCGATGGGCGGGGTGGGGCAGGAGCAGAATCCGGCTTGGACGCGGGGCAAGACGCGGAGGCGCAAGTTTGTGGAGGAAGTGGAGCCCGAGGTTGAGGGTGAACGGGAAGCGGCGGAGCCGGTCGACGCGGATGAAGAGCACGATGGGGCGCTCGATTTGATGGCGTAGAACCAGCCTGTAGCCTGT
>JBEKIN010000327.1:0-4914 GCA_050011735.1 Acidobacteriaceae bacterium | reverse complement strand
CGCGAAGCGCATCCAGATCTTCGAAAAACGCCCCTATGTAGCGCTCGGTGTACTCGCCAATGGGCACGCCCGCCTCGCCCGCGTTGCGAATGATCTTGTCGTCCACGTCGGTAATGTTCATCACGTGGCGAACGTCGGTTCCCGTCAGCTTGAGAAAGCGCCGCAGAATGTCGATTTGCAGAAATGTGCGGAAGTTGCCGATGTGGCCGTAGTCGTAGACTGTCGGTCCGCACGCATACATGCGCAGCGCCTTGCCGTCGCCAGGCTCAAGCGGTTCAATTTGTCCCGTGAGGGTATTAAACAGGCGGAGGGTCATTGATCAAGCGGCGCTTGCATTGGGGTGCCCCATCCTGGCCGCGCCTCTGTTCTTGCGGCTAGGGTGGGATCGGGATGTCCCAGGTCGTCGCCTACTCGATTGTAGCAGCGCAGTTCGACAACTCGCCACGCTCAACTCACCGCAGATCCGAGGGTGCCCCACCCTCGCGGCGTCTTTGTTCTTGCCGCCAGGGTGGGACAGCACGAACCCCAACTCACCACAGAAGAAACTGACGGCGGCACTCGGTGAACGCACCAACTCCGTCCTCGGATCTCATCCCGCCACCAACCGAGGGTGCCCCACCCTCGCGGCGTCTTTGCTCTTGCCGCCAGGGTGGGACAGCACGAGCTTCAATTCGCCGCAGAAAGAGCTGGAAGTTGGGAGTTAGCAGCCGGTAGCTGCTTCCTCACCCCATCACTGCCGCCCATCCCACGCCAATCAGCACGAAAATCGCCCACCAGCCGAACACCGCAATGTACCCGGAGCCGCGTTTCACTCCCGCCACAATCGCCGTCCCCATCCCCAGCAGAACCAGCGTCCAGATCGTCACCGCGTCCAGCGAAGTAGCCAGCGTATAAAGCGCCTTATTCGTCTCCGCCGGATCCAGAAACGCGCCGAGATTGGTCGGGGCAAAATTCTTGATGTTGAACGATTCCGGCGCCACTCCCGAATAAATCACGATAACCCCAAGCAGTTGTTTGACCATCATCGGCAGCCAGGCGTAGTAGAAGACCGCGAAAAGGCTCCCGAACTTCGCTTTGCCGCCAAACATGAAGTTGATCGTACCCAGCAGGCCGAGTGAAAGCACGGCGACGAATCCGATCGCGAGCACCGGTCCGCCGAGAAAGATGCCCTCGGTCAAGCCGACCGAGAACTTCATCGCCGCCTCATGCTGCTCGGGCGTCAGCTGCGCCATGCGCTCCTGTGCCTTGGCGTCCATGCGGATCTGGTTTTCGACCACCTGCTGCAAACCGATTTTCTGTGTGATCGCTGCAAACAGCAGATAGCTCACCAGCGCCCCAACGATCAGCGGCAACCACCAGCTCTTGTTTCCGCGCTTGATGTCTTCAAACGTCTTCGAAGGCGCAGTGAACGTAAACATCAGGCGCTGCCACTGCGTCAGTCCGGCGCTCTCGGGCGCCGCCTCGGCCACCGGTTGAACTCCCACATCGCTCATGATTTTGCCTTTCTGCCCATCGATTGACGTTGCTGCGTCCACCGATACGCGTGCAACATCGTCGCCGCGATTGTACCCTCCATCCCCGTCAAAGATCGAGTCAATTTTCTGGGATTTGGCGCAGAACCCGTGGCCAAATTCTCGTCGCCCAACGTCCGCGGCCTGTAGCGCCGGACATTGACTTGGGCCCGCGGGCGATAGGTCTTCGTCGCGGGGGCTAGATATCCGACTGTCATTTCGTAGCGCCAGACTCCTGTCCGGCTGTCGCGCGGGTCTCCAGACCCGCGCCAGAGGAACGCTAGATACCCGCGGTTGCCCCGGCATCGTCTCCGGCGCTCGGCGCCGCACGACGCTTCGAGCGCGGCGTGTGTTCCGCCGCATAGCTCCTGTACACCGTTATGTGGAAGCAGGCCTGCCGGAACTCCTCTTCTGCATCGATCTTGCCCTCGCTCTGCAACGTCAGCAACCGCTGCCGCATCCACGCCATCTCCTGACGGCTCAATCCCGACTTGGCGATGTCCACCGTCGCGCCCGTCAAGTGTGGGCTCACAATATCGCCCTCCGCCGGGGCCGCATTGCCATTCGTCCTCATCAGGCGCCGCTGATACTCCACGGTCCGCACCGCCGAACTCACCTCGAGCGGCTTATGGAATGTCGCCTCGTGCGATTTCGCCAGGTCGGCAAGGAAGCGCGCCGTCCACGGACGGCAATACCTGTGGTTCGCCGGCAAATCGCTGTTTACCGCCAGCCCCGATGACGCCGGCACTGGCACCAGCAATCCGTTGGCTATCCGCGCCGCCAGGTCGCTCTCATCCTCGATCCGCTCCAGCCCCTCCGCGTCCAGCTTCGCATTCTGCCGTGTCAGCGATTCCAGCGATCCACGCAGCGGTGAAGGTATCAAGCTATGCGGAATCGTCAGCGAGGCTTCTTCAGTCTCGGTCTCCGATCGCACGCTTGCCGCCTCGGTGGGTGGCGGCAAATTCCGATCCGCAGCATCTTCCTCTGCGGTTTCGACCGGCGCACTCGCCTGAACTGACGCCGACGCATCCCCCAGCGTCCGTGTGGTTCGATCGGCCGCGCTGCTCTCTGCGGCCCCATCTCCCCCGCGATCCCCATCGGTTCTGTCGTCCGGTGCGGCCGCGGGAGTATCGAAATCGGTGGCAGAACTGTTCTGCGCCGCGTAGGCCCTGCGCAAGCGCACTTGGCGCAGCGCTGGGCGCGCTCGGGCGCCCCGCCGGCGTGCGAGCTGGTTTCGAATCGCCAGGCCGGCTCTCCAGCCAACCTCGTCTGCGGATTCCCGGCGCCGTGCGCCCGAAGAATAAGAGAAGTGCGTTCGCCCCGCGCCGGCGCCTGAAGCACCCGCGTGGTGCGCGCTGGTCGCGTTCGTTCGGCCAGACGCTGTATGCGCCGTCTGCAGCGCCTTCGCAGCCGGAGTTCTCCCGTGCGTCTTTGTGGTTGAAACCTGGACGCCGCGCGCGCCGGTCGCTGCCAGGGCGGCCAGTGCAACCAGCATAATCGCAGCCCGGCACATAGGGGATGGTGCGGACAATCGAGAGCTTCTCCAGTCTACGTCCATCCGCCTCATCATCCGAGTGCCTTTGCGGATGCCGACTTGTCTGATAATTAGAAGCAACCCGCTTTATGCGGGTTTGTTGCGTCGCGCTGGACTAGTCTCGCCGCAGGCTGCCGCGGTCGTTTTGACCCCTGACCCCTGACCCCTGTCCTATTCCGTCCTGGGTGCCTCAGGCTTGGCTGACGGGTCCAGAACAAAGCCTTTGCGCACCAGCGCGAACCCCTCCTGCGGCAGCTCCGCCTGCAACAGCTGGTTATTCGGCCCCGAAAACAAATCTGTGCTCGCTCCGGCAATCGTCGCCACCAGGTGATGCACCGTAATCTGCGTTCCGTTCAGCTTTCCCTGCTGATCTGGATAGGTCACCAGTTGCACCGGCCCCATCGAGCCCGACTCCTTCGGCAAAATCGCCCACAAGTCACGATCGTTCTGCGCCGCCGCGAGTTCCAGCAGCGTCTCCAGCGCCCCCGGGTCGAAGTCCGCCATGAAGACCGCACCCTTGTGCGCATCCAGGTGCGCTGTCGAACTCTTTCCCCGGGCTGAAATGTCCAGAAGGAGCTGCGCGGAATCGCGCCTGGCCGCCACGTTCACTGCCTCGCCATTCACCGTCGCGCTCAGTTGCACGTGGACCAATGCGTTCGCCGGCGAAAGCTCCTCGTTCTTTGAGAGAGCATAGTCCAAGCCCTGCATCGCCACCTTTACCAGCGAAGTCGAATCGAATCCTTCCGCTGTCCGCTTGATGCTGAAACTCGCCGTGCCCACTTGGTGACCGTGCTGCGCGATCTCAAAACTGGCAGTCTCCAACCCCACCGGCGAGGCTCCCGCCTGGTGAACCCCAGGCTGGGCGAACATAGAAACTGGAGTAGCCGCCACAAACCAAGCCAGAACTCCCGCAACCGGGAGCAACAACGATCCACGCACGAGTCTTCTTTCAACCTCTGCTGAATTAGACTCAAATCCCGCCAAACTGTTTCAGCCCAAAGGCTGTGCCCCGCGCCTTCCAAACCTTCTTTCTCTGTTCTCTGTTCTCTCTGAACCCTGACCCCTGACCCCTAGCCTTTTTTCACTTCGTGCCCGCCAAATTCATTCCGCATGATCGCCAGCATGCGATCGGTAAAGTTGTTCTCCTCGCGCGAGCGGATGCGCCGGATCACCGACTCGGTTATCACCGGCGCCGACACGTTCAGATCGATCGCCTCAAAGACTGTCCAGCGCCCCTCCCCTGAATCCACAACGTATGCCTGCAAGCCATCCAGCGTCGGATTCCCCGCCAGCGCATCTGCCGTCAAGTCCAGCAGCCAGCTCCGCACCACGCTGCCGTACCGCCAGATCTGTGCGATTTGCGGCAGATCGAGGCGGAACTCTTGCTTCTTTTCCATCACCGTGAAGCCTTCCGCGTATGCCTGCATCATGCCGTACTCGATGCCGTTGTGCACCATCTTCACAAAGTGGCCCGAGCCCGCCGGCCCCACGTGTCCCCATCCCTTATCCTTCTCCGGCGCCAAGGCTTCAAAAATCGGCCGCAGATATTCCACCGGATCCTTGTCGCCCCCGATCATCAGGCTGTAGCCCTCCTTCAGTCCCCAGACCCCGCCCGAAGTCCCCACGTCCACAAACTGAAATCCATTCGTTCTTACCTCCTGGTAGTGGCGCATCGAGTCCTTGTAGTACGAGTTGCCCCCATCGATCAGAATGTCGTTCGGCCCCAGTAGCGGTTCCAGCTTCTCGATGGTTGCGTCTACCGGCTTGCCCTGCGGCACCATAATCCAGATGGCCCTGCGGCCTTTCAGATTCGCGACCAGATCCTCAAGAGAGGAAACGCCCACGCCACCGTCCTTCGTCAGCTTGGCA
>JBEKIN010000326.1:0-4935 GCA_050011735.1 Acidobacteriaceae bacterium | reverse complement strand
CCATACCTTTTCCCTTCTCCGGCCAGCGAGGCGTTAACCCCGCTTTTGGATACAGCGCCCCTCATTCGAGCGCCGGAGGGACTTTAACCCTCCTGAACAACGTGCTGCTCAGCACGCACTACAGACCCGGCCGAATCCCTCTCGCCTTCCACCGACTTCCCGGGGTCACCGGTTATACGGCTTCCCTGCTCCGCCGATTTCGCGACGGGGCGAGGAGGGCTTCTCCAGTTGCTTAGCATGACCTTGTCACCGTGCTGTCCCTACCAACCCCGCCGAAGCGTTTCGCCGCATCAGTCCTTGCGACGCTCCATGCTGCCTTCGCCCGAAAAGTGAGGGCTCGGCCTTCGGGTTTCAGTACTTTCGAGGCCATATGGGTTCACTTGCGTTACGGCCCGGCGACTCGCTCGCCACCCTTGAAGATGGCTTCGTCAATAGGCTTCAGAATGGAAAGTTTCCTCCCCACCCTGCTATTCAAGCTACGGGGCCTGGACTCTTACCCCGGCGGGACTTTCACCCACTGTTCATGCCAGCCTTCGCTGGACGCACACTTTCCGTTACTAATCTGCCGTCGACGAGTGATTTGGCGGAGATAACCGGCCAATATCCCGGATCATGCCTGGTAAGAAGTTATATTTTCTTTCAGTTGTATTTTTCTTCAGGAGGCGGGGCTCCGCTTCCGGCGCTGATCTTGGCTGGTCGATGCCAGAGGCGGAACCCCTGCGAGGTACGATCCTCTTCGTCGCAGTTTCCGCTGCGCCGGGCAAGCTTGCCACCGACTGGGCAGAAGACTGCGACAAGATCATCTTACGCCGCTGTCCAGTTTGTGAACGGGATTCGATCATTGGTCACGGACGGCGTCGCAAGCAGGCGCACGACGAGCATCACGACTGGATTTGGATCCATCGCGGCCGTTGCGCCGATTGCGGGACAACCTTTACCTTCCTTCCGCTGTTTTCTCTTCCTTACACGCATTTCAGTTTGCTGGCGCGTTGCCAGGCATTGTTGCGGCGCATCGCGGAGCACTGTTCGTGGGAGAAGGCACCGCCCAAGCTTAAAGACCCTGATCGGTTGCCGGATCCTTCCACAGTGCGGCGCTGGTTGAGCGGCCTGGATTTGTCTCAGCCGGCGCTTTCCTTTCTCGACCGGACCGTCACCCGCGTAGCTCATTGGCTGGCTCACGGGCATCAGGCTCTTGACGAAGCGGGGCCGATGTCGTGGATAAATCCTACTCTCGAAGTTCTCTGCCCCTTGCGTCTTTGAAAAAATCTGCTCACCCACCATCCTTGCCTGGGATTGCCGACGTCGTTCTCCTACGCTTGGCTCCGGAGGTAAAAGAGCGTCGTGGGCGAAGATGTCGAAACACTCAAGCGGCGCCTGCCGCTGATTGAGTATCTGCGGACGCATAACTGGAAGGGCTCACCTATAGGCGGGTCCGAGATCGTCGGTCTCTGTCCGTTGCACGATGAGACCCAACCCTCGTTCTATGTCAACACGCGCAAGGATGTCTTCTATTGCCATGGCTGCGGACAAGGCGGAGACCTGATTCGCTTTATCCAGTTGTCCCGCCGACTGTCGTTCCGCCAGAGCCTCGCCTGCCTTGATCCGCAGACCAGTCCTGCAGTGGATTCTGCCGCGGTGCTGGAACAGGCTGTCGCTTTCTATCAGCCGCAACTCGATAACTATTCCGAAGCGATGCGCTATCTCAACCGGCGCGGAGTGTACGATCCCGTCCTGATCAGAGAACTCGAGATCGGTTATGCTCCGGGCGGGAGTCTGCGCCGTCATCTCACGGCACAGGGTTATTCCTTCGATCGGCTGCGGCAGTGCGGCCTGCTTAACGTGAACGGCTCTGATGCTTTCTATCAGCGCATCGTCTTCCCGTTGCGTCAGGGAGAACACATCGTCAACCTCTACGGCCGTAGTATTGGCGCTGACTTCGCGCATCGATTCCTCCCCGGCACCAAGGGTGGCTTGTATGCATGGGAAAAGGTCCGGCATTGCCCGGAGGTGATTCTGGTCGAGGGCCTCTTCGACTATGTCGTATTACGCCAGGCGGGCTTTCACAACGTCACCTGTTCGTTGGGAACCCATCTCAACGTAGACCAGTTTCGACAGTTGTGCGAACAACCGCGCACCGTCTATCTCACTTTCGATGTCGATCAGAACCAGAGCGGCCAGCAAGCCGCCGAACTACTGGCCCATCGTCTTGGCACTCAAGGCATCGCAGCTCGCCGCGTGCTCCTGCCTGAAGGACAGGATCCCAACTCCTTCTTCGTCCAGGGCGGAGATGCGCGGCAGTTCCAGTCTCTCGTGGAGGCCGCACTGCCATGAAGTTTCGCGTGATCAAGCAGAAGAACTCATCGGGCGCACACAGTCCGATTCAGGTGGTTGAGCAAGACACCGGCGGGGGAGTTCGATGGATTAATCATTACCTGGACCGCGAGTATGTCCGCCGACTCGCAGACAAGAGCCTGTATAGCTACGCCCACAGTCTGCTGCACTTCGTGCGCTGGTGGGAGAGCGTTCACCACACCGGCGACATCGCGAAGGCCGACCTCACTGAATCGACCCTGCTCCATTACATGCGATTCCAGTCCAGTCAGCAACCTGCGCTTTCCGCCACCACCATTAACGACCGCGTCGCTACCGTCGATCGCGCCATCCGCAACGAGTTCCCCGACGCGCCCTGCCAGGTCGCGCAAGGCTTTCATCAGCCCTTCCTGCACCGCAGGCCGATGGGCCTGGGACGTCCGTGGTTCGAGATCAGTCGGCTACGCATGCGGGAACCCAAGCTCAACATCGTCCCCCTCTCCGTCGACGAAGTGGCGCGCTTCTGGTCCAGCTTCCGCAACGCGCGCGATCTGGCCATCGTGGGCTTGATGCTCATGCATGGACTTCGCTCCGCCGAGGTCATGGCCTTGAATCGCGACGACGCGTTGTTGTCCGAAGGTCAGATCCGCGTGCGCGGCAAGGGCACCAAGCTGCGCTTGCTACCTCTGGCGCCGGAAACGACGCAGCTGATCGATCACTATCTGCGCCTGGAACGGCCCGATCCCTGCTCCGCGGCTCTGTTCGTTGTGTTGAAAGGGCCCGCGCGCGGCGCCCGCATGACGCCCGCCGGATTCCGCTCGCTGGTTCGGCACCATCGCAAGACAACCGGCATTCAGTTGGCTAATCCTCATCGTTTTAGACACACCTTCGCTTCCGATATGGTGCGAGCAGGCATGAGCCTGCCTGCGCTCATGCAGCTGATGGGGCACGCCGACATCGAAACCACGCTGCGCTATGTGAAGGTCTCCCCACAGGACGTCTATCTGCAGTATGCCCGCGCCGCGGCGCAGTGCATCCATCCGCAGCCCAGGAGTGGCTCGTGAACCGCTGGCGCCGCCCTCCACTCCAGCATCCTCTGGTGCCGGACTTTGCGCGCGCCGTCGAGTCCCTGTGCACCGCACTCACTCCTTCCAGCAAGCGCAACTACGACATCGTGGTGCGTAACTTCCTCGTCTATCTCGGCACCGAACACCCGGCGGTTACGCGTCTCGAGCAACTGCGCCGCGATCCTCACATCCTGGGATGGATGGCGTGCATGCGTGCCCAGATTCCACCTCTGGCCACTGCAACCTGCGTCGGCCGGCTCTTTGGTCTCCGCACCATCTTTAACGAGTTGGCCCGGACACACGGGATTGCTGAACTGCCTCAGCTGTTACAGCGCGCGGATATTCCGCGCGCGCCTCACACCCTGCCACGTCCACTCACCGCAGAGCAGGATCAGATCTTGCAGCAGGAGTTCCTACGCCGCAACGACCTGGGCGGAAACGTCTACCTGCTGCTCCGACATACCGGTATGCGCATCGGAGAATGTGCCGATTTATCCAATGACTGCTTACGTTCGACCGGCACCAATTGCTGGGCGATTCATGTCCCCCTCGGCAAGCTCAAAACCGAGCGCATGGTCCCCGTCGATGCGTTCGTCCGTGATCTCGTCCAGCGCCTGCGCTTTTTCCGTTCCCGCGATCCGCTGCCTCCTGAAGGCCGGCTCCTGGCTCGTCCAGGAAGTAAAGTAGCTCTCGTTGTTCAAATCCGCGATTACCTGCATATGGTCTGCCACTCCCTTGGCCTCTCCACACGCATCGTCCCCCACCAATTTAGACATACCTATGCCACCGAAATGCTTCGCTCCGGCCTTAGCTTCCCCGTGCTGATGAAGTTACTTGGACATGTGAGTCCCGAGATGACCATGCGTTATGTAGACGTAGCTCTGACCGATCTGCAGCGCGAATTCCAACTGGCTCACGACAAACCCAGGCATCTGGCTCCTCAGCCCAAAACATCCCTCGCACTTCTGCGCACAGGTCTCGTCGGCCTCATCGATTCCTTCCTCGCAACCCAGCATGCGCTGGAGATGTTTTGTCGCTCGCTCCCAAACCGCGATAAGCGCGCTCACCTCGACCGGCTCGCAAACCGACTCACCAAGATCCTCGCCGAAATACGAACACTAAAAACCATCTGAATGAAAAATGGGCAGACATTGGCCGGTTATGGCGATAATTCGCTATTCGAGAAATACCGCTGCGATATATGCCTTGAGGGCGTCTTTCTCGATGCCGCTGGACTGGGGCCGGCCTAGAATCGAATCAGGCCCTCCCATGCGCGAAGAAGACGCGATATTTCGGGATCTGTCCGCGATCTGCACCTCTCCAGGCTACGTGCATGCTTTCCCGATGCCTTCAAGCGAGCGCTTCGAATGCGGCGATGATAATCTTTTCGGTTATCAGTTCCGGGGTTTGAAAATACGTGAAGAGCAAGCCTGTAGTCATCGCATCCAGTATGCAGACAAACTTCTCGGCTGACATGGGCAGTTCTTTCGCTGGTACAACCTTCAGTAATTCCTTCGCCATGCGCCGATAGGTGGCCGCATTCTGTTTCGTCAGATGA
>JBEKIN010000325.1:0-4942 GCA_050011735.1 Acidobacteriaceae bacterium | reverse complement strand
GCTGCCGACCTCAGCCTGAAAGTGAATTTCGAAATGCTGGACGAGCCGCTGCGCAAGGCCGTCGTTTATCTCGACCCGCAGGAGTTCCACAGCACCTGGCTCGGCAACAAGGCCGTCTATCGCACGCGCATGGCGCTGGCTGATGGCGCGGACCTGGTCATCCTCGCGCCGGCAGTGAAGGAATTTGGGGAAGACCGCACCATCGACGCGCTTATCCGCAAATATGGATACCGCGGCACGCCCGCGACCCTTGACGCCGTTGCGAAGAACGCCGATCTGGCAGCCGACCTGAGCGCGGCGGCCCATCTGATTCACGGATCATCGGAGGGGCGTTTCACGATTACGTGGTGTCCGGGACATCTCACGCGCGAGGAAGTGGAAGGGGTTGGCTTCGCCTACGCGGACCTGGGCGAGATGTTGCGGCGCTACGATCCCGCGAAGCTCGCGCACGGCTTCAACACGGTTGGCGGAGAGGAAATTTTCTTTGTCGCGAACCCGGGGCTGGGACTCTGGGCGCATCGCGACCGGTTCAGAAACTGAGGAGAGTATGACGACGAGCGGACTCGAACTCGGCAAGTATTCCATTGGCGTGGGCGACCGTTTCGCTCATCAGGCAAAAGCGCAGCTGCAGGCGTGCATGGAGGCGGCGCACGCCGGTGTGGAGGTGATTCCGGTCTGGAACAAATCCAACCGCGAACACAACATCATCGGCTCGGAGCCCGCGCAAACCCGCGCCGCCGCGGATGCCGCGGTGAAGGCGCTGGGCTGGAAGAAACCTTACTTCTGCGATGCAGACCACATCAACCTGACCACGGTCGATCGTTATCTCGCGTCGTGCGACTTCTACACAATCGATGTGGCCGAGGCGATCGGCAGGCCGGCGTCCCCTTCGGCGATCGAGAAATTCGTCAAGAGGCGTTCCGGGCTGACCGGAACGTTGCGTCTGGAAGGAGTGAACGAAGCCTTCGAGATTACGCCCGAGTTGCTGGGCGCAACGACCGCGAAATTCCTCTTTGCTGTGGAAGAAGCGGGGAAGGTTTATCGCAAGATTGAAGCGGCGAAGGGGAAGGAAAACTTCATTGCTGAAGTTTCGATGGATGAGACGGACGCGGCGCAAACGCCTGTGGAGTTGCTGATTATTCTCGCCGCCATCGCCGATGAGGGGATTCCGGTGCAGACCATCGCGCCGAAATTTACGGGCCGCTTCAACAAGGGCGTCGATTACGTGGGCAACGTCGCGCAGTTCCGGCGGGAGATGGCGCTCGACGTGGCGGCAATAGCATGGGCGGTGAGCAATTTCGGGCTCCCAGGGAATCTCAAGCTCAGCATTCACTCGGGCAGCGATAAATTTTCCATCTATCAGGCTATTTATGAGACGACGAACAAATCCGGGGTCCACCTGAAGACTGCTGGAACCACCTGGCTCGAGGAGATCATCGGCCTCGCTGAAGCCGGTGGCGACGGCCTCGCGCTGGCCAAGGAGATTTACGCGGAGGCCTACGCGCATCGCGAAGAGTTGTGCGCGCCCTATGCCACGGTGATTGACATCGACCCCTCGAAGCTGCCGACGCCTGCAGCGGTCGCGAATTGGACGTCAGACCAATTCACCTCGGCGCTGCGCCACGATCCGCATTCGCCGGCTTACAACCCAAGTCTGCGGCAGCTCTTGCATGTAGGATTCAAAATTGCCGCGAAAATGGGCGATCGGTATCTGCGCCTGCTGGAGGCCAACGAGAAGGTGATTGCGAAAAACGTTACGGAGAATCTGTACGACCGGCATATTGCGCCGGTTTTTCTCGGGAAACCGTCGCCGGTGGCTCAGCTCGAACACGCGGAGGCCAAGTGAGTCTCGCCTCTCTGCAACTGAACGGTAAAACCGCGGTCGTGGTGGGTGGAACCTCGGGGATTGGCCGCGCGATCAGCATCGGACTGGCGGAGTCGGGCGCGGACGTAGTCGCCTCGGCGCGCCGCCTGGAGCAGGTTGAGGAGACGGCTGCGGAGATCGAGGCGCGCGGCCGCAAAACGCTGCGCCTCACCTGCGACATGCAGGACCGCGGATCGCTGGAGCGGTTGCTGGTTGCGGCGGTCGCGGAATTCGGCAAGGTCGACATCCTGGTGAACAGCGCGGGCAAGATCAAGCGCGCGCCGACCCTCACCTTTCCTGAAGACGAGTGGAAGGACATTATCGACACCAACCTGACCGGCACGCTGCGGGCCTGCCAGGTCTTCGGCGCGCACATGCTGGAGCGCGGTTACGGGCGCATCGTCAACATTGCGTCGCTGAACTCGTTTGTCGCACTCAGCGAAGTGGCTGCCTACGCCGCGAGCAAAGCCGCGGTCGCTTCGCTCACGCGCTCGCTCGCTGTTGAGTGGTCGAAAAAAGGCGTGCTGGTCAATGCCATCGCGCCCGGTGTCTTCCGCACCGCACTCAACGCCGATCTGCTCGACAACACGCCGCGCGGCAAGGAGCTACTGATGCGCACGCCGATGAACCGCTTCGGCAAAACGGACGAAGTCGTCGGAGCGGCGGTCTACCTCGCTTCCGATGCGGCCTCGTTTGTGACTGGGCAGGTGCTGGTTGTCGATGGAGGTTTTTTGGCGAGCGGGGTGAATCAGTAAGAGAGCCGGTAGCCCGCAGCCTGCAGCCAGCAGGCCGCCGCGGGTTGCGTGCAGGATGACGGTTGGCAAAGGACGTTTAGCAGGAAGCTTTTAGCGAAGAACGATTAGCAAGGTGGCTCTGAGCGCTTTGGCCGACCGGCTTTCGCCAAACGTCCTTCACTTAACGCTTGTGGCTACGTGTTTAGCTAAACTAGAAGCAGGAGCATGCTGAACAACACCATTGCCGTTGCTATGTCGGGCGGAGTCGACTCGTCGACCGTCGCGGCCATGCTGCGCGCGGAGGGCTACGACCTTGTCGGCCTGACGCTGCAGCTTTGGAACCAACGCCGGCTGGCCGGCAAGGAGGGCATGCCCGAGCAGGTCACGGGCCGCTGCTGTTCTCTGGATGATGTGTATGACGCGCGCCACGTTGCCGAGGCGCTGAACATTCCGTATTACGTGGTTAATGAGGAGGAGCGCTTCGAGCAGGATGTCGTCCGCCCCTTCGTGCAGGAGTATCTGAACGGGCGCACGCCGATCCCGTGCTCGCTCTGCAACAACCATCTCAAGTTCGACCAGCTGCTCGTGCGCGCCCGCCAGATCGGCGCCGACCGGATCGCGACGGGGCATTATGCGCGCAATGAGTACGACCCGGCGCGCGATCGCCGGATCCTCGGCCGCCCCGCCGATCAGGCCAAGGACCAGACGTATTTCCTGTTCGGCCTCACGCAGGAGCAGCTTTCGCGTACGCTCTTTCCCTTGGGCGGCTACCTGAAGGCCGAGGTGCGGGAGATCGCCGCGCAGCGCGGCCTCGCCATCGCCGTCAAGCCCGACTCGCAGGAGATTTGCTTCATCCCCGGCGGCGACTACAAGAAGTTCATCAGCGCCTATCTCGAGGAGCAGGGCGAGGAGATTCCCGACACTGCAGGCGAGCTGGTCTCGATGTCCGGCGCGGTCATCGGCCGCCACAGCGGCGTTCACAACTTCACCGTCGGGCAGCGCAAGGGACTCGGCGTGGCGTCGCCCGATCCGCTGTACGTGATTCAGATCGACAACGCCTCGCATCGCGTCACCGTCGGCTCCGACGCCGAGGCGACCACGAAGACCCTGCGCGCGCGCGACCTGAACTGGATTTCGATTTCGTCGCTGGAGGGCGAGATGCGTGTGCGCGCGAAGATTCGGCATCGCCATGAGCCTGCCCTGGCCACGATCCGCAGCGTCGGTCCCGATGAGATCGAGGCGGTTTTCGATGAGCCGCAGCGCGCCGTCACACCTGGTCAGGCCGCGGTCTTCTACGAGGGAGACGAAGTGGTTGGCGGCGGCTGGATCGTCTAAATGCAGCCTGCAGCCTGCAGCCTGTAGCCGGTAGCCGGTAGCGCAACGGTCTCGGACCATCTCCTCATCCGACGCGACTGGCCACCGTCTCACCGCACTTCATTCACCAGATCGCGCAACGGCTTCAGCACAGTGAACCGCGTCAGGGCGACGGGTTTTTCGGCGTCGTCCAGGAAGGCCAGCTTCTGCGCTTTCCATCCGGGCGCGGCCGGCACGCTTGATGAGAGATAGTTCAGCGCTTCGAGGCCCAGCGTGCCCAGCTCAGTGAGTTGCTGGGCGCGCGGAAGGGCCTCGGCCAGCAGCGGCGAGCTGGACAGCAACTCCATCAGCTCCGGAGATGCCTGCCACGAACGGAAGGTCGCTGCGATCGCCGCTTCCTCTTCGGGATGGGCCACCGGGTCTTCGAGGTAAGTGCTCACCAGGTCGCCGAAGTCGTGGCGCGAGGGCGGATCGGGCGGCAGCGCGTCCACCAGCTGGTTGAGCGGGCTGAGCGTGGTGACACCGTGCGTCTCCGCCCAGTGCGAGCGCGTGTCGAAATTGACCGGCTCCAGCACCGCGACCAGCGGGCGCAACGCATCGATCTGCTGGGTTCCGGCCAGCGCGCGCAGGCTGGCCTCTTCCTGTGAGATGTGCGTCAGCCCCAGCTCTTCGAGGCGCAGCGACTCGACCCCGAGACGCCGGTACATATCGTCTTCGCTGTTGACGGTGCGCGGGGACCACAGGCGCTCCGCGATGGCTGCCGTGCGCGGCCAGATGCGCGAATCGATGGTGCGCGCTTCGACGTACTCACTCCACATGCAGGCTTCGCCGCCCAGAACGCGCGCCGCCTGTTCCGGTGTCAGGTCGCTGGTGGCGGGCACGGGATCGACACTGTAATGGGTCGAGGCTGGATCGATGTGGTCGAGATAGTAGCCCGCGGAAAGAATCCCGGCGTACCCTTGTTTTGCCCCGGCCGCCAGCGAATCAACGCCACGCCACGACTGCACCACGACGTCCTTCGGCAGATCGG
>JBEKIN010000324.1:0-4963 GCA_050011735.1 Acidobacteriaceae bacterium | reverse complement strand
CCCTGTGCCTTGCCCCCTCTCCAGAGGACACCAGGCGGCCAGGAGGCCCCAGCCAGGCGGCTCATTTTCAGCAACTTGCCACAGCCAAAAAGCCCCTTCCCGCAACCCATGCAGATGCACCAACATGCCACAGCCCTAGGCCCAGGGGGGAGGGGGGTACCCACCGACCGCCGAACGCCATTTCTGTGCGCTGTCTCTGTTCTCTGTTCCTTGTCCTTTACTGTTTACTGAACGCTGATCGCTGAACGCTTGAAGAGGCCCTCTCGCAACTAACTTCTTTTCAATTACTTGAACTCAGAGACCCTCAGAACGACATACCGAACCAGCCTGTAATCAAACACTTAACAAAAACCTAAGGGGTAGGGACGGGTGGACCTACCGGCTACTGGCTGCTGGCTGCTGGCTGCTCTTGATTCACACACTTAACAAAATCGCAACGGGTAGGGACCACCGATATGAGGTTCGTATCAGGGCCCGACTTTCAGTCGGGCCGTACCAGTCCAAAATAGACCGGGCTTCAGCCCCTGCGGGCTTTCACTTCCACGCCGCCGCTGCCCACCGTAAGCCACGGGCCATCAGCTACAAGCTCCAGGCTCCCAGCTACCGGCTGCAGGCTGCCGGCTAGAAATTAAAGTTCGCCTGAAGCTGAATGCTGCGATTGCCGCCAGTAGCAGATCCGAAGAAGTTGCCGGCCAGCGACTGCGATTTGTCGAAATAGCTGCCCGGCTCCAGCACCCCGTTGACGGGTTCCGGCGCCAGCACGCCGTTCGGCGTACCGAAGTTTTCGTGGTTCAGAACGTTGGTCGCCCACGCGGAAAGGTTGAGGCTGTATTTGCGGGCGACGGCCGCGTCCATCCGTCCAGGACCAGCGCGAGCGCCGCTGAGTCCGCCACCGCCAAGTCCAGGAGGACCGTAACCGCCACCGCCAGGACCACCGCGTCCGCCACCACCGCCACCGCCGGAACCGCGCGCGCCTTCTTCCAGCTTCGGCCCGATGCCGATCACCTTGGCCAGCCGTGCATTCACGCTCACGTTCGAGGGTCCGGTGCCAACGCCGTAGGGAATGATCTTCTCGCCGGTTCCGTAGGGATTGACGTCGAAGCAGCCAAGGCTGGTTTGCACGGTATTCGTCTCGGTGCAGCTCGCCGCGAACGTGGGCCGGCCGTTGAACTGGTTATTCCCGGTCAGATCCTGGCCGACGGTGACGTTGAACGGCGTGCCGGAATTGGCGACCACCATGGGCGAGATGGAAATCTGCCACGGAAGCATGAAGTTGCCGAAGACCATGAAGCGATTGGTGACGTCGAAGGTGGTGCGTCCGAAATCGAGGCCGGGAAAGCTCGACACCGAGGGCACCGATCCGACGCCGCTGGTATCGCCCAGCGCATGGCTGTAGGTGTAATTGGTGAAGAAGCTGAAGGTCCGGTACGTCGCGCGGAAGGTGGTCATGAGCTGGTGCTCGCGATAAAAGCCGCCGGACTGATATTGCAGGTCGTTGGTGGTGGGTTCGGCAACGGGCGTCGAAGGATACTCACCGGCCTGCGCCGCCGACGCGGGAAAGACCGCGGCCGCGCTCAGATTATCGGTGAAGTACTGGTGAACGCCCTGCGAATAGATGTAGGTCACGTTGCCGGTCATGGTCTTCGTGAGCTGCCGGTCGACGCCGATCGCGGCTTCCATATCGTTGGCCGCATGCATATTGGGCGAGATGTTATAGAAGGTGGGCGCATTCTTGCCCGTAGCGCTTCCCGGCGAGCTCGAGGTGATCGGGGTCGGCTGGTTGGGATCGAAGGCGATGCCCGAGGACTGGATGAACTGCTGCTCGTTCGACCCGTTTTCGTGGATGGTCTGAATCACGTACGGCACGTTGGCGCCGAATCCGTTGGCGACCGTGAAACGCTGATAGAACCAGCCGTAGCCGGCGCGGACGACAGTCTTGGGCTGCTGCTTGCCACCGGAGCGGCCGAGAGCATAGGCCATGGTGATGCGCGGCGCCCAGTCGTCTTTGTCGTGGATCCGATTCTGCGCCTCCCAGCGAACGCCGTAGCTGAAGGTGAAGCGCTGGTTCACCTTCCAGTCATCCTGGTAGAAGAGCGCTCCGTCGAAGAGCACAGCGCGCGCCACGGGATTGTTGATGTTGGTGTAGCTGTACTGGCGCGGCGCGCAGCTCGCTGCGGGCGGATTTTGGAGGCAGCCGACGAACGAGGCGAGGTCGGAAAAGACATAGGAGCCATTGCTGCCGCCGGTGGTGGAATTCACGTCGTCGTAGGCGCGCAGGCGCGCTCCGAAGTTGAGCGAGTGCGCACCCTTCGAGCCGGCGAAATAATTCTGCAGCTCGAAGTCGTTCTCGTGATCCTGGACGGTCTGCGAGTTGCTGCCTCCGTTGGTGAAGGACTGCTCGACGGTGTACGAGGGAAGACTGGAAACCGCATTCTGACTGTTGCGAATGCGGCGGTACTGCAGGCGAATGTCGTCGACGAGGTTTTTGCTGAGGACCAGGCTGTCGGAAATCTGGACGGTGTTGTCCTGGGAGTTGGTGTTGATCGCCTGCGAAGGCAGGCTCAGGGGATTGAGGCCACCGTCGGTGCTCTTAGCAAGGTTGTACTCTTCGCGGACGGTGAGGGTGTTGGCCTGGCCGAGCTGGAGGTCGACGCGCGGGCTGATTTCGAGGCGATAGGTCGGATTGGCAAAGGCTTCGTTGACTGAGGTTCCGGTGGCCGTGCCATCGGAGCCGATGACAACACTCGCTGGATTAATGGCCTCCAGCACGTTCTCATTCTGCTGGCTGCGCGAAAAGACGCTGGCGAAATAGGAAGCGGATTTGTTGATGGGGCCGCCAACGGAACCGCGAATGTTCCAGGAGGAGTAGGCCGGCTCAGTCACTCCGACAAGAATCGGGTTTTGGGAGTTGAACGATGAATCGTTGCCGCCTACCTGCACCTGCCCATGCAGCTTGTCAGTGCCGGGCTTGGTGAAAATCTCGATGCGGCCGTAGCCAAGCCGGTCGTATTCCGCCGAGAAGGGATTCTGGTTGACGCGAATCTCGCGAATGGAGGATTTCGGCGGAAGCTGACCGCCGGTAAATCCATCGATGTAGACTTGCCCGCCGTTAGGACCGGCGGCTGGACCGGCGAGAGCCGTCAGTTCGTTCTGCAGCTCATCGGGATCGTCGGAGAGGGCGTTGAGATCTTCACCCTTGATGATGATGGCGCTGGCATTGGCGTCGGCGGCAGTGCTGATGGTCGTGTTTTCCGCCTGGACTTCGACCTGCTGCTGCTCGACCTGAATCTGGAGAGCGGGGTTGAGGCTTTTCATCTGGCCGGCAGCGACAGCGATGCCGGGAACGCGGTAAGCGGCGAAACCCTGGGCCGTGACCCAGAGACTGTAGGTGCCGGGAGCGAGACCACGGACGGCATAGGATCCGCCTGCGTCAGAGGTGGTCTTGCCGGCAAGCTTGCCCTCGCTGTTGAGGACGACGACGGCAGCGCCGGGAATAACGGCGCCGGTGGGATCGGCAACCTGACCGCGGATGCCGCCGGTGTTTTGTGCGGACGCCGTGGCTTGCGCGCCTGCGGGAGCGGCAGGCGGAGTTGCGGTTTGGGCCAGCGCTGCCTGCGGTGCAACCGCCAGCATGATTACTGCAAGCAAGGTAATCGACAACGAGACTACGCGCGCGATTTGCGTCGCGTTCCTCGGACACTTCCAGCGATTCAGAATTCTGAGTTTCACAGTTCCCCGGTTCAGATGTAGGTTCCAGTTCAGATGTAGTTTTTTGATCGTCGTATCCTGGGCCGCTTTGGAACCGCCGCGGCGCCTGCTGGAACTGGCCCTGCTATTAAAGACGCCTTTGCAGCGCTGCCAGTTGGTTTTTCTTTCTGGGTTGCAAGTTCGTTGTTCTTCGCGGGTTAAGGAGCACCTTCACCGCCTTGTTCCCCTTCGCCGCCTCCAAGACCGCTCCACGCGGACGCAAACATGCTTTGACTGCCGCTGGCCGAGGCCTGCAGCATGGGCTCAACACCGGCGACCAGACGAATCGCCGTCGCCGCGTCGGGACTGCCGGTGGTGGCGACAATCATGACCGCATCGCCTTTGTGCAGATCGGCGACATGAATCTGCGGCGAGCGCTGCAGGACGCGGGCCAGGCCGCCAGCACCAGCACCACCTTGCGCGCCTGCGCCACCCTGCCGATACTGTCCACCGCCGCCAGCGCCGGCACCGCTCTGAGCACCGGCAGCGCCAGCAGCGCCGGGCGATCCCGATGCTCCGGCTCTGAGGCGCATGGCGATACCCTGCGCGATTTGCGGATCGAGCTTGCGCATATCGGAGTCAGGGGTGGTTTTGATGGTGACTGTCTTCTTTGTGACCAGATCCTTCACGGTGAAGGTTGCAGCGTTGTCGTCAGTCGAGACGACGGTGCCAGCAATATTGCGGAACGAGCCGGAGACGATTTCGTCAGCGGCGACATCGTCACCCGTGCGGTCGCCGCGTGCGGTCACCTGATCGCCGGGTTGGATTGCCGCTAATGTCGAGGTCTGCGCGTCGCTGAAGTTGACGGAGTCAGGCGCATAGCGACGGATGATGGTGTTGGGCGTGGTGTGGATAGTAATGGTGCGATTGGTCGCCGTGATGGTTACAGTTCCGGCGGTCGCATCGGCAGATTTGACGAGGCCGCCGACGCCGCGACGAGCCCAGTCAGCCTGCTCCTGCTGCTGCTTGGCGGCGATGTCGCTTTGCTTATTAACGATCACCACGGTTGCGGAAGGCGGATCGCCTGCGACCGCCATGAGGACGCGATCGCCAGGGCCGATGTCAGTGACGGCTATTTTGGTCGCGCCGGTGAGGGTTTTCGATCCGGGAGCGGTGCGGACGATCCGCGCGGTATCGGGCACAGTGACAGCGACGGTAACGCCGGCATCGGTTTTGACCGATACGGTGTTGCCGCTAACCGAGGCGACCGTGCCGA
>JBEKIN010000323.1:0-4988 GCA_050011735.1 Acidobacteriaceae bacterium | reverse complement strand
TCAGCCAGAGCGGCCTGAATCCCGCTCGCGGCGGAAGGACCGCCCGCCATGTGGCAGAGATGGGTGAGCACAGTTGCGACCGCCTGGAGCCGGCCTGTGTGCCATGCAGGTCGATCTTCAAGAGCCAGGATTTGCCTCTGCCCGGCGAGAATGTGGTCCCATGCGGCCCGGTCGTCCTCAGACAGGGGTTGAGGACTCGCCGAAGCCAGCCCATCGGCGGTCGGCGCGATGCTTTCCGCAGCCGCGAGGGTCACAGCCTTCGGGGACGCCCAGTCCGGGGCGATGAACGATTCGAGGGATTCGATGAGGAGAGATACAGCGCGCGTGTTGTCTCCGATCCACCGGGGACCGGCTTCCAGAAGGCACAGCAGCCATCGTAAAGCCGACGCGAGCCACGACTCGGCCCGGCTGCCGTCGAGCATCGCCTGCACAAACGGTCTGAGGCTGGCGAGATCAGCCGCTTGCAGCATGCGCAGCGCTTCGGCACAGAAGTGTCCGTCGGCTGCGGGTCCGTCGAGGCTGCCTTGAGGAATGACCAGCAGCAACGGAGCCACGGCAGAGATCTCCACCTGATCGGGAAGATACCGGTAGTATTCGGCAAGCTCCTCGCGCGAGGCGGAGGTGAGAAGGTGGAATCCCACGGCACAGCTATAGGTATCGAGTTCCCTGAGCGCCGGCAGCGGCTCGGGTGCAAGAACGCGGCCCCACAAAAGTCCGGGGCAGTGGCGCGCGCTGTTCAGTGGATCATCGCCATGAAAGAAGCATTCGCGCTCGGGGCGATAGTCGATCCAAAACAGCCCATCACCCTCGCGGCACTGGCGGAAAGCAGCCATCCGCGCGGCTTCAGGAATGCCGCCCAGCGGCCGCTTCTCCCCTGGAACATTCGCCGAAGGCAACGCGGCGGAGGCGAGGTTAACTCCGGCCTGACCGGCGTTCCCGGTGGCTGCCTCGCTCGGCATCAGTTTTCGCAATCCCTCGGCCGTGCTCTCCGACTCAGCAGCACGCGCAGCGTCGATGCGTTCCGTCGACTCGATTTCGCGGCAAAGGACATCGACGAAATCCATGGCTTCAAGCAGATGGTCCGCCAGCTCCCGGGAATAGTCTGCGCGGCCGCTGCGGACCATCCCCAGCAGGTCTTCGCCGGCGTGCAGCACTCGCGTCATTTCGGGCCAGGTGAACAGGCCGCTGTTTCCCTTGAGGGTATGGACCGAACGGAACAGTTCGTTGAGAATGCCCTGGTCGTCCGGCGCCTCTTCCAGTTGCAGCAGCTGCTTGCCGATGCTTTCGAGCAGGTCGTGCGCTTCGGAGAGAAACTGTTCCAGCAACGGGTTCGAAGGGGATGGGTTCACTGTATTTCCTCCCCCAGCATGAGCCGGACATGCGCCAGCAGCTGCGCTGGGCGTACGGGCTTGATGAGATAGCTGTTGGCGCCGGCCTGGTATGCAACAATTTCATCGCGGGCAGCGGCTTCGGTCGAGATCATGATGGCTGGCTGCTGCGGACCGCCCTGCTGACGCAGTTCGCGCAGAAAGGCATAGCCATCGAGCTTCGGCATGTTGACGTCCACAATGTAGAGATCGAAGGGCAAATCCAGAGTCTTCTCCAGCGCTTCGATTCCGTTCCACGCCTCCTCCACCTTGTAACCGGCGGATTCCAGAATGCCGCGGTGATACATCCGCACGGTGGCCGCATCGTCGACGATCAGGATGCGTTTCATCGGGTTTCCAGACCTTTCTGATAAACAATTGCCTCAGGAAATTTGCGCACCTTGAAAAGGGAGGAGATGCGGCTCATCGACTCGGAATGTCCGAGGCAGATATAGCCACCCGGGCTCAGCGCTTCATAGAAGGTCTCCGCCGCCGTGGTGCGCGATACATCGTCAAAATAGATCAGCAGGTTGCGGCAGAAGATCACGTCGAAGTTGCGGTAGACAAAGGTGTCGGCCGGCTCGGAGAGATTGACGCGGGTAAACTCGACCGCCTGGCGCAGATCGTCGCAGAGCTGGTACTCTTCGCCGGTTTCCCTGAAGTATTTCTCCAGCCAGCGCGGCGGCACGTTGTGCACCGAGCGTGCGGAATATCGCCCGGCGCGGGCACGGCGCAGAATGCTGGTGTCGATGTCGGAGGAGACGATCTCCACATCCCAGTCAGAGATTCCGGCCCAGTGCTCGAGCAGGTACATGGCGATCGAATAGGGCTCCTCGCCCGAGGACGAGGGAATGCACCAGATGCGGATTGCACTTACCCCGGTTTTGTGGCGGACAATCTCCGGGAGAATGGAATCGACCAGACAGCGGAACTGGTACTCTTCGCGCAGAAAGTAAGTCTCGTTCACCGTCATCAGGTTGGTGAGTTGTTGTAACTCCTCACCTGACGCCTGAAATCGCAGGAAGGTAAAGTACCCGCGGAAATTTCCCGTGCCGGTAGCCTCAATGCGTTCCACCAGTCGCTTGTCGACAAAGTAGCGCTTGGACGGCTCGAAGCTGATGCCGGTTCTGCGATAGAAAAACTCCTTGAATTTAAGGAAGTCGTCAATGCTGATGTGCGGCGCGGGTTCTGAAAAGGATGGGGAGGTCGTCATGACGGCTTCAGGCTTCGCGAATGCGCTGGAGCGCCAGATCGGCGGCAAACTGGATGTAGGCTTCGGAGGCAAAGCGGGCCTTGAGCCGGAGCAACGGTTCGATGGCTGCCTCCGTACCCACTTCGCAGAGCTGATCCACGGCCGTGGCGCAGACATTCACGTGGTCATCGTGGTCGATCACCTGAATCAGCCAGCGTTCAACCTCGGGATGCCGCTCGGAGTCGAGAATATTGACAACGAAGATTCGGACATCGGGATCCGGATCGGCCAACAGGGATTCCAGAACCGGCGCCACTTCGGTTCCCATCTGCCTGATGGTCTCGATGACTTCATTGCGCAACGCAGCGTCTTCGCTGCGGAGACAACGGACCAGGCCCTCGACGGCCACAACATCGTTGAGGCGGGCCAGGCTATTCAGAATGACTTCGCGGACCGCGCCATCCTGCTCGCGCTCTAAACGGCTCACCAGAGCGCTGCTGTCATCGGTGCAGCCGGCAAGTTGGCGTGCCGCGTGACGGCGAACACCGGCATCGGCACTCTCCAGCGCATTGCGCAGCTCTTCGCAATTCGGCTCGGCCTTCGCCCCGGTGTCGGCCGCATTTGCGTCGGTTTTCCCTTTGACCAAGCCCATCGCGCATTCCTTACCGGCCAACCCAGGTTGTTAACTGGGCAGCGACCTTTTCCGCGGCCAGCACCACGCTTGCGCCGCCCTTGTTCACCAGCTCGGCGGGCATACCGTACACCACCGCCGAGTCTTCCGATTCGGCGATCGTGCGGCCGCCGCGCCTCCTGATTTCGGTGAATGCGTCCGACCCGTCATAGCCCATGCCGGTCAACAGCACCGCCATGATCCGCGCCGGGTCGCAGTGCTGCAGCGCCGATCGGCCCAGCAACTCGACCGAAGGGTGCCAAAGGTATTGCGAATTCTCGGGCGCGGGTAAAACGGTAAGTTTGCCCGCGCGATTGGCCAATAGCGTGTCAGCGCCGCCTTTGCCGATGTAGACTTGCCCGGCCGCAATCGGCACCGCGCTGCCTGCTTCGACGACGGAGAGCGCGCAGCATTGATCCAGCCGCTCGGCGAAAGCCCGGGTAAAGGCGGCTGGCATGTGCTGCGCCACTACCACCGGCCAGGGAAAATCTGCCGGTAATCCCGACAGAACGATTTCCAGAGCCCGCGGTCCGCCTGTGGACGCACCGATCACAACCAGCCCGTCGCCTCCTCCCCGGGCTGCGATCAACGCTGCCGATGCCGCCGTAACCTTCCTGCGCTCCTCCTGCATGCGGCGCACGACGGCCGCCGCATTCGACCCTGGTGAGCTTCTGCCCTTCGGCCGGACGCGTGCAGCGGTGCGCACCTTGGCCACCAGCTCCGCGGCGACCCTCTCGATGGACAGCGAGATAGTTCCACCGGGTTTGGCGATGTAGTCCACCGCGCCCAGGTTCAAAGCTTCGAAAGTGACGAGCGCTCCCTGCGCGGTGAGCGAGGAGACCATGACCACCGCGACCGGGCGCTCGGCCATGATGAGGGAAAGAGCGGTCAATCCATCCATCTCCGGCATGTTGATGTCTAACGTCACAACATCCGGCTGGAATTCCCGATTTTCCCTCACCGCTTCGTCGCCGTTCCTCGCCTGGCGAATGTCGAAGTCGCCCTCGGCCTGAAACACCGCCAGCAACTGGCGGCGCATCAGTGCCGAGTCATCGACAACCAGCAGCTTGATCACGGCGTCACCCGGTCACAGCGGCCAGGGCCACCAGTTCGTTTCTCTTCATGAGGTGGGGCGGATCGAGCAGCTGCACCATGCGCTTCTGCTTCTCGAGGTTCGCCATGCGCGACAGCAACATGCCCTGCTCGGCGGAAAGCTGCGGCGCCGGTTCGATGGCGGCCTTTGGAATCCTGAGGACTTCGGCGACCTGATCGACGATGAAACCGGTGCGCACATCGGAGATGAGAAAGACCATGATCCGCTGGCGATCGCTGCGTTCCACCTGTTCCAGACCGAGCCGCAGGCGCAGGTCGATGACCGGCAGCACCGTACCGCGCAGGTTGATCACCCCTTCCACAAAGGAGGGCGCTTGCGGGACCCGGATCAGTTCCTCCGGTATGCGTACGATCTCCTGCACGCTGGCGATGGGCGCGCCGAACTCCTCTTTATCGAGACGGAAAATGACCACCTGTTCGTCGTCGTCCAGGTTGTCGTCCACCTCTTTGGCCTGCTGCCGGGAATCCTCCGCTTCACCCTCATTCATGGCGCTCAGTGCCTCCTTGATGACGGAATGGCCAAACAGATTGCGCGCGGTCACGATCGACACCATGCGCTTTCCGTTGTCCAGCCGGCAGATTGAAGTAATCTCGGCCAGATTCCCCTCGCGCGCCAGCAGCGCGGGAAGAGGATCCACGCCGGATT
>JBEKIN010000322.1:0-5326 GCA_050011735.1 Acidobacteriaceae bacterium | reverse complement strand
AATGCAGATCGCGGCGTTGGGAAGATCATGCTCAGGGGCATCCTCGACTATGTGTTTCAGGAGCTGAGGGCGCACCGGCTGTGGCTCGACGTCTTCGAAACCAACACGCGGGCCCAGCATGTGTACGAAAGCCTTGGCTTTCACCGTGAGGGCATTCTCCGCGAGGCAGTCTTTCGCGACGGCGAATATCACACCCAGATTCTGATGTCGATCCTCGATCGCGAGTACGAAGCCGGGCGCCGCTCAGATTCTGGCTCTTAGCCCGGGCTGCGGCTCAGACGCCCTTCTTTTGCGGCTCCCAGACGTATTTATGAATCGCGGATCGAGCAGGCAATTCTCCGTCGTGCGATCGGTGGATGGCGTCTTTGAAAACGCCGGAGAGAGAAGCACCTGTCCGGCGCGCGTCTCCAGCTTGTGCTCCCGAATAAAATCCCGAGCAAATTCGTAGTCCCCGCGGTTTGCAATGACGAATTTCACCTCGTCGCGATCGGTCAGGCATTCGAGATTCGACATCTGAAAGCTGCCCGCTTCGCCCGAGCCGGGGCATTTCACATCCACGATCTTGTGCACCGCGGCCGGCACCTGCTCCAGCGGGCGTTCTCCGCTGGTCTCGATCATCAGCTCGTATCCGCCGCGCAACAGCCGCTCCATCAGCGGTACAAGCTCGCGCTCCTGCAGCATCGGTTCCCCGCCGGTGAACTCAATCAGCTTTACCGGCGCCAGCTTTTCGACTTCGGCCGCCACCTGGTCTTCGGTCATTTTGTAACCGCCGGTGAACGTATACTCCGAGTCGCACCACGCACAGCGCAGATTGCACCCGGCCAGGCGCACGAAAATGCACGGCAGCCCGGCGAAGCTCGATTCACCCTGAATGGATTTGTAAATCTCGATGAGATACAAGTGTCGCTACTCGTAATACGTCGCGGTCGTGGTATCAGTCTCGAAAATCGTGCAGTCTTTCACGCGCACGCGCCCACTCGTCATCTCGCTCAGCTGGCGATTCGTCTCGTCGTAGAAATAGCGCGCCAGGTTCTCCGCCGACGGATTGATCCTGGTGAATGGTTCCAGATCGTTCAGCATCTGGTGGTCGATGCGCTCAATCACCGGGTGCATCACGTGCTTCAGTTCGCGAAAGTCGAGCAACAGGCCGGCCGCATCCAGCGTTTCGCCGTAAAGCGTAATCCGCACCTTGTAATTATGCCCGTGTGGGTTCTCGCACTTCCCCTTGTAATTGCGGAGATAGTGCCCCGATGAAAACCCGCGCTCCACTGTCACTTCGTACATAGCTGCGGCAGCTTCCCTGAAACGAGATTACCAATCCCACTTCCATTCTATCGGTCGCGGCTTCCCGGCCGCCGTCCTCCACGTTGGCTCGTTCTCCGCTCCTCGTTGCGACGATCCACCTGTTCGAACATTGCGGTCATCACGCCCAGCAGCGCCACAATCAGCCCGCCCACGGCAAGAAACAGCGCACTCGTCTTCCAAAGCGTTCCGTTGGCAGGCAGGGCGGGCTGCATCCGGCCCGACATCATCGCCATCACGAAGGAGATCGCCGCAAACAGAAGCAGCACTCCGGCCAGGATGTAGAGGTTCCGCGCCACAAACCAGTCTAGCCGAGCGCTCTTTCTGAAAGGCGTCCCCTGCTCGATGTGGTTTCCCGGTCCCGCGCTCGATTTCCCGCTCTGCGGGCGCAGCCTCTGATCTCCGGTCCCCAGGCCGTTTACTGTCCCCTGTGTGTTTTTTTCTGTACGCTGAACTCTGTACGCTGAACGCTGTTCTATGGACATTTCCATCGTCATTCTCGACGACAATCCCGGCAGCCTGGACCTCCTCTCGACCGCGCTCGCCCGCGATGGGGTCACGATTTATACCGCCTCCCGACCCAGCGAGGCGCTGGCCCTGGTCCACCAGCACCATCCCCAGCTCGTCCTGACTGACCTGGTCATGCCGGAGATGACCGGCCTCGACGTTCTCAACCGCATCATGGAAATTGCGCCGGCCACGGATGTGGTCCTGATGACCGCGCACTACACCACCGAAACGGCCGTTCAGGCGATCCGCAACGGCGCGGCGGATTATCTCGAAAAGCCCATCCGTCTGCTCGTCCTGCGCGAGCGCGTGGGACGACTGATCGAAGAGGCGCGCCAGCGCCAGGAGTCAGGCTCCGACTCGGAGTTCGAGGGCATCATCGGCGCCAGCCCGCGCATGGCCGAGATGTTTGCCCGCATCCGCCGCATCGCGCCGCATTACCGCTCGGCCCTCATCCAGGGAGCCACCGGGACCGGCAAAGACCTGGTCGCCCGCGCTCTGCATGCTCGGAGCGGAGTGAAGGGACAGTACGTTGTCCTTAACTGCTCGGCCGTCGTCGAGACGCTCTTTGAGAGCGAGCTTTTCGGGCACGTGCGCGGCGCCTTCACCGGCGCGGATCGCGACAAGCCCGGCCTCTTCGAAGCAGCCAGTGAGGGCACGATGTTCCTCGATGAGATCGGCGACATGCCGATCGCCACCCAGGCCAAGCTGCTGCGCGTGCTACAGAACCAGGAAATACAGCGCGTAGGCTCGCTCCAGACGCGCAAGGTCAACGTGCGTGTCATCGCCGCGACCAACAGGAATCTCCGCCAGGCCGTTGCCGACCGGCTCTTTCGCGAGGACCTTTACTACCGTCTCGCCATGGTCGAGATTCTCGTTCCTTCTCTGGCTGAACGCACAGAGGACCTGGCTCTCCTGACCCGCCATTTTGTCGAGAAATTCTCGCAGCAGTACGGCAAGACGATTCGTGGCGTCTCGCCTCGCGCGCGTCTGGCGCTCGAGCGCCACTCCTGGCCGGGCAACGTGCGGGAACTGGAGAACGCCATTGGCCACGCCAGCATGATGGCGGAGAGGGACGAAATTGACGTCGGCGATTTACCGGCCTCACTCCTGGGAGAGCCCTTAGACAGCTCCAGCAACGGAAGCTCCGGGCCGCCTGGCCAGCCCTCCACGCTCGGGGAGGACGCTTCGCTGGCCGAGCACGAACGCCAGCTGGTTGTCGGCGCACTCGAGAAGGCGCAGGGAAACCAGTCCCATGCGGCGCGGGCGCTGGGCATCGGCCGCGATGCGCTCCGCTACAAGATGAAAAAGTATGGCCTGCTGTAGATAACCGGGACAGATCGGCTCACTCAGTCTCTTTCGGCTGCAGAGGTGTTGCTCTCGGCTCCCGCAGCAGCCTCGCGACCGTCTCGCGCAGGATTTCGGGACCGGCGGGCTTTGCCAGATAGTCTGTAAATCCGGCCGCCATGATCTTCTCGCGATCCCCGCGCATGGCGCTGGCGGTGAGTGCAAGGATGGGCAGCCTCTGAAAGCGCGCATCGCCGCGCAGCGCAGCCAGGACGCCGTACCCGTCGAGGCCGGGCATCTGCAGATCCAGCAGGATGAGGTCTGGATTCCCTGTGCGCGCTCGATCCAAAGCCTGTTCGCCGTCCTCCGCTTCGATCACCTCGTACCCGGCCCGTTCCAGCACCAGGCGCAGCAACTCACGACTGCTGGACCGGTCGTCCGCAATCAGGATGCGAGGTTTCCCTGGAGTTGTCGACATGGTACGCACTCAGCTCCTCGGACCCGCAGGGGCGAGGTCCCGCCGAATTATTGAACGTCGCTTACACCCTGGGGAAGCGATGCAGCCATCCTACTGCCCCAGCGCGACGCTGGGAAGGGTGAAGGTAAACCGGCTGCCCTGGCCCGGTGTACTCTCCACTTCCACCCAGCCGCCGTGCATCTGCACCAGTTCCTTGGTGATGGACAGCCCCAGCCCCGTCCCTTCGCGAACTCCTCGCGTCGTATTCCCCACCTGGTAGAACTTGTCGAAGATGTTCTCCTGCTCCTCGGAAGGAATGCCGATTCCGGTATCGCCCACCGTGATGCGCACGAAGCCCGCTTCTTCCGCGGTCTCGATCCAGACCTTCCCCCCCTCGGGCGTAAATTTCACGGCGTTGCTCAGCAGGTTGTAGAGCATTTCCTTCACGCGCAGGGGATCGGCGTCGATTAGCGAATCGCGTTCGCCGCGCTCTTCGATTATGATGCCTTTCGCTGCGGCTCCAGGCCGAATGGCATCGAGAGCCTCCCCAACGCTCCGCATCAGCGGATAAATCTCGCGCTTGAGCGTGAGCTGGCCGGCTTCAACCTTGCTCAGATCGAGAACATCGTTGATCAGCTCCAGCAGATGTTCGGAGTCGCGATGGATATGATTCACGAATCTCTTTTGTGACTCGTTCAGCGCGCCTTCGTGCCCCTCCTGCAACAGCTCGGCAAATCCAATGATCGTGTGCAGCGGTGTGCGCAGCTCGTGACTCATGCTCGCCAGAAACTCGCTCTTGAGCCGGTTCGCGCGCTCCACCTCGCGATTGCGCGCCTCCAGTTCCCCCGTATATTGCACCTGCAGCCGTCGCACCTCTTTTTCCGCGCGCTTGCGATCGGTCACGTCGCGAATCACCGCAGTCACATGCATGCCGCCTTCCGTCTGGATGGGGCTGAGGCTGATTTCGACCGGGAAAAGCGATCCGTCGCGGCGCCGGGCGTGCAGTTCCAGCCCCGTGCCCATAGGCCGCGTCCGCGGGTGCTCCAGATAGCTGTCGCGATGGCGGTAGTGCTGATGACGGATTGCGTCGGGGACCAGCAGATCCACCGACTGCCCCACCAGCTCGTCGCGCATATAGCCGAACATCTCCTCCGCGATGCGGTTCACCAGCACAATCTGGCCATCCGCGGCGACTTCCACAATCGCGTCAGGCGCCGCCTCCAGTAATTGCCGGAACCGCCGCTCCAGGCGCGACTGTTCCTCGGCCACCAGCCGCTGGTCCCGCTCCGACATGTCGACGCTCGTCTCCATCACATGTGACTCAGCGACTCCCAGCTCGCGAATCCACCGGCTGAGTACCGTCACCCGATGGCCGGCCCGCGTGCGATGGAAAACCTCGCCCTCCCAGTGCCCATCGTGTTCGAGCCGTCGGTTGATGTCCTCCAATGGCTCCGAAAACGCCGTCTGCAGCAGTTCGTGGCTGATGCGCCCCATGGCCTCCGCGGCCTTCCAGCCGTACAGCCGCTCCGCGCCTTTGTTCCAGTAAACGATGCGATCCTGATGATCGCGGACCAGAATCGGCTCGTAGGCCTGATCCAGCAACTGCGCCTGCCGCTGGGCCAGCTCCTGTTGCTTCTTTTGCTCCGTGATGTCGCGCGCGATTTTGGAGATGCCGATCAGCCTGCCACTATCGTCGCGCACCGGAGAAAGGGTGAGCGAGACCACCAGGCAGCGCCCGTCCTTGTGCCGCCGCAGCGTCTCGTAACGCTCCAC
>JBEKIN010000321.1:0-5459 GCA_050011735.1 Acidobacteriaceae bacterium | reverse complement strand
GAAGAACTTTCATGTGGTGACGGACCTCGCGGGCTTTGGCGTTGAGCCGGACCAGAAGTTTGTGAGCCAGGGCGATGCGGACGACTTTGGGCGGTTTGCTCTGGACGGTCAGACGCTGGTGGAAGGCGATGAAGTCCGGCTCGTAACGGCCGGCCACCGAGGCCACCACGAACAGGATCTCGCGCACCGCGGCGCGGCCTCCCCGGACCTGTCGTTTGCCCTGATGCTTACCGCTGTCGCGAGCCAGAGGGGCGAGGCCGGCGAGTTTGGCGATGGACTTGGAAGAAATCGCCACGCTGATCGCTGCCGATCCGCTCTGGACCCAACTGGACCGCGAGTTCCGCTCCATCAAAGGCGTGGCCACCCGTACCGTGGCCCCCCTCATGGCCGGGATGCCGGAGATCGGCACCCTGAGCAACAACCCGCGCGCCGTGCGCCCAACCCGCGCGCCGTGCGCCGCTTCGCCGAAGGCATGGGCCTGACGGAGAAGACCGACGCCATCGACGCCGGCCTCATCGCCTGGTTTGCCGAGGTGAAGCGTTCCACCCCATGCCCGCCGCCCTCCCCCCATCAGCAGATGGTCCTGGTCTGGCGCTCCACGAGGGTGAGCGGTTCGTCGCATCGCCGCGCCCTGGTCACTCGCCTGCGCCAGCTCACCCAGCTCCGCACCGCGCAACGCAATCAGCGTCGCCTCAGGTCCCTGGGCTGAGCGCCGGTGGCGAACACCACAGGGCAGACGGGAGCCGCCCGCCCGCTGGGGAACCGAGCGATCGGTTCCCCCACTGCGACAGTTTCGCTTATCCAACTGCCGCTACCTTAGAGATACAAGGGCAGGCCGGGCGAAGTCGTGCCCCGACGCTGGCCGCCAGTTTGCCGAGGCGACGCGGGGGCAAGGGTGGCGTTCCGTTTTGGTTCAGGGACAGTACTGAGGAGTTGGAGTCCTGAATCCAGATGTATCGGCAACAGACGGTGTGAGGCTAGGCTTCTTGCTATGGGGTGAACCTCGCCGAGGGGCGGCGGCGGGGCGGGGGGCTTTTTTGCGCAGGCTTTTTTGCGCAGGCTGTTGTGCCGGCTGTTTTGCGCAGGCTGTTGTGCAGGCTGTTTTGTGCAGGCTGTTGTGCAGGCTGTTGTGCAGGCTGTGAAACCGTGCCCCTTCAAAACAGCGATTGATCAGAGTTTCCTTACGGCTGCGCGGCAATCTCCACAGGACGCGATTCGCCTTCGGCAGCGTTCTTGTGCAGCTGGTGGTGGAGGCAGTAGAGGGCGAGCTCGAGGCGATCGGAAACGCCCAGCTTGTCGTAAATCTTGCGCAGATAATTTTTGACGACCTGCTCGGTGGTGCCGAGCTGGTAGGCGATTTCCTTGTTGCGCTTGCCCTGGGTGATGCCGGCGATGATGAGCATCTCCTTCTGGTTGAGGCGGGGCTGATTGCGGGAGTTGGAAAGGTTGCCGGCCTGGGAGCGATAGGCTTCGATGACCCAGGTGACGGACTGATTGTCAATCCAGGTTTCGCCGACCGCGATTTTGCAGACGCACTTGACCAGCAGATCGGGAGAGATGGACCGGGGAATGATGCCACGGACGCCGCGACGATAGAGGTCGACGGTGTGGGACTCGTCGGAGGAGGCGGCCTGCACGATGATCTTGAGATCGGGGGCGAGGCGGACGATGGCCGGAACCGCGTTGGCGGTGCCGGTGATCATGGCTCCCTCGAGAAGGAGAACGTCAGCGGGGACGCGCTGGACGGTGTCCTGGAGGCTCTGGAGGTTATCAGCCTCAGCGACCACGGAGACACCGGAATCGGGTCCGAAGACCTTGCGCATGCCAACGCGATAGATGGCCTGCGAGTCAGCGAGAATGACACGAACCTCAGCCGCGGGCTGTGCCGCCGCCGGAGGAGTTACACCACTGCCGTTACCGTTGCTGTGCGTCATAAGGGAAAATCCGGCTACTGGAACCTGTACTCGTCGATTACCGCAGCGGCGAAGGGCTGACCATTGTTCCAATAAGAACGGACAATTCTTCCAGAGCAGTGCACCGCCGCAGTCACAGAGAAATCCAGCGTGCCCGCTGGAATCTCCACAAGAAACTCAATCTGCGTCCCTTCCCGAAGAGGCTCCGGCAGCCGTAAGAGAATGCCACTGGCGGAGAAGTCCTCGGTGAGCGCTTCGTTATCCTGACCTTCGGCGAGTACGGTTACCCGCAACTGCAGCGGATAGCGGACTGCGCCTCTATGGGAGCGTCCGTCGCGGGTTCCGGGAGAAGAGCATACGGCAAATTCCATGGTGGCTCTACTTCTAAGTATCCCTACAGTACCCGCAAACGATGGCGCTTGCCAATTACCAAAGTTTACATCTTCGATCCCATTTGTAAATGACCAAGTGGGGAGTGGCAATGACCAAAATGGGGCAGGATAGGGGTTCCGCTGTGGGAATCGGGGATTTCTGTGGATTTTTGAGGGTAAATTACTTTGGAGTAACCCTTTAGGAGGGAGAGAAGGCAGCCGAGGCACCGACCCAGGACTGACCTCGGTTATGGTCGACCCCCATCATTTGACCCCGGCCGAGGCGGACGAGGGAGATGAGGGGGGTGAGATTACCCTGATCCGGCCACACATAAAGGATACGGATTTCGGCCTGGGTGGGTCCGAAAGGGGTGTCAATGACGGGTTCGAAGGTAACGCGCTCCTGGAGGAGGTAATGGTGGCGCTGGGCGGGGGGAATGGCGGCGAGCTGGTCGTCAGTGGGGGCGAAGAGGATGCCCTGGCCGGCGAAGGAGTAGAGAGGCTTGAGGATCAGGCGGTCGCGGCTGGAGGGAAGTCGGTCGCGGGCATCGTTTTTCGGGCCGCGGGCGCTTTTCGAGCCGCCAGCGCTCGACCGGAACCAGTCGTCGAGGAAGACGGCGGGCGGGACAGCGGGGTGGTCGAGGAAAGGGATGGAGAACTTGCTGACGTGGAAATACCAATTGGGATGGCCGGCCCATTCGACGTCGAAGGACTGGCGGTAGTCGAACTGGAGGGGGATTTGGCGGCGGACGAGCTCGTCGACGATGGCGCGATTGTAGATGCGGCGAATGGGAATGAGGCGGCCCTTGGCGCGATAGCCGAGGCGCGGGAGCTGGGAGGGCGAATCGGGGGCGGGGTCGAGAGTTTCGAGAGCGGCGATGTCGACAATGCGGATGCCAAGGTGATCGGCGGTGATGTGGAAGTCAGGGAGGGTCTTCTGGTGGGCGGGATCGACGTCGATGAGGACGACGGTTTGCGGGTCGTGGCCGGCGACGATGGTTCGGGCGAGGAGCTTCCAGAACTGAGCCTGATCGAGGCCGCCGAGCAGATAGCGGAGAGAAGGATCGAGAGAGAAGGCGGAGCGGTAGGCTTCGCTGGCGGCCCACTGAAATGCGAAGACGGAAGGGAAGGCCTGCATCTCGACGAGGCGCGGGGCGAGACGGCCGCTGTCTTCGCGGACGAGGCCGAAGTCGGCGGTGAGGAAATGAGGATGGGAGTTCTGGTCGGCGGCGCGCCAGGGCTCGGGAATGGCGGCGAGGGAGCGGGCGAGATAGGCGGGATTGTTGACGAGCTGGAGGGTGAGGTCGATGCCGATGCGGGCCATCTCGTCGAGCATGGAGGAGGGGAAGAAACAGGGAGTCTCGGCGACCGGGAAGGCGATATGCGTGCGCGCGACCGCGTCGAGCGAATGCAGCATGGTGCGAAAGGTCTCGGGGCGGAAGCGGGCGTTGAAGTCGCGGCGGAGGGCGGGAATCACGAGAACAGGGTACAGGGTACAGGGGGCAGGGGAACAGGCGGGCGGGGCAGTTGCCAGTGGTCAGTGATCAGTGATCAGAAAAGCCTGGGGCGTTCACGGGCAAACGGCGGAGGGGCTACGGGGCGGTTCGCGGCGTGGGTCGGAAAGGCGCGGAAGATCGCGGGTCAACGAGCGCATCGGCCTGTAGACAACAGCTGACAATTCAAGCCGAGACAGAGTCCCAGCGCGCTGGCCGACTGTCCTGTTTATTAGACTCTCTTATGCTTTTGCTTCAGTTCTTTCCGCTCTAGCCCCAAGTGATACTTGTGGTATTCGTCATCATCACGTCCTTCGTCCAAACTATCAAAACTGAAAGAGCGCCCCCTCCTGAACGGGCCAAAGAGTCTTGCGAATTCGCCCTGAAAGCAGAGAAACGTACTCCGGTCGTGATCCACGCCGCCTTTCTGCCCTTTGAAGTCCTTGTCCCAAGGACGACGCCCGTATTCATCAAAAGCGGTCGCTGTGCCGTCTTGGTATCCGATTATGATTTCACCGCTGTAGGCGACGGACCGCGGGTCCGGCATCAGCAGATAGCCCTGTCCGTAACGATACCAATCCGATTTGGTCACATAACGCTCCGGATGCAGCCATTCCTCGCGGGCTGCCCCAATATAACGCAGTGCCCGGCTCTTAATGACGAAGTTGACCTCCCTGACCTCTTGTTCGCTTAAGTGCCGTAACGTCTGAATGTCGTGGACGTTGAACACCGTGTTCCGGAACGGATTCGGGTTTGGTCTCACACCCACTTCACACTGATAAGGATTCCTTACCCAGGAAAGGTTCGTGAGAATTAATACTCTTTCCATGGAGAGTGGGAATATCGTGTGGGTTCCATGAAGCTTGATATCCGGATCATTGAATCCGCGGCACCTTTGGGAGCGCGGACCGCAGCGACGGTTGTACACCGTGACAGGATGATCCGAAACGATGAATTTCGTATCTGATTGCGTCGCGTCTGCCAAGAGCCAAATGCACTCGGTCCAAATCGCGCAGTAGAGTTGGCGCAGCTTCAGCATTGCGGCAAGGAGCTGGTTTCGATCCCTTGCGCCCGTAGCTTCGCGCAACCAAGCCAGACCTTTTGGTGTACGGAGCTTTTGAGTACTCATGTACAGCATCAGCCCTTCAAGTTCGTTGCCGCCATCCCAGGGATAGGCGAAGTTCGTGTAGTACTCAACCGCTTTGCGACCGCCCCGATCAATGGCACCAAAGAACTGCTTTTCAATCTCTATTGAATCCATGCCGTTCAATTGCGCCGTATAGAGGTCCCGTTCGGCGAAGCAATATTTGAAGCCCCAGCGATGCAGCCCACTTCTCGTGTGGACGCTCCCTTTTCCATCGACGAATGATCCTGGCCGGAGGTCGAGATAATACAACTCGCGATCGACTTGATCGGGCGGTATGAACCGCTTCTGGTACCACTCGGGAACGTAATGGTTGTGCCGATATTCGTGTGACATCTCTCAATGGAAAGAGCTTACGCCGCGGAAAGCAAATAGGCATTGAAAAGCAGGCCAGGATTCAGCGTCTGCCTGGATCGTTGGTGGAACTCGTTGAGCACATAATCGCCGAAGCACTCATCGATTCGAGCCGGTCGGCGGGGGTTGGGTCATTCGTGGCGGAGAGTGGTGAATGGGGTCGATGTTTATAACGCGGCGGGCG
>JBEKIN010000320.1:0-5035 GCA_050011735.1 Acidobacteriaceae bacterium | reverse complement strand
CTGGTCGGTTTGTAGCTGCCGGGGCCGTAAGCGGATTGCGGAACTTCGCTGGCAGCGCTGTCGGTGAAGACATAATTGCCGCTGGAAAGAACGGTATTGCTGGCGCCGGTATTCGAGAAGAAATCCAGCGCGGCACCGGTCGGACCCGCCACCATCGACTCAATCTCGTAGATCTGATCGCTGAACGTGTAGAAGTTGTCCAGTGTGAGCGAAACCGTTTTTACCGTGCCGGGCAGATTGTTCACGAAGATATTCGAGGGATTCGGCGTGAAGGCCCCGGTCTGCCCCTCAGCGGTCAGCACTGCTCCGGTATTGCAGAACTGCCCCGCATCGCCGGACACACCGGAGACCGCGGTCGTGTCGTCCTCGCGCTGCCACACGAAGTTTTCGCTGGGGTTATAGCTTGACGTGCCGCCATAGGACGCGGAGATCTTGTGGTCGCCCTCAGTCAGCTGACTGGTGGTGAATACCGCCTGGCCGGCGCCGTTCACAGCGATCACATTGTTGCCGCCGGTGGGCGGCTCGCCATTGTCAAGGAAGGTTACTGAGCCCGTGTTCACAGGATTGCCGCCGCTTTGAACGGTCGCCGTGAAGCTGACCGAACTTCCCGTGAAGTCCGGATCCTTGGTGGAAGTGACGGTGGTGGTGGTCGGCGCTCCCGTATTGAGAGTCAGATCGATGCACCACCCGCCGCTCAGGCTGAGCGGGAGTCCACTGTCGTTCTCGACATACAGCAGCCAGTTGCCGGCCGCGGGGGCGCCATTGAACGCCTGTTCGAATGTCATGGCGTTCGTGCTACCGAAGGGCAGCGGGTAGTTCGGAGAAGGCGGCGCGGGACTGCCGGACTGAGTAATGAACGAATCCGCCGTCTGGCTGTCGTCCGTCGGCCCGTATGTGGTGTTGTTTTGCAGAGCGCAATTCGGTCCGCTTCCTCCGTTGCAGACCCCGCCGTTCTCCCCTTCGCCATTCGGGACCAGCGGATTGTTGTCCGCGAACGTCACGTCCACGGAAGGCTGCGGAACCGCCGTCACCCCGTGCGACAGGAAGTCGAGGTTGTTCGTATGTCCCGGTGCAACCAGCAGGAAGGAAGTCGAACTGACTCCGCCCGAGACGCCGTTGGAGGACTGAAGGCCGTTCAGAGTGACCGACACGTTGCCCGCTGACTGCGTCACGGTCGAGGGAATCTGAATGTAGGAGGGGTAAATTGTCTCGGTGGCAGTGTTGCCGGCCGTGGCCAGGTTGCCCGTATTGCAATACGTGGTTCCACTGGGATTCGTGGTGTGGTTGGTGACCAGCTGATTTAAGTTTCCGCCGCTGCTGGGCGCGTAGCTGCTGGATCCCGAGTACGACGCTCCAATCGAATAGTTGCCCTCTGCGCTGAGGGCGGCTGTACAGGTCGCCGTGCCACCGCTGACCGTCTGGTTGCCCCCGGAGCAAGAGATCGGTGAACTGTTGGCGGTGAAGGTCACCGTTCCGCCGCCGATCGGCTGCCCGCCGCTGTCCACCGTGGCAGTTAGCGTCGTAGTGTTATTCGGCGACGTGGTGTACGACGGATTCAAACTCGAACTGATCGTCGTGGTTGTGGCGGGCAGAGTGGAATAGGTCAGGATCAGCTGCCATCCGGTGATCGATACCGGATCGGAGACCCAGTCGGGATAATTGATCAGGATGTCGCTGGACGCCAGATGCAGCGTCCATGGGCCGTTGGCTGCGGCCCCGTTGAATTTGGAGGCTAGCGTGGCGCTGCCGTCCGGTTGCGACCAGTCGGCCGGCGTCGAATCGTATATAGGTACACCGTTGAAGAACGCATAGTACTGGCTGGGCTCCACGGTCACGGACCCCGTTGCCGGCCAGCTGGTTTGGACGGTAGTGCTCGTGGTCGGCGGGGCTACGGTGGCGCCGTCCTCAATTGTGATGTTGGTGCCCGACAATGGATCCAGGCCGGTGCCCGTGCCGCCCAAAAGATCCAATTGGTTTCCCGCGGGATCCTCCAGCAGAAAGCTGGACCAGGATATGCTGTTGTACGTGTTTTCGTTGGTCGAGCTGTAACCCGCCCACGGGCCGGTCGACGAGGTCACGCCCAAGAGCACAACTTTGATGCTGGCCACGGGGCCGGTAGCGCCGGAGACGGTCAGCGTCGATGAGTTGGCGGCGGCATAGGCAGGCGGAGCGTTGGGGGTTTGGTCGCCGCCAGGAATCGAGAGAGCGCAGTTGGTGCTGGGAGTTGCGGTCGAGCACGTAAAGGTGGTCTGGGCACCGGCTCGCTCGGTTGCGCACGACAGGGCCAGGAACGCAAGTCCCATAGCGAGAACGACAACAAGCCCGCCGAATTCCGCGCGAAGCACTCGCAGCGGCTGGTTGGTCAGGGCTCTAACAAACGAGCCGAACTTCACTCGGGAAAACCCCAGCGGCATCGCAGTACGCTCGGCGAACGACATGGTTGGAACCTCGCATCTTGAGGCCAATCGCTCATTTTGGGAAACAAAGTGAGTCGACTAGCACAGCAAATCGCGTTCAACCGTCGCGTGGGCGTGCGTGACGGCATAGTCTGCGCGCTGGGGATGCGCGTTCCGACGTTCAGCGTGCTCAGAGGAGACCCTGAGCTCGATTCGGAAGAAGGATGAAGAAGAATGAAGGCAATGATGAGGAAACTAGATGATGATGGGGCGTAGGACTTAATGTCAAGCAGATTGTCTGTTAATTCATTTCGATGGAGCGATTTCGCCCCCAGCCGAAAATCGGCAGCCCGATCCGTTCCTGGACCTCTTTCTCCACCAATTCGCTTGCAATGCGGAGGGATGAAACTCTCCTGCCGCGAGGGCGCTGAAGATATGAGCCCGCCTTGTCGGTTCCTCGTGTGAAGACACCGCGCGACGTTCTCACTCCTGGAATTGGAGGAGCCATCTCGCGCTTGCGTTCCGTAGTGTCTGGATGGTCGGCAAGACGGAAGTTTCGGCTCGGTCAACACTGCAGGCCGCTGTTAACCGATGCGCGATTTCCGTATAGCCGGTGATAGTTTCAGAACCCCGAACTCCCGCGATCACAGCGGGCCGGCTGTCGGCGTGCGAATGGGCGATTTGGCACTCGCTGATCACCTCCTCATGCCGGAATCGACAGGCGGGTGATCTGGAGTACGGAGATGTCGTCTTCCTGCCCGAATTGCTGCGCTATACGAGCGATCTGCGCCGCGCCGGGTTGCGTTGAAAGCAGCAGCTTGAGCCTTTCAAAACCGAAGAGCTCACGGTCTCTGGCCCGGCGCGCCTCCACAATCCCATCGGACATGAAGGTCAGCGTATCGCCGTCCTTCAGGTGAATCGTCTTCGCCGCGTAGTCTGTCGCAGCCACAATGCCCATCGGAAGCGTACCTGCCATTTCTAACTCCGTCCCGTTCAGCAACGGGGGCAGGTGTCCCGCACTGGCGACTTTTGCGATTCCCGCCATATCCACACTTGCGCATACGCAGGTGACGAAGCCGCTCTTCAGATTCCCGGTCAACTCGCGATTGAGCCGGATTAGAACTTCTTCCGGTTGAACCGTCTGTTTGACGATCGCGCGCGTCGCCCCTACCGTCATCGAGACCACCATCGCGGCCTGCAATCCTTTGCCGCTAACATCGCCCAACACCACTATGAGCGCTCCGTCAGGCAAGGGCAGAACCTGGTAGAAATCACCGCCGACCTGGCTCGCGGGCAGATAGGTGCCTTCCACCCGATACCACGGCGACTGCGGCAGCTGCTCGGGAACCAGCAACGTCTGCACCGCCTGGGCCTGCTGCAGTTCGCCTTCCATGCGCTGATGTTCCCGCAACTGCCGAACAAACCGCCAGGCAAGGATCAGAAGCACCGATGCTGGTATCAGCAACTGGAAGACGGTGTTGCCCACAAAGGTCACCTTGGCCGAAGTTCGGCCCTGGCTGACGATTGCCCACACGAACAGAAGCGCCGTCATCATCGCGGGGGACAACATCAGCCACGCCTGGGCTCCGAGAGTACGAATGCCCTCAATCGCCATCCAAAGAAACACAGCGAGGCAAACAACCAGCATCAAAAATGCGTATTGCAACACCCGGTCTAGCGGCCGCGACAGCGGGACGGAGGCGTTGAGCACAAGAGCGCCATAGGCCAGAAACAATCCGCCGCCGGCTGCCAAACTGGCAGTGCGCATCCAGCGCCGGTTCTGCAAGCCCAGCAGCCATTGCGCCGCAAACAGACTGAAAAGAACAAACAGCTCTGTCAGGACATCGAAAAGAGACCACAGATTATTCGTCAGCAATCTTGCGCTGAAGAGCGGGAGCAATAACGTGGTCGCATCGGACAGGATGATAAACAGTAGAGCCAGCCCAATCCACAGATACTCCCTGCGCCCCGGCGCAAAGAAATACAGCACGAGGGAGAAAGCGCCTACCAGGAAATAGGGAACGATCTCGAAGGTGAACTCATTGAACTGGCGCACCGTTTTTGCGCGTTGCTCCAGCAGAAGCAGGCGGGTTGCGAGGGCACTGTCGGCCAGCAGAGGGGCTCCGCGCAAGCCGCCCGATTCCGGGGAGTTTTCTATCGCCTCTCCCGGCTTGTCCCAGATGCGGAAGGCCAGCACATGCTCCCCGGGCGCAGAAAGCGGGGCAGGGATAACAAAGCTCTCAGGGTATGCACCCTGGTAGCTGATTTGCCGTGTCGGGTCCCCATCGGAGCCCAGATCCTGTCCGTCCCAGTAGACCGTGTATGCGTTGTCGACGGCGGGGGCCAACAACGTTAGCGGAAGAGGCGGACCCTTCAGGTCGATACGAACCCGATACCAGCCGTAGCCCCATGCACCACGATGGCCATGCCCGGCCCAGCCCGGATCGTTTGCGACTTGTGGACTCAGCAGGGATTCGGACCACCCCTGCCCCTTCAGCATGTACAAATCCCAGGTGGAATCGTCGAAGCCCGGCTTTGCCCATTGCAGGTCGTCGCCCAGGCGAAATCTCCAGGGACCCATCAACGCCAGTGCTCCGTCCCCAAGCGCCACCTGCTCGCTGGCGCCAGCGGCCGGCGCA
>JBEKIN010000319.1:0-5050 GCA_050011735.1 Acidobacteriaceae bacterium | reverse complement strand
ACATGCTGGGCCCGCGTGTTGGTTTCGAAGACGTCGAGCCACAGCCGGTGCGCCCTCAGCTCCTGAAACACATAGTCGAGGATGCCCCTGAGCATGATCTTCCCAACGCCGCGATCTGCATTCGCGACCACGATCCTCTGCAGACGAACGGAGCGATGGGGCGATGCGAGCCCGCGCAGGATGGCAAAGCCGGCCAGTTCTCCGGAGCCGGACTCGGCGACGAAATAACGGCAATCGGCGCTCGCCAGTCTCGCGCGGTGCTCGTCTTCGGTCCAGTTGCCGACAAAGGTCCGATATTCCGGGACGCGTTCCATGGCCATGATGGAGGGAATGTCCTCCGCACGCGCCGGTCGCAGCCGCATGTTCGCCATCATATCGTGCTGAGTTTACCGTTTCGCCTCAAGATATTTTTCAAAAGGAATCTCGAAAAAGAAAAGTTCGTTGCCGTCGGAATCGCGCAGCTCGCGCAAAACCAGCTTCCCGCCGTGCAGCGGCGTGTCTCCCAGGCCCTGCATATCGTAGAACAGAAATCCGGCACGCGTAGTATGCGGCTCAACGGCCAGGGCGGCGTATTCGAAGCGATCGAAGTCGGCCTCGATCTTGTCGTCAGAGGCGCTGCCCTTGGTATGCAGTTTGATGGGGCCGACAGGAATGTCGTGGCCGCGGCTGTCCTTGGGCCGGACCCGGCGTTCCACGTCATCGGGTTCGGCGGCGGGAACTTTGTCGCCCTCCGCGCTGATGAAGAAGATGCGCGCGTCGCGCAGCGAGACAGGATGATCGCCGGTGTTGGTGACGATGATGCGGATAGGAAGAAAGCGGTATTTGAGGTAGTCGACCTGAAAGATTTTGCATTTCTCCGCGGTGTCGAAGGGCTCGGCTGCGATGGCGACTTGTTCTTTGGTATGGAAATCGACGGCGGGGTAAGCTGTAGCGTCTTTGGCCTGGGGAAGGTCGGATTCTCCGAGTGAAACGGAGCCGAGGGCGGCGAGCAAATGGCAGGATAGCAAGACGCGCATGACGACAGGGAACGGGCGTGAGCGCATGGTCACCATTATCATCTTGCCTTATGACCCAGGGAAGGCGAGATTGGTAAGCGGATGCTGATTCTGTACAGCTGCGCGCTGGCGCTGGTTCTGATACTGGGTGCTCCGTGGTGGCTGTTCCGCATGGCCACGAGTGGAAAATACCGCGAGGGCTTAGCGGAACGCCTGGGTTTTGTGCCGGCGCGCATTCGCGAGGGATTAGACGGGCAGAGTGTCGTCTGGGTTCACGCGGTTTCTGTTGGCGAAGTGCTGGCCGCCAGCCGATTGATCGAGGAATTGGGGTCGAGGCTGTCGGGCGCCGTGGATCGACAGGAAAGAAGCGCCTGGCGTGTGATGATCTCGACGACAACAAGAACCGGGCAGGACCTCGCGCGCGAGCGCTTTGGTGCGGATCGTGTGTTCTATTTTCCGTTGGATCTGGGGTGGGCCGTGCGCGCATGGCTCGGGGGCGTGCGCCCCAGGCTGCTGGTTTTGGTCGAGACGGAGTTTTGGCCGCGCATGCTGGTGGAGTGCCGGAGGCAGGGAGTTCCAGTGGCCGTGGTGAACGCCCGCATCTCTGATCGCTCCTGGCCGCGCTATCGACGATTCGCGTGGATGTGGCGCTCTCTGTTGCGCGGGTTGGCGGTGGTTCTGGCGCAGACCGATTTGGATGCGGAGCGGCTGCGAGCGCTGGGCGCGAACAATGTGCGAGTGACCGGGAATCTGAAATACGATGTGCGCGCGGCCGGAGCCGGAAGCACCGTCACGAAGTTGAGGAAGAATATTTCTGCCGATACGCGCGTCCTGGTGTGCGGGTCGGCGCTGGCGGGCGAGGAGGAGTTGCTGCTGGACGCGTTGCCGGCCGATGTTGTGACGGTGCTGGCGCCGCGGCATCCAGAGCGGTTCACTGAGGTCGCGGAAATCCTGCGCAAACGTGGAGCGCGCTGGGTGCGGCGGTCGGAATGGCTGGAGGCTCCAGCGAGAATCGAACCGGGAACGGTCTTCCTGCTGGATTCGATCGGCGAGCTGGCATCGATCTACTCGTTGGCGCACGTGGCTTTTGTAGGCGGAAGCCTGATCTCGGCTGGCGGTCATAATCCGCTCGAGGCCGCGCAGTTCGGCGTGCCGATCGTGATGGGGCCGAGTTACGAAAATTTTCGCGGCATCGTGGAGAAGCTGCGCGAGCACGATGCGATTCGGATCGTGCAACCTGCTGTTCTGAAGACCGAGCTGGCGCGAATGCTGGCCGGCGCACCGGAATCCCAGGCAATGGGCACACGGGCGCAAAAGGTATTCGACAGCGAGGCGGGAGCAACGGAGCGTGCGGTCCAGGTTCTGGTGGAAATCATTGCAACTCGCTCACCCGCGCCGGCACCCGAGGGGGCTCGGCCGTGAGCCGCGCACTGGCGCCGCTGGTTCCGCTGTATGCCGCGGCCGTGCGTGGAAAGAATCTGGCCTATGAGCATGGCTGGGCGCGATCGAAGCGGTTGCGATGGCCGGTAGTGAGCATTGGAAATCTGTCGATGGGCGGGTCGGGTAAGACTCCGCTGACCATCCGCCTCGCGCAGTTGTTGCACGAGCGCGGTTTTGCGGTCGATGTGCTTTCGCGTGGCTACGGCCGGCGATCGAAAGCTGTGGAGCAAGTGACGGCCGGAGGCTCGGCCGAGGAATTTGGGGACGAGCCGCTGCTGATCGCGGAGGCCTCCGGCGTTCCGGTGTTTGTGGGCTCCAGCCGGTATCGAGCGGGCATGCTGGCGGAGGCCGCGGTCGCCGGGCCCGTGCTCCATCTGCTCGACGACGGGTTCCAGCATCGGAAGCTGGCCCGCGACGTGGACATCGTCGTGCTTCATCGCAGCGACTTCACACAGCGGCTGCTGCCCGCGGGGCGGTTGCGCGAAGGATTCTCGTCACTGTCACGGGCACAAATCCTCGTAATGCGGCAGGAGGATCGGGAACTGGAAGTGGAACTGCGAGGACGCGGCCTTACCCAGCCGGTGTGGTGGATGGAGCGGCGGCTGGAAGTCCCGGAGGTCGGGCGGGTCATCGCCTTCTGCGCGATTGCACGCAAGGAAGAGTTTTTTCCAGCGTTGCGATCGCATGGGGTTGCCGTCATAGCGGTGCGCGCATGGCGCGATCATCACCACTACACGCAGGCCGATATTGCCGAGCTGGTCGAGCTGCAGCGGCAACAAGAAGCAGAAGCCTTTCTGACCACAGAGAAAGACCTGGTGCGGCTGCAGCCGGAGCAGCGGCGGATGCTCGAAAGCGCTGCGCCGTTACATGCAGCGAAGTTGCAAGTGACGCTGGCCGATGAGGCGATAGCGTTCCAGCAGCTTTGCGGTTTACTGCCCGTGAACTGGCGGAAGCGGACAGGCGAATTGCAGCAGACCCCGTGAGAAAATAGGGGATTGCCGGAGACTCCAAAGTACCTGCGACTGCTCGTCGTGCGTCTGGGCGCGATGGGGGACATTCTCCATTCCATGCCCGCGGTCACGGCGCTGCGCCAGGCGCATCCGGATTGGGTGATCGGGTGGGCGATTGAACCGCAGTGGCGCGGCCTGTTCTGCGCTGATGGCTGCGAGCCCCACGCTTCCAGCATCCACCCCAGCGCACCAACTGCATGTGCGCCGGGGACCCCGGGCATGCCGCTGGTGGATCGGCTGCACGTCGTTCCGGCGAAGCAGTGGGCGAGATCCCCGCTGAAGCCGACGACGCTGTGGGACATTCGCCGTGTGCGGTGCGAACTGCGCGCGATGCGGTACGACGTTGCCGTCGACATGCAGGGTGCGGTGCGTTCGGCGATGGTGGCAAGATGGGCACGGACGCGCACCGTCTTCGGCGAAGCGAAACCGCGTGAATTTGCGGCGAAGTGGTTGTTCGATAAGAAGGTCGCTACGCAGGGCGTCCATGTGATCGAGCAATCGCTGGAGGTCGCGAATGCGATCTTCGCTGAGAGCCTGCCGATGACGTTGCCGCTATTACCGCGCGATCCGGCTGCCGATACGAAGGCGGCGGAATTGCAGCAGCCGTTTGTGTTGCTCAGCCCAGGAGCAGGATGGGGCGCGAAACGCTGGCCGGCGGATCGCTACGGCTCGGTTGCAAAGCGCATCGCGGAGGCGGGCTTTGGAGTGATGATCAACAGCGGTCCTGCAGAAGAACATCTGGCGCACGCAATCGCCGAGAACAGCGGCGGCGCGGCGCGCGTGCTCTCGCTGGGCCTGACTGAGCTGATTGCGGTGACGCGGCGGGCTTCGCTGGCCATTGCGGGAGACACGGGCCCTCTGCATCTGGCGTGTGCGCTGGGCAAACCGGTGGTGGGCATCTACGGGCCGACAGATCCGGCGCGCAATGGGCCGTTCCATTGCCCGAATCGGGTGCTGCGGCATCCGGAGAGTGTGCGTGACCACTCCCGGCGCAATGAGCCGGAAGCGGGCCTGCTGACCATCACGCCGGAAGCGGTGACCGACGCGGCGCTGTCGCTGTTGCGGGAGGCGCGCTAAGTGGCGACGAGCTGGAATCGCGTCGCGCGGCGGATTCGCGTGCCGCTGGGATTCGCGTTCGCAGTGCTTTTCCTGTGGCTGGCCAAGCCAACGCTGTTATTCCTGGTCATGAGCCTGGCCCTGGTCATACCTGGCCTGTTGTTGCGTGGATATGCCTCCGGCTACGTCAGGAAGAATGCCGAGCTGACGGTCACGGGACCGTACGCGCACACACGGAATCCCTTGTATCTGGGCTCGATTCTGATTGCCCTTGGATTTGCGCTCGCTGCGCGCAGCGTCTGGCTTGTTGTTGTCCTGGCAATCTTGTTCGCGGCGATCTACATTCCCGTGATTCGTTCGGAAGAGGAGTATCTGCGGTCGGTGTTTCCGAAGTTCGACGCGTACGCAAGTGCGGTGCCGAGGCTGCTGCCGAGGATTGTTGCCGCCGGGGGATCGGGAGCCACCAAAGGGGTATTCTCGGGAGCACTCTACCGAAAGCATCGTGAATATAACGCATTGCTGGGGGCTGCCGGCATGTATGCTGCCCTC
>JBEKIN010000318.1:0-5063 GCA_050011735.1 Acidobacteriaceae bacterium | reverse complement strand
TCGCTGAAGCGTTCACCTCTGGCCCCTCAGCTCCCGCGCTCTGCACCTGTAACCTGCACCCTGTGCCCGGTGCCCACTGCCCGGCGCTCAAGTACCTTGCTTTCAAATGCATCGACGACTTCTACTTTGAATGCAAATAGATACATCGAGGCCGCCCACCGGCCACCCCGTATCAATAACAATTCAAAATAGAACTTGTCAGCCTATTGTGGAATGAAATAGATGCACGCCGGCTCAAAAATCCCGAACCAATGGAATCAAATAAGTACGCGCGCTCACCCCTCCAGGGGTGGGGGAGGGGGGAGGGGTACAAGTCAAACAAAAGTACCTTGCGCTACGGATGCTCGGCCAGCCACTGCTCGATCCGCCGCGCCTCGGCATCGCTCAGCCGGAACGTCGCCGCCGGAATCACGCCATCCACCTGGTCCGGTCGCCTCGCTCCCACAATCGCCGCCGTGATCGCCGGATTCCGCAGCGTCCACGCAATCGCCACCACGCCCGGCTCAACGCCGTGCTCTTGTCCGATCTCCCGCAGCAGCTCCACCAGCGCCAGGTTCCGCTCCAGTTTCGGCGGATTGAAGTTCGGACTCCGCTTCCGCCAGTCGTCCTCTGGCAGATTCCGTATCCGTTCCGCCGTCATCTTGCCGGTCAAAAGCCCGGAAACCATCGGCGAGTAGTTGATCACGCCAATGTGGTTTTCCTGGCAGAAAGGAAGAATCTCATTTTCGACTTTACGGTTCAGCAGCGAATACGGCGGCTGCAGTGAAGTGATCGGCGCAACCTTCAGCGCTCGCTTCATCTGCGCCACGTTGAAATTCGATACGCCCATATACCGCACCTTGCCCTGCTCCTGGAACTTCGCCAGCGTCTCCCAGCCTTCCTCAATCTCGTCCTCGGGATTCGGCCAGTGGATCTGGTACAGGTCAATCGCATCCACGCCCAGCCGCCGCAGCGAAGCCTCCACTTCCTCCTGCAACGACTTGGAGCTAAGACTGTGGTAAATCTGCCGATTCGGGTCCCATCGCATCGAGCACTTGGTGAACACCAGCGGCTTCTGCGCCCGGCCCTTCAGCGCCTTGCCCACCACCTCTTCCGAGTGGCCGAGCCCGTAAATCGCCGCTGTATCGATCCAGTTGATGCCGCTGTCCAGCGCCCGCTCGATCGCCGCAATCGATTCGTTGTCGTCCTGTGCGCCCCAGGCAAATTCCCAGCTGCCGCCACCGATGGCCCACGCACCGTAGCCGATCGGCGTCAGATGCAGGTTGGAGTTGCCCAGAACATGGGTCGCAAACTTAACAGGAGATGTCGTAGTCGCCATGATTCCTTCGATGCAACAGAAATGCCGAAGCTTCACAACCAGCTACGGTTCGATCAGAAATTTTCCCTCTCGCATAATCGGTTCGTCTTCAATCCAGATGTTAAATCGCAGCCCCACCACGTCGATATGTGTCGACGAGCGCCACGGCGCCCCGGTGTGCTCGCCATACGGATTCCCGAATGCAATGTGAATCCCCGGAAACTTCTCGTCCTGGAGGATGTTCCCAATCACCCGCTCCACGCCGATATTCGTCCCAATCGCAAACTCGCCCACACGGTCCGAATTCTCATCGGTGTGCGTGTACGCCTCAAAATCCTTCAGCAGTTCCCTGTTCTCCGAGCTGCACCCTGCAATCCGATTGTCCCGAATCTCAATCGTCAAAGGAGCCGATTCCAGCAGCCCATACTGCGCACACAAATAATCGCCGACTACTCCGTCGACAACAAAAACGCCATTCACCTCGCCCGGCGTCGTGAAGATTTCTCCGCCCGGCAAGTTGCCCCACTTGTCCCGCGAAATAATCCCCGACGTCTTCAGCCACTTGTATTCGGGATTCATTTCCGCCCGAATATCCGTTCCCGCCGCCGTCGTCGCCCGAATAAACCGCGCCCGCTGCGCCTTCTCGATCACCTTCTGCGACAGCCGATCCACCCGGTCATAATCCGTCCGCATCCCCTCGCACATGATCTGCGGCGTGATGTTCACCATGTGCGCATGCCGCATCCGCCGCCGATTCACGACCTCCGTCATCTGCATCCGCGACCGCAACTCGTTACGCTGCACCTGCACCGCAAACAGGCTCACGTCCGACGTCTCCATATCGGCCAGAATCTCCGCCGGCATGTCGGTCAGCGGCCGCTGCGCCAAATCTTCGAGCACAAACGCGTTCCACCGGCATCCATTCGCCGCCAATTCCTGTGCCAGCGATGCCGCAATCGGCGCTGTCTCACGATCGCAGATCAGCGCCACCTTCTCCGATGGCTCAACCCGCAGACAGGTGCGGATCGCCGCCCGCGCTCCCGGCCTAAACTCCGCCGGAAACGCCAACTCCAGCAGCATCGACCGCGCCGAAGAATCAGGAGAGGAGAGGACCGGAGGAGACGTACTCACCCTTTCAGGCTAAATGAAAAATTTACGGAGCAAAAATATGCAAAAACGCCGGCCTAACTTCACGCCACGCTCTTCGACGCCGCTGGTACCGTCTCGAACAGCCCGGCCTTCGTCTCCTCGGCCATGTAGTCCACCACGGCCTTCAGATCGCCGGTCTCTTCGAACTTCCGCAGCTGCCGGTCAGCGCCCGTGCCTGTCTCCAGAATCGTCCGGATGGACTCGATCGCATCCCGGCTCTCCAGCTCATCCACCACCGGATCGACCAGCGCCAGATACTCTTCGATCAGCTCGCGCTCCGGAACTTCCTGCTGCTTCCCGAAGTCGATCAGCATGCCGTCCAGGCCGTACCGCACCGCACGGAATTTGTTCTCCATCAGCAGCGGCCGCGCATACTGGCGAAAGTCCTGGTTCGCCGCATGCAGCCGATACAGGGTCGCCGCCGTGGCCTGAATCAGCGCCGCAATCGCCACCGTCTCTTCGGCCCGCAGCGGAATGTCGCAGGCCCGCACCTCAATCGTATTGAAGAACGGATGCGGACGGATGTCCCACCAGATCTTCTTCGCGTTATCGATGCAGTTCGTCTTCACCAGCAGCGCGACATAATTCTCAAATTCCGAGTAACTCGAAAACGCATCGGGAATACCGGTCCTCGGAAAATTCTCGAAAACCTTGGCCCGATAGCCCTTGTAGCCCGTGTTCAGCCCCAGCCAGAACGGCGAATTCGTCGCCAGCGCCATGATGTGCGGCAAGAAGTAGCGCATCGAATTCATGATGCGGATCGCCGCTTCCCGATCCTCGATACCGACGTGCACATGCAGCCCGAAGATCAGGTTCGACCGCGCCACCAGCTGCAGATCCTTCACCACCTGGTGATAGCGTGGATCGGGATAAATCTCCTGTGTCCGCCAGTCCGCGAAGGGATGCGTAGCGCCCGCCACCAGCACCAGGTCGTGCTCTCGCGCCAGCTTGATCATCTCCCGGCGCAGCTCGTAAATTTCTTCGCGAGCCTCGCCCACCGTGCGGCAAACCCGCGTGCCCACCTCGACCACCGAGGTATGCATCTCTGCCTTCACACGCTCTTCGAGCCGCATCTTGCCCTGCGCCAGCATCTCCGTCGCAATGTGCGAACGCAAATCCCGCGTGACCGGATCGACCGTCTGATATTCCTCTTCGATGCCCAGCGTGAAAGAAGGCCGCATGGTGCCTACCGTTGTATGACGGGAGCGCCCGTCGAGGCAATAGCCTTCCCCGCCTTTTTTGCCTTCTTCCTCGCGGGCTTGGCAGCCGCAACCTTCACTGCTGGCTTCGTTGCCTTCGCCGGCGCCTGCGACGCCGCACCCAGATACGCGCTCCAGTGGAGCTCCGGCACCTTCGCCTTGGCCGTCTTCGCCTTCTGTACCGCCAGATCGGCAACCGCTTCCACGATCCACTCGAAGTTCTCCTTGCCCACCGAATGCAAATCTGCATCCGGCGCCGGATTCATAAAGTCGATCGCGTACGGAATCCCCTTCTCCACCGCAAACTCCACCGTGTTCAGGTCGTAGCCCAGCGCGCGGCACAGCTTCAGCGCGTCTTGCTCCACCTTCTCCAGCAGTTTCTTCGGCGCCGGGGCAGGCTTCATCACATACCGCTCCGCGTGCGGAAGCCGCGGATCGTAGTACATAATGCGCACCTTTTCCTGCCCAACCACGTAGCAGCGAAAATACTCCGTGAAGTTCACCGCCCTTTGCAGCATCATGCACAGATCGCGGCTCTGGTCGTAGGCCTGGAAAAACTCTTCTCGCGAATGCACGTGATACACGTCCCGCCAGCCGCCCCCATTCACCGGTTTCAGAAAGGACGGAAACCCGATGTACGTAAACACCGCGTCCCAGTCCAGCGGGAACTGCAAATTCCGCATCGACCGCTCCGTCGTCCCCGCGGGATAGTGTTTATGCGGCAGAATCACCGTCGGCGGCGCGGCCACGCCCAGCTTGGCTGCCAACGAATAATTGAAAAACTTATCGTCCGCCGACCACCAGAACGGGTTATTGATGACCGTTGTCCCGTGCAGCACCGCATGTTTCAGAAATGCCCGGTAAAACGGAATATCGTGCGAAATGCGGTCCACAATCACCGACCACGCCGGCGGCCGATCCAGCCGGATCGCCCCAATTTCCACAAACTCCGCCGTAATCCCGTCGAGATTCTTCCCGTTGATCTTTTCCACCAGTGCGCCGGGAAAAGTATTCTCCATGCCGAACAACACGCCGATCTTTTTCACGTTGGCCACCTCTCGTCAGGTTGTACAAAGAGGGTGCGCGCCCACGCTCGCTCTGGTCGCGCCTCAGGGGATGGTTCCACATTAGCCGACCTCCGCTGCCCTTGCAAAAATACGGCGTGGAAAAGCCTTTCTGCCTCGCCGCGGGTCGGGAGTCATAGCCGCTTCAGCGCTTCCAGCTCATCCAGCGTGCGCGGCCAGTCCTGCTTCAATAATCGTGACAGTCCCCGATCCGCCAGCAGCTTTCCACCTGTCTGGCACCGCGCGCAATAGTCCGTCTCGTTGTCGGCGTAACGAATCCGCTGAATCTTTTCGCCGCACTGTGGGCACGGCTGGCCAAATTTCCCATGCACCGCCATCTCCAGGCGAAACGCC
>JBEKIN010000317.1:0-5063 GCA_050011735.1 Acidobacteriaceae bacterium | reverse complement strand
GAAGATGACGTTCAGCACCACGAAAACCACTGCGATCATGCTCGCCCAAACGATAGGCTTCTGATACCAGAAGTCGTCGTGCGTCTCAACCGAGCCGAACTTCGATTGCTCCGGCGCAAGCGTTATCGCCCGGATGCCCGCCTTCCCCAGCACCCCCAGCATCTCTTCCCGGCCCTCTTTGGCCAGATGATCGGGGAAAAATCCCCGGTTCCCCACAATAAGTCCGAATGTCAGTTGCTTCTTCATGAGTGCATTTTCTCAGATGATTCAGTTCGGTTCGTTTCCGTCCCGTTAACGGGGACGAAACCGCACCGTGTAGAACAACCCCGCCACCGCCATCATGCCGCCCCACCAGATGGGCGCGTGCAGCTGCCAGAGCACCGGTTCCTGGGCAGGTGGTGCCGCGAGTTCCCACAGCCCCGTCGCCGCGATCAGCACGCCGTAAGTGAGGAGCAGAATGCCGCCGAAGAACCAGATCTGAATATGCCCGCGCATGCTTTGCCTCCTACCAGAAGATGACGTTCAGCACCACGAAAACCACTGCGATCATGCTCGCCCAAACGATAGGCTTCTGATACCAGAAGTCGTCGTGCTCCTTGGGAACGTTCGACGCTCCGTACACCAGGCCTTCCAGCTCCGCGATCGGCCGCGGCTCTGTCGCCAAACTCACCACCACCGTCACGATCACGCAGGCCAGGAAAGACCACAGCGCGCGGTACATGTCCTCGGCCATGGCCTTTGCATCCGGCGAGAGCGCGACGTAGCGCAGTGCCGACGGATCGAGGTGCACCCACAGAAACAGCCCGATGGCGGTGCAGGTCCCGGTCAGCAGTCCCCAGAAACCCCCGGCTTTCGTCGTGCGCTTCCACAGCATCCCCAGCAGCACCGTGCCCAGCAGAGGTGCGATGAAGAAGCTGAACAGCGCCTGCACGTAATCCATGATGCTGGCCGCGTGCTGCACCAGGTACGCGGTTCCCACCGAAATCAGCACTCCGATAAATGTGCACCAGCGCCCCATCGCAACATAGTGGCTGTCGCTGGCCTTCTTGTTCAGAAACGCGCCGTAGATGTCGTAGGTCCACACTGTGGCGAAGGCGCTTACGTTGCCCGCCATCCCCGACATGAAGCCGGCGATCAGCGCCGTTACGCCCAGACCCAGCAGTCCCGGTCCGCAGTAGCGCACCAGCATCAGCGGCAGCACCTCGTTGAAGCTGTGCTGTCCGGTGGCCACGGCAACGTCCTGCGGAACCAGGTGGAAGGGCAGCACACTCAGCGCCAGCAACCCCGGCAGGATCACGATGAACGGCACCATCATCTTGAAGCCCGCTCCGATGATGGGAGCCATGCGAGCGGCGCGCAGATTATGCGCCGACAGAACCCGCTGCACGACCAGAAAATCCGTCGTCCAATAACCGCAGCTGATCGCAATGCCCAACCCAAAGACCAGCCCCGTCCAGTGAATCCCCATCGGGTTGTCGCGGAAGTGTGCGGTCGTGCTCCACAGATGCGTGTAGTTGGTCGATCCCATGCGCGCAGCAATCTGATGCTTCAGGTTGGTCCAGCCCCCTGCCTCGATCAGTCCCATGATCGGGATCAGCAGCGCCCCCAGCCAGATCAGCAGGAACTGCAGCACCTCGTTGAAAATCGCCGACCGCAAACCACCCAGCGCCACATAAATCGCAACCGTTATCGACGATACCCAGATCGAAAAATTCAGATCCCAGCCCAGCACTACCTTCATCACCAGCGCCATCGAGTACATGTTGATGCCGCTCATCAGCACCGTCATGAACGCGAAGCACACCGCCGACAATCCCCGTGCCCCGTCTCCGTAGCGCAGTTTCAGATATCCCGGCACCGAGTGCGTCTTGCAGACGTAATAGAAGGGCATCATCACGATGCCCAGGAACAGCATCGCGGGAATGGCGCCGATCCAGTACCAGTGCGTCGCCAGGATTCCATACTGATAGGCCGAGCTCGCCCATCCCATCAGTTCCAGCGCGCCCAGGTTCGCCGAAACGAAGCTCAGTCCGGCGATCCACGCCGTCATCTCGCGCCCCGCCATAAAAAACTCTTCGCTCGTGTTCGAAGCGCTCTTCAGGTAGAACCCGATGTAGATGACCATCGCGAAATAAATCGCGATGATGGCGATATCGATTCCGCTGAGGTGAACGAGCGATTGCGTGACCGGCGTCTGGAAAAAGGCGGCCAGCGCTGCGGCGGGTACCGATGCGAGTGACATTCCTGGTCGATCCTCGGTGTGACAACAAGTGCGGGAATCAGAGCGAGGGAAACTCTGTTTCCGGATTCAACTGCCTTGCCCGTAAGTGGCCTTTGCCCCGTGCTTACGGAAATGATGCCGATCCAGTAATGCCTGCGAGATGCCCCCCTGGTCCGGGTTCAGCGTCGCCGTGTAGAACGCCATCCGTGCCACGGCCTCCAGCACCACCGCATGATACGCGGCTTCCATAGCGTCCTTCCCCCAGGCAAAAGGCGCATGTCCGGCCACCAGCACCCCAGGCACTGCCACCGGATCGAGGTCGCGGAATCGCCGCACGATGGCTTTGCCGGTGTTGAGCACGTAATCGCCGCCAACTTCCTCCGCGCTCAGCTCCTCGGTCAGCGGCACCGGCCCGTAAAAATAATCCGCATGCGTTGTTCCGTACGCCGGAATCTCGCGCCCCGCCTGGGCCCACGCCGTCGCAAATTCAGAATGCGTGTGGACCACCCCGCCAATCGCCGGAAACGCCCGGTAAAGCTCCAGATGCGTATCGAGATCCGACGATGGCTTGAGCCGGCTCCCGATGATCTTGCCCTTCAGGTCGCTCACGACCATGTCGTCCGCGGTCAGGCCTTCATAAGGCACTCCGCTCGGCTTGATCGCCACCAGCCCCTGCGCCCTGTCGATGCCGCTGGCATTGCCAAAGGTGTAGAGCACCAGTCCTCGGCGAACCAGTTCGAGGTTGGCTTCGAGAACCTGCGACTTGAGGGCGTCCAGCATCGATGCTCAGGGCTCCGCAGCCGCTCCCGCAAGCGCGGCAAAGTGGAGCAAGCGGACATTCTACCAGCGCCCTTTGTTTCCGGGAAATCGTTTACTGGAAGCCGCACCTTCCGGCCTCAGCCGCGCTTCACTTCACCACCGTGAGCTCAATCGGCGTGCTCGCATCCACGCGCGAACCCGCCGGCGGATTCTGCGCGATCACCGTTCCCGGCGGAAACATCTGCGGCGGGTTCGCAGGGAGTGCACCCGCAACAACCGGCGACCCAATGTGCATGTCCTGCTCTTTCACTGGCGCCAGCCGCAGACCCATCCGCGTGAGCGTCAGCGCCGCCGAGGTGAATACCTGACCCTCCAGATTGGGCAGCACCAGTCCCCCCATCGACTGCGATCCGCCGTCCTCGGCCGCCACCAGCAGATTCATCACCGGACTTTCCACGCCCGACGCATTCGGCTCCGGGCTTTGCGCGATCACCGCGCCCGGCTGCGCGCCCGGCCACGGCATCTCGGCCACCGTGCCCGTCTGGAATCCCGCGCGCCGAATCTCAATCGTGGCAAACCGCTGGTCCTTGCCCTTCACATCCGGAATCGCCAGCTTCTGCGGACCCAGGCTCTCCGTCAGCCAAACCCGCCATCCGCGCCGCACAATCGCCCCCGCCGCCGGCGACTGATTCGCAACCCGCCCCGGCGGCACATCCGCCGAGTACAGGCGATTCTCCACCTGCATCGTGAGCCCCAGCGAGGCAGCCCGCTGCCCCGCGTCGGCAACGCTCATGCCTTTCAGATCGGGAACCGAGACTTCCCCGCCATGAATTGCAAAGTGCATGGTCACCAGCGCCGACGTCATCGCCACCACCGTCAGCAGCAAAATCACCAGCACGAAGCGGAAGAAACCAATCATGATTCGTATTCGATGGAGTACTCGATTTTGGCCGTCTTCTCCAGCATCTTCGAAACCGAGCAGTACTTGTTCTTCGAGAGTGCAACCGCGTCCTCAGCCGCTTTCTGCGACACCTTCCCGCGAATCCTGTACGTCAGATGAATGTGCGTGAACACCCGCGGAGGCTCCGCTGCCTGTTCCGCCTTCGCCGTGACCGTCAGTCCGCTCAGAGCCTCGCGTTTCTTTTCCAGAATGCTCACCACATCCACCGACGTGCAGCCGCACAACGCGGTCAGCACCGCCTCCATCGGACTCAGCCCTTTAGCATGCTCCGGCGTCGCGTCGAAATGAACGACGTGCCCGCTCTCCGGCTTCCCGTCGAACAACATCCCCTGCTTCCACTCTGCACTCGCGATCAAATCTTCCCCCCTCACCCCGCCGATCTGTTTCCGTTCCGTGCAGCGATGTCGCTACGGGCTACCGGCTACCGGCTGCTTCATTGCCGATGCTGGTTATCCGACGCCGGCTCCGGATGGATCAGCACCCGATCCACCTCCGGACAATCCAGCTTAAAGCGATGCTCCAGTTCCGTAATCGTCTCATGCACGCGCCCCATGTCCATGGCATCAGGCAGTGTGCAGTGGCACGTAACATGAAGGTGCTCGCCCACGCGATCCACATTCACTTCGTGTATGTCCACCACGTCCGGCACATTCGCCGCGGCATCGCGCAAACGCTCCTCGATGCGCCGATCCTGCTCGATGCGCACCGGCGCTTCAATCGTTGCCGGTTCGCTTTCGATATGCGTCAGCACCGAACCCACTTGCGGCAACTCGCGGCGAATCTGCTGCTCCAGCCCATACACAAAGCGATGCGCCTCGAGCAGCGGCATCGTCTCCTTCACCTCGATGTGCTGCTCCACATGCAGCCCGTCGGCGAAGGACTCGATGCTCACATCATGCAGCAGCACATTGTTGCGTGCGGCCACCGCGCGCACCTTGTCAAAGAGACTCTCTGCCACAGTCGATCTCGGCACCGTATGGATCACCACATCGGCGTCCGGCAGCACGCGTTGTACCGCCGCCGTCGCCTCGCGCACCAGCTCCTCCGTGCGCTGGAATGTCAGCTGCCGCGGCAGCGATAACGTCACATCGGCAAAATACGCGCTGCCCGAGCGCCGCACCC
>JBEKIN010000316.1:0-5078 GCA_050011735.1 Acidobacteriaceae bacterium | reverse complement strand
GCGCGCCGAAAAGCAGGCTCGCGATTTCCTCAAAGGCTTGCGGTCTCCGGCACGGGCTGATTTCACCGGCGCCGTCCGCACCATGGAGCGTTTCGTTGCCGGCCAGGATGCCCCGCGGCCCTGCTGGACCTTCCGCACGCACCGCCCTGGCGACATGGGCACGATCGTGGCCCTCGAAGGCGCCGGCTACGTCGATCAGTTCGGCTGGGACGGCTCTTTCGAAGCCCTGGCCGCGCGCATCGTTGCCGACTTCATCGCCAACTTCACTCCTGAGCGCGAGCGATGCTGGATCGCAGAAATCGACAGCCGCCACGTGGGCCACATCTTCCTGGTCCAGCATCCAGAGCAACCCGGCGCCGCTAAGCTGCGCCTCCTCTATGTCGACCCGGCAGCGCGAGGTCTCGGCCTCGGCAAGGCGCTCGTCGACGAGTGCGTCCACTTCGCCCGCGAGGCCGGTTATCGCAAAATCGTGCTGTGGACGCAGAGTATCCTCCTATCTGCCCATCGTCTGTATCAGAACGCCGGCTTTCGCCTCGTCGAGGAGCAGCCTCACCACAGCTTCGGCAAAGACCTCGTCGGTCAGACCTGGGAACTTGTCCTCGGATAGTCGCCTGGCCCCCCGGCTTTCCGGAACGCCCTGCGTCAAGCCTGGGTCGAGAAACGGGCGGCCCCGACTACGCCGAGTACAGCCGCACTACGAAGCGGCTGATTCCCGGCGTGTACTAGCCGGGCATCCGGTCACTTCTCCTGAACAGTTGAGGTTGCCAGGCACTATAATCTGCGTTTCCCCCCAGTCTGAACTAATTTCCGTTTTCCCCAGGAGCCATGAATGCCTAAATCAAGTCGTCTGCTGGTGGCAGTGGTCGCGGCCGCCGTTATGTTGTGTCCTGTTTTTGCGCGCGCTGCCGTCGATGACAAGCCCGCCGATAAGTCTGCCGAGAAGCCGGCGGAGAAGCCTGCCCAGGAGGTGACGACCCCGGGCGCGCTCGATGCCGGCGGCCAGCACATCCTTTACAACGCGGTAGCGGGGACCATCACGGTGGGCGCGACGGATGCGGAGGATGCGCAGCTGGGAGCGGACGGCAAGCCGCTGCCCGATACGGATCTGGCGGCAGCGGTCGGCGCGGCCAAGGATGCGACCCAGGCTCCGGCAGAAGCACGCATGTTCTACGTCGCCTATTTCAAGCGCGATGCGAACCTCGAGCAGCGGCCGATCACGTTTCTCTATAACGGAGGACCGGGGAGCTCGACCGTGTGGCTGCACATGGGGTCGTTCGGACCGAAGCATGTGGTAACGGACAGCGATACTCACCTGCCCGGGGCGCCTTACAAGCTGGTGGATAATGCCAACTCGCTGCTGGACGTGAGCGACCTGGTGTTCATCGACATGCCGGGCACGGGTTTCGGCCGCCTGACCGGCAAGGACGCGGGCAAATCTTTCTGGGGCATCGATGAGGACGGACACGCTTTCTCGCGGTTCATTGCGCGCTTTCTGTCGAAGTACAACCGCTGGAATTCTCCCAAATACATCTTCGGGGAGAGCTATGGGACGACGCGCTCCGCGGTGCTCTCGAACATGCTGGAGAACGACAAGGACATCGACCTGAACGGCGTGATTCTGCTGTCGCAGATTTTCAATTTCACGACGGACATCGATGCGGCGCACGCGAATCCTGGCATCGACCTGACCTATGAGCTGGCGCTGCCCACTTACGCGGCGACCGCGCGCTACCATCACAAACTGCCGCAGGATCATCCGGACCTGGACGGATTTCTGAAAGAAGTCGAGGAGTTCGCGATGGGCGATTATGCGCATGCCCTGGCGAAAGGCACCGACCTGAGCGCAACCGATAAGCGGGCGGTTGCCGAGAAGCTGCACGAGTACACCGGGCTGCCGGTGGACTATCTGGTGAAGGGCGAACTGCGCATCTCCGGCGGCCAGTTCGAAAAAAGCCTGCAGGACGATACAGGCGACACCACCGGGCGCCTGGATACGCGGTTCACCGGACCGTCCCTCGACCCCCTGAGTGAGGAAGCCGAGTACGATCCGCAGAGCTCCGCGATCTCGTCGGCCTACGTTTCGCTGTTCAACCAGTATGTGCGCCAGACGCTGAAATACGGGGAGGGGCAAACCTATCTGCCGCAGGCGGACTTCAGCGGGGGGTTCAACTGGGACACCAAACACAACGGGAATCCCCTGAATATGAACGTGAGCCAGGACCTGGCCGCGGCGATGACCATGAATCCGAAGCTCAAGGTGATGGTGAACGGCGGCTACTATGACCTGGCGACGCCGTTCTACGCCGCCATGTACGAGGACAAGCATCTGCCCATCCCCAGCAAGCTTGGCGGCAACATCGAATACGACTGGTACGAGTCTGGACACATGGTGTACGTGAAGGACGAATGCCTGAAGCTGCTGCACGATCGGGTGGCTGCGTTCATCAAAGGCACCGACGCGGGGAACCAGTAAACCGCGACCGATGTTGATGCCGGTAGACTGAGGGGGAACATGTCGGAGTTCCTCCTCTTTCACGGCGTCGCCATCGTGGTGCTGATACTGGCGAACGGGTTTTTTGTGGCGGCGGAGTTCGCGCTGGTGAGCGTGCGCGAGACGCGCATCGAGCAGCTCATCGCGGAACGCAAGCCGGGCGCACGCATCGTCCGCCGATTGCAGGAGAACCTCGGGGATTTTCTGCCCGCCGTGCAGCTGGGCGTAACCCTGTGCAGCCTGGCGCTGGGCTGGATCGGCGAACCGGCTATTGCGGGCATCTTCGAGCAGGCGATGGGCCCTCTGCCGCACGCGCGGCTTTACGCGCATCTGGCCGCAGTGCCGCTGGCCTTCGCGTTCATCACTTACTTTCATGTGCTGCTGGGCGAGCTGGTGCCGAAGGCGCTGGCTCTTCAGCGCGCCGATCAAATTTCCGTCGCCATTGCCGGACCGATGGAGGTGTTCATCCACCTGGCGCGGCCCGTGGTGCGTTTGATGAACCGCTCGGCCGCTCTGGTGCTGCGCCTGTTCCGTGCCCCGCTCACGACCGAGGGCGCGGTCCACTCACCGGAAGAGCTGAAGCTGATCGCAACGGCTGCGCGCCGCATGGGCATGCTGCCGGAGTACCAGGAGGCGCTGATTCATCGCGCGGTCGAGGTGAACGAAGTTGTGACCCGCGAGATCATGACGCCACGGCAGAGAATCTTTTCGCTCCCCGCCGATATGCTGATCGAGGATGCCAGCGCGCGCATCGTGGAAGAACAGCACTCGCGGATCCCGGTTTATGACCCGACGCGCGGCTCGGAGTTTATTGTTGGCGTGGTGTACTCGAAGGACATCAGCCGGCTGATGCACTTTCGCGCTACGGCCTCTACGCGTTTCTCCACAGCGCCTCTGACCGAGGTGCGCCTGAATCAGGTGATGCGGGAAATCCTGGTGGTGCCGGAGACGAAGCCGGTCCTCGACCTGCTGCATGAGTTCCAGCAGCGCCGGCGGCACATCGCGATTGTCGTCGATGAATTCGGCTCGATCGTCGGGCTGGTTACGGTGGAAGATGCCATCGAACAGCTGATCGGCGAGGTAGAAGACGAGTTTGACGTGGGTGCTCGCACCGCGCTGGCAACCGCGACCGGCGGCATGGTTCTCGACGGCAGCGTGAGCCTGCGCGATCTGGAGACGCAGATGAACTGGAGCCTGCCGCGCGAGGGTGGCGTGGAGACGCTGGCGGGATTTCTGCTGACGCGCCTGGGCAGGATTCCTCAGGGGGGCGAGTGGATTGAATACGAGGGCCGGCGGCTGACCGTGCTCGAAATGAGCGGAAGGCGCATCAGCAAGGTAAAGATCGAGCAGCTGGAGCCGGTCGCCGAAAAGGTACAGGGATGAAGAGGCTGCTGCGATCGCTGCTGACGCGCCTGGGCTACACGCTGCCGGTGCTGTGGCTGGTGGTGTCCATCGTCTTCCTGCTCATCCACATTGTGCCTGGCGACCCCATTGAGCAGATGCTGGGCGAGGGCGCGCGCCCCGCCGACATCGTTGCACTGCGCCACGCTTACGGCCTCGATCAGCCCATCGGAACCCAGTACGTCCATTACTGGCGAGGCGTGCTGCACGGGGATCTGGGGCGATCCATTCGGCTCAACGATTCGGTGACGCATCTTGTGCTCGCGCGTTATCCGTTCACTGTGGAACTGACGATGGCGGCTCTCTTCCTTGCTTTATTGCTCGCCATCCCGGCCGGCATCAGCGCGGCTTTGCACCGTGGGCGCGCGCGCGACCACATCCTGAGCGTGGTGAGTCTGCTGGGCCTCTCGTTCCCGTCCTTCGCTTTGGGGCCGATTTTGATTTTGCTCGTCTCCATCAAACTGGGTTGGCTGCCGGTCTCCGGCGCGGGCGACTTTTCGCATTTGATTCTGCCCGCTGTGACCATGGGCGGCGCTTTGGCTGCGATTCTGACGCGCATGGTGCGCACATCGATGCTTGAGGAACTCGGCCAGGACTATATCCGCACCGCGCGCGCCAAGGGTCTGCCGGAGCGGACGGTGGTCTACAAACATGCGCTGCGCAATGCGATGATTCCGGTGCTCACACTGATCGGACTGCAGTTTGGAGCGCTGCTGGCCGGGGCCATTGTCACGGAGACTATCTTCAGCTGGCCGGGCATTGGCCGGTTGACCGTCTCGGCTATTTCGAATCGCGACTATCCGCTGCTGCAGGGCTGTATTCTGGCGGTGGGACTTACGTATGTGCTGGCCAACCTGGCCACCGACGTCCTGTACATGGTTGTGAATCCAAGGATCCGGTCGTAACTGCGATGAAGTGGGTTAGGGGCATTATTGGATGCGTATTGGTTGTCGCTGCGGCATCCAGCTTTGGGCAGCGAACCTACTTGGGCTTCGACAAGAATGGTTATCCGGGCGACGATCTTCTACCCGCACTGCACCGGACGTTTGCCTACACCGGTTATTGGCTCAATGACCCGCCGGGCATGAGTGAAAATCCGTGGGCAGGGAAGCGCGGTGTGGTGCGCGCGGCAGGCTTCGGGTTTCTCGTCTTGTTCAATGGCCGCCTGGATGCTCAGCTGCAGGGC
>JBEKIN010000315.1:0-5123 GCA_050011735.1 Acidobacteriaceae bacterium | reverse complement strand
AATCCGCTACCACAGAGAACGGCAGCAGTGCGAAGAGCGCAGGCAGCGTGATGAGCAGCCAGGTCGTCCTCTTACCCACCATGGGCGGCAGCGTCCCTCTCGGAGCCATGGAGCGAGCCGCGCACACTCGCACCATCACCGTCCCCATCGCCAACTACGACGACAACCAGCACGCCGCCAACGAAAATCTCCGCCTCCAAAATCTCTGGGACGGAACCGCCACCATGGCCGCTCTCCTCGCCATGCAATAGCGTGACGACCGCTGCTCCCAAAAGCTTGCGTTGACTTTCTGCCCATCTGTTCTTACATTGGGTCATCCCATCTCGACATTTCCGAAGCAGAGAATTTTCCCGAGGCCAATCACCAGCAACCTGATTAAAAAGGGGGCAGCGATGCATTCCACCTTGACGAGCCCACAGTGTTTCCCGACATTGCCGAAACCCACTGGAACCCCGGCCGCAAAAACTGTGCTGTCTCTTGTGGTCTTCGCTCTGGCGCTTGCCCTGTGCCCAGGCTTGTACGGCCAGGCCCGAGGAAGCTTCTCCGGGAACATCGTCGATAAGGCGGGGTCGGTTGTCCCCGGTGCTTCTGTCACGGTGACCGCGCAGAGCACGGGGCAGGTTCGCGCGGTGAAGACGGACGGCGCCGGACATTACGATGTGCCGCTGCTTCCCTTCGACACGTACAACGTGCGCGTCGATGCCAGCGGCTTCCAGAGCACCGAAAGCAAAGATCTGCAGCTGCACGTGGACGAGGCCCGGGAACTCGACTTTACCCTGACGCCCGGGACCGTGGTCACGACGGTCAACGTCTCGGGCACCGCCGTCGCCGTCGAGACCGCCAATCCTTCTCTGGGCCAGGTGATCACTGCGCAGGAAGTCTCGCAGCTTCCTCTCAATGGCCGCGACTTCGTGCAACTCGCCACGCTCACCGCTGGCGCGACGGCCGAAACCAACCCGGGCAGCTTCTTCACCTCCGGCAGCGACAGCGAGGTAGCGGCGCGCGGACCGTTCTCGTTATCGGTGGGCGGCTCGCGGCCGAACAGCAGCGACTGGCTGCTCGATGGGGTCGATAACAACGAGCTGACCGCGGGAGGAATCGGCATCTACTCCTCCATCGACGACATTCAGGAGTTCAAGGTGCTGACCTACACCTACTCCGCCGAGTTCGGCACGCGCGCCGGACCCACTGTGCTGGTCACTACCAAATCCGGGACCAACGACCTTCACGGAACTCTTTACGAATTTGTCCGCAATACCGACCTCGACGCGAAGGGCGACTTTGACACGACAACCCCGAAGTTCAATCTGAATCAATTTGGCGGTTCCATCGGCGGGCCCATCCGCCGCAACAAGACGTTTTTCTTCGTGGATGGCGAGCAAAAGTATCAACGCGAAGGGATTACTTTTACCGGCCTGATTCCTTCGCTGGCCATGCGCAGCGGCGACTTTTCCGCCGATCCTTTCGGCAATCCGGTCAGCGGCCTGGCCATCGTGAACCCCAACATGATCGGCGCGTCGACGAATCCATCGGTCTACCCGAATGTGTATTTCCAGTGCAACGCGTCGGGAAATCCGATACCCGCCAATGCGGACGGAAGCCAGCCGCAGGGAACGGCCTGCAACAAAATCCCCTCCAACCTCATCAACAGCGTTGGTCAGGGCATGATCAACATTTATCCCACGCCGAACGCCAGCAACACTGCCCTCGGCTACAACTTCGTCAGCGAGCCCGTTCGCCAGTTGAACGACACCAAATTTGACACCCGGCTCGACGAAGTGCTCGGCGGATCCGACAATTTCTTCGCACGGTTCAGCTACGAACAGGCGTTCTCCTTTGTCCCGGGCGGCGCGCCTGGACTCGCGGAAGCGAACGCTTTCGGCAGCAATGAGAACCTGATCAATCACGCGCGCAATGTCGGCCTTGGCTGGAGCCACGTCTTCTCGCCCAAAACGCTCAACCAGGCCAGCCTGGGCTATGACCGCATCTTCGACTACATTGACTCGCTGGGTAACTTCACCTGCGGCTCGGCGAAGCTGGGAATTCCCGGCGCCGATCTGGGATGCTCGCCCAGCGGTACGCCGATCTCCGGAGGTTCCTACAGTCAGGGTTTGGTTTCCACCGATATGACCGGCGGTTATTGGTCCCTCGGCGATCGCGGCTACTCTCCGTTTCAGGGTGGAACCGACATCTATTCCTTCAAGGATGTTCTCGACCTGATTCGCGGAAAGCATGAGATCCGCACCGGCCTCGATTTCCGCGACAATCAAATGAATGTTGGCACCGAGGAATTTCAGGACGGCTTCTGGCTCGTCGGTACCTTCGGCGACTTCAGCGGCTACACGTGTCCCACCGGGGTTCCGGGCTGCACCGGCACCCCCGGCAGCTCTGAAGCCGATCTGCTGCTCGGCATGACCGGGGGCGCCATCCACGACCAGACCTACGGCGGTCCCATCACCGGCCGGCGCTGGAAGATCTACCGGCCCTTCGTCGAGGATGACTGGCGCGCAACTTCTTCGCTCACCCTCAACCTCGGCGTGGCGTGGGACATGACCACTCCCATCACCGAGATCCATAACCGGATGGCGAACTACATCCCCCAAACGGGACAGCTTCTGATTGCGGGGCAGAACGGAGTGAGCGATTCGGCGGGCGTCAATATGTACTGGGGCGCGGTCGAGCCCCGCGTCGGCCTCACCTGGAAAATCCTCGGGAGCGACAAAACTGTGCTCCGCCTCGGCTTTGGGATCTATCACGATTCGTCCTGGAACCAGGGCGCGCAGGGCTTGTGGCAAAATCCGCCCAACCTCGGCGAGTCCGATCAATTCCCCACTACGTTTTCCGCGGGGTGCGCTTTCGCAACCTCTTACTGCGCCACCACGCTGGGACAGACACCCGAGCTGGCCTTTACCCTTTCCACCGGCTTCACGCCGCTTCCCACTCCGCAAAATGCGGCGACCTACGTCGGCACGTTCAATTACGAGCCCCCGAACTTCCAGCCCGGCAGGGTTCACCAATACAACGTCAACGTCGAACGTCAATTGCCCGGCAACGTTCTGCTCACGGCCGGCTACGCCGGTTCAACCGGCGGCCACCTGCTGGTGATCGGCAACGACCTCAACGTCAGCAGCCCCTCGGCTTGCGGTTCCGTCTCGGGCTACACGCTCGGCTGCCTGCCCAACGGCCAGCCCTACCTCTATCCTTACAATCCTCCGAACTTTGACGCGATCCTCCTCTTCGGCGATGTGGGCACAACGCATTACAACTCGCTGCAGATTAAAGCGGAGACCAAGACGCCGAAGTACGGTCTTTACGCGCTGGTTGCCTACACCTACTCGCACACTTACGACAACGGCCTGTCCGACGGCCTGGGCTCGGAGTTGAGCGCCCCTTATTTCCCGCTGCCCAACTGGCAAAAACTCGATTGGTCCCTGGCGCAGATCAATCTCAATCAAAGCTTCACCGCAAGCATCCTCTACGACCTGCCCCTTGGCAGGGGCAGGAAATTCGGGTCTGACTGGAACACTGCGACCAACGCGTTTCTCGGCGACTGGCAGGTCACCCTGATCGACAAGATCCTTTCCGGATTCCCCGTTCCCCTCATCGACAGCTTCAACCAGTCAAACACAACCTTCAATGCTGGCGGCAACGACAACAATTACAACCGCCCCAATCGCGTCTCCAGCTGCGACCCCACAGCCGCCAACCACAGCCAGCACCAATGGATCAACTCCGCGTGCTTTGTCGCCCCGCCCATCGGCCAGCTCGGCAACGCAGCGCGTGTTCCCGCTGTCGGACCCGATTTCGTGAACACCGACTTCTCGGTAATCAAAGACTTCCCCTTGCACCGGGAGATGGGTTTGAACTTCCGCGCTGAGTTCTTCAACCTCTTCAACCATCCTCAGTTTGGCGCGCCCATCAGCGATATCAACCAGCCAGGATTCGGCTCGGTGAACTCGACAGTGAATAACCCAAGGTTGGTGCAGCTGGCTTTGAAGCTCTCGTACTGACTTCGATCCGTCGGCCCCTGGAAGCCAGCTACGGCAGCTGCGCTTCCAGCGCGTAAATTTCCTCGAGGCTGATGTCGCGCACCGCCAGCACCGACCCATCCGGCGCCAGCCCCGTCCACTGCCCAAACGCCCCCGTCGCCAGCGTCCCCAGCTTGGCCAGGTTCACCACCAGCTCCGGCTTACGGTCCTTCAGGCAGACCCTGTACACCGGCATCGCCACCTCGAACGAGTCGTTGAAATACACGCATGCGCCGTCCGGAGACCAGTTCGGATAAACCGCCGGCTTCGTTGTCAGTTCTTCCCACGTGTGACGGGTGAAATCGTACAGCGCCAGCCCACGCACATCGCCATCGACCGCCACCAGCCACCGCCCATCCGGCGACCAGCGCGGCGCATGATATCCGCCCGAATCCGGCAGCGCCGTCACCGCCCTGCTCTTCAGGTTCATGATTTGAATCGGATGCTTCTTTGACGAGACCGACTCCGGAGAAGAACCCCCGTACGCCAGCGCATCGCCATTCGGCGACCAGCTCGGATCAAGATCGTCGTTGTCGCCCGGCGTCAGCTGTTCCGGATTACCTCCCTCCGCCGGCACGATGTAGATCGCCCAGCTCTTTCCCGGCTCCCGCCCCGTAAACGCAATCTGCGTCCCATCCGGTGACCACCGCGGCACCTCCGCCTGCATCGGAGCAAACGTCAGCTCGCGCCGATCCGTCCCGTCCGCCTTGCTCTGCCACAACGCGCCATCCGGCACCGTCACGTAAGCCATCCTCGAGCCGTCCCGTGAAAACGCCAGTCCCTCCGCAGAAAGTCCCGGCAGATACGGCGCGAACAGCTTTTTCCCCGCGTCGTAGCGTTCCAGCTCCCCCCTCGGACTCGCGCCAATGAAGAAAATCTTCTTCCCATCCGTGCTCGGCAGCGGAATCTGCGAGCTCATCTGTCCCACCGTCAGTTGTACCGGCTCCGGATTCGTCTTCCGCCACCAGTCCCGCTTTTCTCGTATCGCCCACAAATTCCACGATCCCCCGCGCGCCGAAGCAAAAATGAAATACCTCCCATCCGGCATCCACGCCCCGCAGCACTCATTCGGCGACGGGTTCCAGCCCTCCAGCA
>JBEKIN010000314.1:0-5128 GCA_050011735.1 Acidobacteriaceae bacterium | reverse complement strand
GTCGATGACCTCGAAACCCAGCCCGGCATTCAGGCCGCAACCCTGCTCTCCGCGCCTCCGCTTCGTGACTGGTTGATGACCGTCAACTACTTCACCCGCGACGCCGCCGGCAATCTCCACAAAAACGATAAGGTCTGGAGCGATGGGGTCACCCCTGGCTACTTCACCACCCTGGGCACCACCATCCTCGAGGGTCGTGGCTTCACGCCCAGTGACATCGCCGGTGACAAGGTTTGTGTCATCAGCCGAGCTGCCGCCAACTTCTTCTTCCCCGGTGAAAATCCCATCGGTCGATACATCACCTCGGGCGACGGCGCGCCTCCCAAACCCACCTCCGGCGCCGCCACTCCGCCCACCGCATATCGCATCATTGGCGTCGCGGAAGATGCTCGCATGCAAAGCCTGCTGAAGCCCGCTCCCTTTCTCCTCTATCACCTCATCGAGCAGGAAAAGAACGGTTTCGTCCCTCAATTCCTCGCCGTTCGCTCCGCCAACCGGAGCCTCGCCGCCTCCGCCATCGAGCGCACCGCGGCACGCATTCTCCCCGGAGCCGCCCCGCCCAAAATCTACACCTTCGACCAGGTCGTCAACGACGACCTCAGCCGCCAGCGTCTTCTCTCCAGCGTCTCCGGCGGATTCGCGCTTCTCGCCCTCGCTCTCGTCGCCACCGGCCTCTACGGGATTCTCTCCCGCACCGTCGTCGAACGTCGCCGCGAAATCGGGATTCGCATGGCCCTCGGCGCGCAGCGCCAGCAGATCGTCACCAACCTCGCGCGCAGCGCCGCCCTGCGCATCGCCATCGGCGTCCTTGCCGGAGCTGCGCTCGCCGCCATGGCCGGCCGCCTCATGCAATCTCTTCTCTATGGAGTCACGCCCGCCAGCCCCGTCATGGCCATCGCCACGCTCGCGGTGCTTCTCGTCGTCCTCAGTCTCGCGTTTATTTTTCCCGCAGGACGCGCTGCCTCCATCGATCCCATGGAAGCCATCCGCGACGAATAATAAGGATGGCGTTCCTTCGCGAAAACCGGCTGCCCCGGGTCTCGATTTTGAGACCCGGGAATCGCGCATAGCGCGCCGCCTTTTCTTGATGAGGATGGAGTGCAGACGCCGCCCATCAGGATTTGAGAATCCGGCTGGTCCGGGTCTCGATTTTGACGCCGGGAATCACGCGCGTAGTGCGCCCCTTCTACGTCGTATCAGGTTGCGACTAACTCACCCTGCGGAGAGTTCGCTTCGATTCGAGGTTCCCTCTCACGGCGCGACTTCACAGTTTGCAAAAGGAAAAGCCCCCAAAGGCAGCCGCCAGGTTCACCCCACAGCAAGCAGCGTATGCTCACAACGTGTTCCGCCGTACATCTGAATGCCGGACTTCAACTCTTCGGTACCGCGCCCCTGACCCAAAACGGGACGGCACCCTCACCCGCCGCTACCCCAACCAATTTCCCCCGGCCAGGTTCACCCCACAGCAAGCAGCCTAAGCTCACACAGTGTGCCGCATACAACTGAATTCCGAACTTCAAATCCTCAGTACTGTGTCCGATACCAAAACGGAACGTCAACCATGCCCCGCTTCGCTTCGGCCAGTTGCCGGTAAGCGTCACGACCACAACATCGCTTCGCCGACCCGGAGCGAGGCGTCGTCAGACGCTTGAGTCGAACGGGTGCCGCAAAGAATACAAAGCAATTCGTGCTTTGGCCCCCACGCCTTATCTGAACGCAGAAGGCTGTTCGCTTTTTCTGTGCTCTGCCCTGTCGAGCGCGACGAGTGCGACAGAATTCTTCACGGGAGCGAAGGACATGGCGTAGCTCCGGTTTTCAAGCCGGGGAACAAAAGCATGGAAAAATGGAGCCTGGCGGGGACCGGCCGCCCGACGCGCGTGCCTGTGGAAAACGTAGGCGTTTCGCCGTGAGAAGCCCGCTCAATTTGTCAGGTTGTGGAAAACTTCACCCACGCGCAAGCCCTTCCCCGCTCGCGCTCCGCGCTCTGTTCTACAACGAATCAGGCTGGGAAACGGGAGGGGCAATCTGCGCCGTCGCGTGTTGTGCCGCAATCTGGCCCGCATGCTGCCGCAATTTGGCAAACGCCACGCGGCAGACTCCGTATGCAACCAGAACTCCGAAAGCCAGCGACGCCAGCGCCGCGCAAATCAACATCAGCATATTCACTGCATCCTGCATATCCCGAATACTCTCCTCGGCTTTGCCGAGGGTCCTTCACCGTTTGGATTAGATGCGCCCATGCGCAGGCCCGCTGCTCTTTCTTCCGATTTCATTCCTAACAGAAGTGAGACACGTTGACCCACTTTTCTGTTGACGAATAAGATACGAAAGGTTGATCTTTCCGAATTCTAGCCCGAGTGTCCCATTTTGCAACTGGCACTAAAGCGCTATACGCCAGTATTGTGCATTTTTTGATTTACAGGTAATTCCCCCTGTGCTATGCCCATCACCCAAATCACCGTTCGCGGCGCCCGTCAGCACAATCTGCGCGACATCAACGTCCAGATTCCCCGCAATGCTCTGACTGTCGTAACCGGCCTGTCCGGTTCCGGGAAGTCTTCCCTCGCCTTCGACACCATCTACGCTGAAGGCCAGCGCCGCTACGTCGAAACCCTTTCCGCCTACGCCCGCCAGTTCCTCGATCAGATCGAGCGCCCCGACGTCGACTCCATCGAAGGCCTCTCGCCCGCCATCTCCATCGAGCAAAAAACCACCAGCCGCAGTCCCCGCTCCACCGTCGGTACCATTACCGAAATCTACGATTACCTCCGTTTGCTCTACGCCTCGGTCGGCGTGCCCCACTGCCCCCGCTGCGGCCGCCAGATCTCGCGCCAGTCCGCCGAGCAAATTGTCGAGCGCATCCTCGCCTTCTCCCCCGGCGAGCGCGTCACTATCTTCGCCCCCGTCGTCCGCGGCCGCAAAGGCGAATTCAGAGACCTCCTCGACAAGCTCGACCAGCAGGGCTTCCGCGCGCGCATCGACGGCGAAATCCTCGACCTTGCCGATCCACCCAATCTCGAGAAGCGCAAGAACCACACCATCGAAGCCATCGTTTATCGTGCCGTCCTCAAACCTGGAATCGAGAAAACTCTCGCCGCCTCCGTCGAAAAAGCTCTGCAGATGGCCAACGGACTCGTCCTCGTCGGCACCCAGCACGACGAGCAGCTTTACTCTTCATCGATGGCCTGCCCCGATTGCGGCCTCGACGTTCCCAAACTCGAGCCCCGCAGCTTCTCCTTCAACTCCAACTACGGCGCCTGCCCCGAATGCCACGGCCTCGGCAGCATCTACGACTTCGACCCCGCCAAAATCATCACCGACTGGTCCAAGCCCCTTCTCGACGGCGCACTCGGCCCCGGCTCCGGCTCGCAATACCTCATCCGCCTCATCAACCTCGCCGCGCAGCGTTACAAGATCGACCTCAAGCTGCCCTTCGACCAGCTCACCTCAAAGCAGCAGGAGCTTCTGTTCTGCGGACCGCCCCAGGCCGAAGCACCCCGCACTGGCTTCCACGGCATCCTCGCCTGGCTTCGCGATTCCCTCGAAGAAGCCCGCTCAGATACCTACCGCGAGTGGATGATGCAGTACATGTCGGCCTCCGAGTGCCCCGTTTGCCACGGCCAGCGCCTGCGCCCCGAATCCCTCGCCGTCAAAATCGACGGCATGTCCATCGCCGAATTCACCGCCCTCCCCATGGACCGCGCCCTCGACCACGCCCGCGCCATCAGCTTCACCGCGCGCGAAGCCCTCGTCGCCGAGCGCCTCCGCAAAGAAATCGTCGAGCGCCTGCAGTTCCTCAACGCCGTCGGCCTCAACTATCTCGCCCTCGATCGCAACGCCGCCACCCTCTCCGGCGGCGAAGGGCAGCGCATCCGTCTCGCCACCCAAATCGGCTCGCGCCTCCGCGGCGTCCTCTACGTCCTCGACGAACCCTCCATTGGACTCCACCAGCGCGACAATCAGCGCCTCATCGCCGCCCTCGAATCCCTCCGCGACCTCGGCAACACCGTCCTCGTCGTCGAGCACGACGAAGAAACCATCCGCCACGCCGACTATGTCCTCGACCTCGGCCCTGGCGCCGGCCGCCTCGGCGGCCAGGTCGTCGCCCAGGGCACACCCGCCGACATTATGAACGCCCCCGGCTCGCTCACCGGCCGCTACCTCGCCGGCGAAATCTCCACCCTCCACCGCCTCGTCCCGCGCCCGCTCTCTGGCAAGTGGATCGCTGTCGAAGGAGCGAAGAGCCATAACCTCCAGGACCTCACCGTCAAATTCCCCGTCGGCGTCATGACCGTCGTCACCGGCGTCTCCGGCTCCGGCAAAAGCACTCTCGTCAACGACATCCTCTACCGCGCCCTCGCTAAGGAACTCTACGGTTCACGCGAAGCTCCTGGCCAGTACACGAAGATCAAAGGCTTCGACCTCCTCGACAAAGCCGTCCGCATCGATCAGTCCCCCATCGGACGCACCCCGCGCTCCAACCCCGCTACCTACACCGGCGTCTTCACCGCCATCCGCGACCTCTTCGCCATGCTCCCCGCATCCCGCGAGCGCGGCTACAAAGCCGGCCGCTTCTCCTTCAACGTCACCGGCGGCCGCTGCGAAGCCTGTCAGGGAGAAGGCCAGCGCCGCATCGAAATGAACTTCCTCCCCGACGTCTACGTCCAGTGCGAAGTCTGTAACGGCCGCCGTTACAATCAGGAAACCCTCGCCGTCAAATTCAACGGCTACTCCATCGCCGACGTCCTCGACCTCACCATCGAAGACGCCCTCCCCGTCCTCGGTGACATCCCCCAGGCCCGCCAGAAACTCGAGACCCTCGTCGACGTCGGCCTTGGCTACATCCATCTCGGCCAGGCCGCCACCACCCTCTCCGGCGGCGAAGCTCAGCGCATGAAGCTCGCCCGCGAGCTTTCCAAGCGCCAGACCGGCCGCACCCTCTACCTCCTCGACGAGCCCACCACCGGCCTCCACTTCGACGACGTCCGTAAGCTCCTCGAGGTCCTCCATCGCCTCACCGACCTCGGCAACACCGTTATCATCATCGAGCACAACCTCGATGTCATCCGCAACGCCGACTGGATCATCGACCTCGGCCCCGAAGGCGGCAAAGGCGGCGGCCGCGTGG
>JBEKIN010000313.1:0-5165 GCA_050011735.1 Acidobacteriaceae bacterium | reverse complement strand
GGCGCAAGCGCAGGCTATCCCTTCGCCGGTTGAGCCGCCCCATCCGCAGGTTTTCAGGCATACGGGCTTCACCAGCCGGTTCCTGCAGGGTGAGCGCGACATCAGCGTCTATGTGCCGCCAGGATACGAGGAAGCGACGGAGCGGCAGTATCCGCTGCTGATTTTGCAGGACGGGCAAAATCTCTTCGATCCGGAAACCGCCTTCATTCGCGGCAAGACGTGGCGCGTGGCCGAAAGTGCGGACGACTCGATCGACGCGGGTAAAGTGGAGCCGCTGATCATCGCGGGCGTGGCCAACGCTGGCGAGCGGCGGCTGGCGGAATATACGCCGAGCCGTGACATGAAACTGGGCGGCGGCGATGCGAGCCAGTACGCGTTGATGGTGACCCGCGAGCTGCTGCCATTCCTGCGCGCAAACTACCGGCTTCGATCGGGACCCGCTCACACGGGTATTGGCGGATCGTCGCTGGGCGCGCTGGCGTCGCTGTGGATCGGGCTGCGCCACGCGGAGATTTTCGGCCAGCTGGCCGTGTTGTCGCCGTCGGTGTGGTGGAATCACCGCTACATCCTCGCGTATCTGAACGATGTTGCGCCGGAGCTGGTGCGGCGGCCGCGAGTGTGGCTCGATGTCGGCGATCAGGAAGGACGACGGACGCTGGCGGACGCGAGGGCGCTCGATGCGCGGCTGCTGGCGCTGGGCTGGCGCGCGGATGTGGATCTGCACTTTGAAGAAGTCGCCGGTGGCACGCACGACGAGCCTTCATGGGCAGAGCGTGTGCGGCCGATGCTGCGGTTTCTGTTTCCGGCCGAGCGAAGGGACTCGCGATGACCGAGGCGCCGATGGACCTGATCCGCAAGCTGGACGAGATGGTGGACGCCGTTCTGCGCTGGAAGCGGGAGATAAATTAACGGCTGAAGTTACTATGGCGTTCGTTGCAGGTGTTAGGGCGGACGCCTTGCAGATAAACCGGTATACTCCTTATTCAGAGGAGTTCCGGATGGAGAGGCCCCGTTGGGGTCTTTTTAATTCTGGGCAACTCGTCCGCGCTCCTCCGTGTTCCAACACGCGGACCCTCTGGAATCCCATGGGCAATCTACTCGATACGATCCACTCTCCCGCTGACCTAAAGAAACTATCCGTGCCACAGCTGGAATCCCTGGCGCAGGAGATTCGTGAGCGGCTGATCGTCACGCTCTCGAAGACCGGTGGACACCTTGGCCCGAACCTCGGCGTGGTGGAGCTGACGCTGGCACTGCACACCGTCTTCGAAACGCCCAAAGACAAATTTGTCTTCGACGTCAGCCATCAGGCGTACGTGCACAAGATGCTCACCGGACGCATCGACCGGCTCGAGACGATGCGGCAGCCGGGTGGGCTGAACGGATTCATGCTGCGGACGGAGAGCGAGCACGACTGCTACGGCGCGGGACACGCGGGCACCGCGCTTTCCGCGGCGCTGGGCATGGCGGTGGCGCGGGATCTTGCGGGTGGCACAGAACATGTGATCGCCCTGGCCGGCGACGCCGCGTTTACCAATGGCATTTCGTTCGAGGCTCTGAACAACATCGCCGATCAGACCAGGCGGCTGATCGTGGTGCTCAACGACAACGAGTGGTCGATCGACCGTAACGTGGGGGCGATCGCGAAGTACCTGCACAAGATCGTGACCAACCAGCATGTGAGCCAGCTGCACGACAGCGCCGCCCGGATGCTGGCGCGGATCGGAGGCAAGGGAGCGCTTAATGTCGTGCGCCGCGCCGAAGAAGCCGCGAAGGGCATGCTGTGGCCGTCGTTTCTCTTCGAGGAATTTGGGCTGACGTATTACGGTCCAGTGGATGGGCACAACATCGGACAGCTGATCGAGACCTTCCGCTTCCTGAAGCAGCAGGAGCGGCCGGTGCTGCTGCACGCGATTACCCAGAAGGGGCGCGGATTCCAGCCGGCGCTGGACAAGCAGAAGAAGTTTCACGGACTGGGGCCGTACGATCCGGAGACGGGGAAGACCGAGACGGCGGGGCAGCGAACGTATTCGGAGATTTTTGCCGAGACGCTGGTGAGGCTGGCGAACGAGAACGAGAAGATTGTCGCCATTACCGCGGGCATGCCCAACGGGACCGCGCTGGATCTGTTCCGGCCGCATCATCCGAAGAAGTATTTCGATGTGGGCATTGCCGAGGAACATGCGGTGATTTTCGCGGCGGGCATGGCAACGCAGGGTTTCAAGCCCTATTGCGCGATCTACTCGACCTTTCTGCAGCGAGCGTTCGATCCGGTGGTGCACGACGTGTGCCTCCAAAATTTGCCAGTGGTGTTCTGCATGGACCGCGCGGGTCTGAGCGGGGACGACGGTCCAACGCATCACGGGCTGTTCGACATTGCATATCTGCGGGGCGTGCCGAATATTGTCCAGATGGCGCCGGCGGATGAGGACGAGCTGGCGGACATGATGTATACCGCGATGCTGCACCAGGGGCCGAGCGCGATTCGCTATCCGCGCGGGATCGGACCGGGAGCAAAGATGAAGCAGCGGCCGCGGGCGCTCGAAATCGGCAAAGCCGAGGTGGTCCAGGAGGGAGACGATTTCGCCATCCTGGGCCTGGGTGCGCTTTTGCCGATGGCGAAGGATCTGGCGAGAGCGCTGGAGCAGCAGGGATATTCGGCGGCGGTGATCAATCCGCGGTTCATCAAGCCGCTGGATCGGGAGCTGATTGCGCGTTACGCGAGGCGGGCTGCGGCGCTGGTGACATTCGAGGATCACGTGCTGATGGGCGGCTTCGGCAGCGTAGTGCTGGAGACGCTGAGCGAGATGGGTATCGAGACGCCGGTGATCCGTATCGGCTGGCCCGATCGCTTCATCGAACACGGCAAAGTCGACCAGCTGCGCGCGCGGCACGGTGTGAGCGTGGAAGCGGCGCTGGAAAAGCTCGCACCTTATCTGAAACGCGGTGCTGCCAGGCTGGTAGCGCAATCGATTTAGAGGCTCTTCTGGCACGCATCCCATACGGTGTGGGAAGATGCGAAGAGAGCCCTCTATGCTCGCGCCATGACCGCATCCTCCGTGCAGCTCCGAAGCAATCGCGTCAAGTCGAGCCACGATCAGTGGATCATCGCGATTGGGATCTTCAAACTGGTGCAGGCGGCGTTGTTTATCCTGCTGGGAATTGGCGCGATTCGCCTGCTGCATCGGGACCTGATCGGCGTGACCGAGCATTTCATCCTGGCGATGCGCTTCAATCCCGAGGGACATTTCGTCAGCCTGGTGCTGGAGAAGGTGGCGATGATCGACCCGCACCGGCTGCGGGAAATCAGCGCGGCCATCTTCGGCATCGCGGCGCTGGACGCCATCGAGGGTACAGGCCTGGTGCTGGAGCAGGCGTGGGCGGAGTTCGTCACGCTGATTTTGACGGCGTCATTTCTACCCTGGGAGTTCTTCGAGGTTTTCCGGCGCGCCAGCTGGATTCGCGTCGGACTGACGGTCATCAACCTCGCCGTTGTGGTCTACCTGCTCTACTACGTGAAGCTCCGGATGCAGGAGCGGCGGCTGCGCCGCGCCGGGAGGGCATGATGCAGCTTCGTGAGCTGTGCGGCCCAGTGCAGACTGAGAGAAGAGCATGCGGCGCGCCTGCGTAGTCGGATCGGGTCCGAACGGACTTGCCGGCGCCATTGTGCTGGCGCAGGCTGGTCTGCAGGTCGACGTGTATGAGGCCGAGGCGCAGCCTGGAGGCGGAACGCGCACGCTGGAGCTGACGCTGCCCGGATTCAGGCACGACTTCGGTTCAGCCGTACATCCGATGGGCGCGGGCTCGCCTTTCTTTTCCACGCTGCCGCTGGCGGAGCACGGCCTGCAATGGGTTCACGGAACCTCGCCGCTGGCGCATCCGCTGGATGACGGCACGGCGGTGACGCTGGAACACAGTTTGCAGGATCAGGAACGGCAGCTGGGCGAAGATGGCCCCGCGTGGCGGGAACTGGTCGAGCCGATGGTGACGAACTGGAAGGACTTCGTCGCCGATGCGATGGGTCCGGTGACGCGGATTCCGCGGCGGCCGCTGCTGATGCTGCAGTTCGGGTTGAAGGCGATGCAGCCGGCAACGAAGCTGGCGAGACGGACATTTCGCGGCGAACGGGCGCGGGCGCTGTTCGCGGGACTGGCGGCGCATTCCTTTCTGAGTCTCGATGAGGCGCTGAGTCCGGCTGTTGGCATGGTGTTGGCGGCGGCTGCCCATGTGGTGGGCTGGCCGGTACCGCGAGGCGGATCGCAGGCGATTGCAAACGCGCTGATCGGGCATCTGGAAGAACTGGGCGGCACGGTGCACACCGGGCAGCGCATCACGTCACTGGAGGAGATGAACCCCGAAGAGGGTCCGGTGCTGTGCGATGTGACACCGCGGCAGTTACTTTCTATCGCGGGCGAGCGGCTGCAGAGGACCTACCGGAAGGCGATGGCGGAATTTCGCTATGGTCCGGGAGTGTTCAAGATTGACTACGCGCTTTCGGGGCCGATTCCGTGGACGGCGCGGGAATGCTATCGCTCCATCACCGTGCACCTGGGTGGAACGCTGGAGGAGATCGCGCGTTCGGAGTACGCGGCGACGCACGGTGCGATCGCCGAGAAGCCGTTTGTGCTGGTGGCGCAGCCATCGCTGTTCGACACAACGCGCGCTCCGGAGGGTAAGCATGTGGCGTGGATGTACTGCCATGTTCCGAACGCAACGACGGAGGACATGACGAGCCGCATCGAGGCGCAGATGGAGCGCTTTGCGCCGGGATTCCTGGATTGCGTGCTGGAGCGGCGCGTATCGACGCCCGCGACGCTGGAGTCGATGGACGCGAATCTGGTGGGCGGCGACATTGGCGGCGGTGAGCTGTCGATGCGGCAGTTTCTTTTTCGTCCGGCGCTGGGGAGCTACTATACCGGGACGCGCAACCTCTATCTCTGCTCGTCGTCGACGCCGCCGGGTGGCGGCGTCGACGACGAGCAGAGATAGAGGTTGCTCAGGTGCTGCTTCACGTCTTTCATTCTGAGCCACGGATCGTGTTTCAGGCGCGCCTTCCACTCGTCAAAATTTGTAACGGCGAACTGCTTCGGATCAGTGCGCTCCAGTTCTGCCCAGGTGAGGGGCACGGCGACACGCGCGCCGGCGCGGGCTCGCGGCGAATATGG
>JBEKIN010000312.1:0-5173 GCA_050011735.1 Acidobacteriaceae bacterium | reverse complement strand
GCACAAAGCTGGAGCAGCAGGGAAGAAGAAAGATCATGGCCCGAAGATGCAGACCGCGCTCGAGACGGCCATTCAGGATGGCAACGTGGTGCTCACCGAGACGCCCGCGAAGAAACCAGGCGCGGCGACGCAGCCGGCGACGCTGACCGGCTGGGCGCAGCACGCCGAGTATCACGCTGCTGAGGAGGTGCTGCACCTGACGGGCAGCCCCAGAATCACCGACGGCGAGGCGATGCAGATGGCCGCGGAGTCGATCGACTATCACCGCGACACCCAAAACGCGGCGGCGAGCGGCAACGTGAAGGCGACGTACACGCAGCAGCAGAAGAACGCCCCTGGCGCTGCGCCTGCTGTCGGATTCGCGGGAGGCGGGAACAGTCCGGTGCATGTGATCGCCGAGCGCGCGACCCTGGTGCACGCGACGAATCAGAATCTTTTCTACGGAACCGTGCAGGCGCGGGCGCGACTGTGGCAGGATGCCAATTCGCTGCTGGCCCCGGTGATCGAGATTGACCGCAATCAGAACCTCCTGAAGGCCTGGGGCGAAGGCACCGGCACAGCGCCGGTAGTGAATGCGAATTTCACCTCGGCGATGGGAGCGAACCACCAGCAGAGCGTGGTGAGGGTGCACAGCCAGACGCTGGTCTACTCCGATAAAACACGCCAGGGGGAATTCCACGGCGCCGTGTCGGCGGAACAGAGCGATGAAGTCGTCCACGCGGATGATGCGCTGCTGTTCCTGAAGCCGACGGCAGCGGCGAGCGCCGGGGCGGGCGGGGCCAAACTGGCCTCGCAGCCATCCCCGCAGATCGGCACCGGGTCTGCCAGCGGCCCCGGCCAGCTCGACCACATGATCGCGACCGGACACGTTGTGTTCACGCAACCGGGACGCAAGGGGAACGGCGAGAAGCTGGTCTACACCGCCAGCGACGGGAGCTACGTGCTGACGGGGACCGAGGCCGCGCCTCCGCAAATGTGGGATCGCGTCCATGGCACAACGACCGGGGCGGCCCTGACTTTCAATAGTCAGGACGACAGCGTCGTGGTGAGCGGAGGAAAATCGAGCGCCGTGACCGAAACACGCGCGAAAAAATAGAGTCTGTACACCGCAGGGAACCCCACGCTGCTTTTTCCACGCTTCGTTTTGCGCGCGATGCTGTTCGACCTATAAGCTAATCAAAGAGTCATGCGGAAGCTGTCTACTGACGAGATCAGCAAGTCGTACAAGGGGCGCCAGGTGGTTCACGGCGTCAGCGTGCAGGTGACCGAGGGCGAGGTGGTGGGGCTGCTCGGGCCGAACGGCGCGGGGAAAACTACGTGCTTTTACATGGTAGTGGGGCTCATCCAGCCCGACGGCGGACGGATCCTGCTGGATGACGAAGCGATTACCCATGTGCCCATGTATCTACGGGCGCGTCAATATGGCATCAGTTACCTGCCGCAGGAGCCGTCGGTCTTCCGCAAGCTGACGGTCGAGGAAAACATCCTCGCCGTTCTTGAAGTGCAGCCGATTGCGCCGGAGATGCGGCGGGCGCGAGCGGAGAAGCTGATCGAGCAGCTGAACCTGGGGCATATCCGCAAGACAAGGGGCTACGCGCTGTCGGGCGGCGAGCGCCGCCGGGTGGAGATTGCGCGCTGCCTGTGTATCCAGCCGGTGTTCATCCTGCTGGACGAGCCCTTTTCGGGAATTGATCCCATTGCGGTACTCGATCTGCAGGAAATCATCTTTGACCTCAAGGCCAGCGGCATCGGGGTTCTAATTACGGACCATAATGTCCGCGAGACGCTTTCCGTGACCGATCGCGCCTACATCATCAACGAGGGGCGCATCTTCCGTCATGGGACGCCGGAACAGCTGGGCAGCGATCCGGAGGTGCGGCGCGTCTATTTGGGGGAGAGCTTTTCCCTGGGATAACCAGTTCGGGACAGCGGCAATTACCTGCGGAACCATGAACATACGGTTACGGCAGTGGAATTGCTATCCAGCCCCGGCTCGGGAGAGTAAACTCTGAGGCAACGGGCCCTTTTTTTGAGGATGAATGGTACTTCTTCAGCCAAAACTCAGCCTTAGAGTCGCGCAGCGCCAGATTCTGACGCCGGGGCTGATGCAGATGGTCAGCGTGCTGGCGCTGAACAAGCTGGAGCTGAAGGAGATGATCCAGGCGGAGATCGCCGAGAACCCCGTTCTCGAGGAGTTGGAAGAGAACGTTCCGCTGCTGGACGACATCGCGCGCGCAGAAGAAGACCGCGACCGGCCGGTGGAAACGCAGCCGGTGACCGAAGGGGAGAAAAAAGAGAAGGATCCCTTCGACGAAATCGACTTCGGATCGTACTTTCAGGATTACCTGGACCCCGGGTTCCGTTCCCCGAACAATTACGAGGAAATCGAGAAGCCGTCGATTGAGAATTTTCTCTCCGCGCCCGCCACGCTGAGCGATCACCTCATCTGGCAGCTTGGTTCGTTGAGCCTCTCGCCCGCCGTGCGCGAAGCCGCCGAATACATCATCGGGAACCTGAATGAAGACGGCTACCTGACCGCGACCGACGAGGAGTTGCTGGCGGGTTATCTGCGCGAGCAGATGGAACCGGATGCCAGCGAGGCCGCCAAAAACGTCTACTCGCGCGTAGCCGAGCTGCCTCCCGCCATGGCGGAGCGCGCGCGGGGTCATCTGGCGGCCGCACTCGACGTCGTGCGGCAGATGGATCCGATTGGCGTGGGCACACGGGACCTGCGCGAATGCCTGCTGGTGCAGGTGGAGGCGCAGCGGAAAGAATTTGAGCTGATCTTCGAGAGGACCGCGAGCGCGAGTCGAAGAGCCGCGAACCGGGCGAATGGCGCCGACGCGCATCGAGCTGCGGGTGCTGGTCGGAGCCTCAGCCACAGCGACACCGCGAGAGCCGCCTCCGCGGAACCTGCTGCGGATGTCCATCCGGCCGCAGTCCCGCAGCACGCCGCGGAAACGAACGGCCTCAATGGAACAGGCGCCGGCTATCCAACACACTTTGCCGCCCACCCCACAGCCAACGGCAACGGCGTAAAGCCGGAGGGCCCGCAATCGGAAGAAAACAGCCGGCTGCTGATTTTCGAGCTGGCTCGGCAGATTATCGACACCCACATGCTTCTGCTGCAGAAGCGCGACCCCCGCGAGCTCTCGAAGGTCGTCGCCAAATCCGTCGAGGAGACGCAGCGGGCCATCGACTTTATCCGCACCCTCGATCCGCGGCCGGGCCAGCGCTACAACCGCAGCGAAGCAAGGCTGATTGAGCCGGACGTCGCGTTCGTGAAGCGCGGCGACGAGTGGGTCGTCGCCATGAACGAAGAAGACCTGCCCACCCTGCGCCTGAACCAGGGATACCGGCGGCTGCTGACCCAGGACGGCGCGGAAAAGGACGTCAAAGATTACGTGAAGGAGCGCTACCGCTCCGCGCTGCAGCTGATGCGCAACATCGAACAGCGGAAGAACACGATCCTGCGCACCTGCGAGGCCATCGTGCGGCGCCAGGGCGAGTTTCTTGAAAAGGGCGTCGACGCGCTCAAGCCGATGATGATCAAGGAAGTGGCCGAAGAGATCGGCGTGCATCCATCCACGGTCAGCCGCGCCGTCTCCAGCAAATACGTGCATACACCGCAGGGCGTTTACGAACTGCGCTTCTTCTTTTCAGAAGGCGTCAACGGCCCGGAGGGAGCAGGCACGCCGCTGATGCTGCTGAAGCGCAAAGTGAAAAAGCTCATCGAGGACGAAGACCCGCGCAAGCCGCTCACCGACGATCAGATTGCCAACATGCTGCAGGGGCAGGGGATCGATGTAACGCGGCGCACGGTGGCAAAATACCGCGAGGATTTGCGGATTCCCAGTACGCACCAGCGGCGCGTTCGCGGCTAGAAGCCAGAGCCGCGGCATCCCCCCAAAAGACAGGAGCTTTCCCATGCAGGCTGAGTACACAGGAAGGCAGGTCACCATCACCCAGGCGCTGCGCCGGATGGGAGATGAGGCGATCGAGCGAATTGCCAAAGTGCTGCCCAAAGTTGTGGGCGCGCACATCGTGCTGACCTCGGAGAAGTACCGCAAAACCGCCGACGTGGCGGTGAAGATGCGGGCCGGGAAAATTGTGGGGTTCGCCGAGTCGAACAATACCGAGACGGCGCTGCGCGAGGCGCTGGAGCGCGCCGAGACGCAGGCGATCCGGTACAGGAAGCGGCAGAATGCGCTCAAGCGCCAGCCCAAGGAAGAGAAGCTGCAAAGTGAAGTGATGCCGGTGCGCCCGCGCAGGGCCAGCCGGACCCGCTCCGAGACGGTTGAGCCCGAGAGCCCGGCGGCGGCTGTGAAGTCGAACGGCAAGCGTCCGTCGAGAACCATGGTGCCGGTGACCGTGCACACCTTTCCGGCGACGCGCCCCATTCCCGAGCCGCACATCGTCCGGTCTCTGGATTCGGTGGCGCTGCGGCCCATGACCATCGAAGAAGCGGTTAAGGAAGCGGAGTTTCGCGACCGCGACGTCTTCGTCTTCCGCAACGTGGAGGGCACGGTTTGCGTCCTGCACCGCAAGCGCGACGGCAAGATGGAGCTGATCGAAGCGCCGTAAAGACCAGGTTACAGGTAACAGGTTTCGGGTTGCAGCACATCAGCGAATCGACGATCGACAGGCGATGATTCTCCGTAACCTGTAACCTGCAACCCGTAACCTCTCACACATCCTCATCCAGATCCAGCGTGCGGATTGCCTCGTCCAGCGCCTGCTGCGCTACCTTGCGCTGCTGCACGAGGTCAGCCTGGTCTTTGCGCAGTGACAAAAGCTTGTCCTCATCGGTGTTCATCTCCCCGGCATAGCGGCGGGCCAGCTCGCGCTCTTCGGGGCTGTCCTTCAATCCTTCCAGGTTATCGTGCAGGCGTTTCTGGTCCGCTGCGAGCTGGTCGATGTCGGCTTGCTTCGCGTCAATCTGGGTATCAAGCCCGTGGACTTTGGCGTGGGCCGCGAGCACCGGCGCCAGCGCTTTCTCCAACGCGGGGCGTTCGCCGCTGCCGGAGAGGATCACCTCCAGCTGATCGTCGCCGATGCCGGTGAGTCGATAGCTGATGCCCTGGGTGTACGATTCGCCGACGTGCAGGCGGACCGTTTCTCCCGGCTGGGTGGCGACGCTGAATCGGTAGAGCGAGGCCGACGTTTCGACGGG
>JBEKIN010000311.1:0-5206 GCA_050011735.1 Acidobacteriaceae bacterium | reverse complement strand
CTGAATGTGGTGGTGACGGGGGGGCATCTGGAGCCGCCGGACGATTTTCTGAGGACGGCTTTGGGCGAGGAGCGATGGTTTAGAGGGACGCGGGTGGCGGCTCGGTCGACGCATGGGACCGGATGCGCGTTTTCGTCGGCGCTGCTTTGCCGGTTGTTGCTGGGTGACGGGCGGGTGGAGGCGGTGGCTGGGGCTAAGGACTGGGTGGTGGGGAGGCTGGAAGGGGCGGTGGAGATTAGGAAGCGGAACGTCTAGTAATGAAGACTCTGTGCGAAGAATCCGGCCTGCCTGCTAGCGTTCGGTTTCAGCCCTCCTGTTCTTTGTGCGGGTTTGCTGAACCTCGACCTCCTCAATCTCGATTTTGCCAGGGTTTCCGTGCTTGTGATGGATAATGTTGTAACCCACGGAATAGCAATAGATGCTCGCCGGCACGAATTGCAAGGATACGTTCTCGATCTTGCAATCCATCGTTTTGGTTCTCGATGTCACGAGGGCCGATTTCAAGCGATTTGAATGGCAGAATCCGATCACGTTCTTTAATTCACTCGGCCTATCGCAGTACCTGTCGGACCATTTAACCTCCACGGCCCAATTGGGCTTCTGCGTCCTCCCCTGAAGCCACACCATATCCACCTCGCCATCTTGCCATCGTGCGAAATAAAGCGTGGTGTCACTGTGAAACCACTGGGAAAAGATTGCTGTTTCGGCGAGGGCACCCATAACATCTTCTTCTGCTTCCACAGGGGAAAACAGGGCCGCCCGCATGGAGGGATTGGTCAAGTACACCTTGAAGAAATTGGCCCGTCGAAATCTCTTAGCAGTTCGGTCAACGCGGTGGACGACCTTTATGAGGAAAGCGGCTTCAAGATATTCGATATAGCGTTTGATGGTGTTTTTGGCCACACCAGAATTCTTTGACAGCTCTTCGAGGGAAATCTCTCGCGCTGTATTGAAGGCGAGCGTTGTGAAGAGATAATTCAGTTCCTGAATATCGCTTATGCCGTAGAGGCTCGGCAGATCTCGCAGCAGAACCTTGTCGATTATGTCCGCCTTTATGAAGCGCGCCGGGTCGGATTGGATGAGAGGCGACAAAATCACCTCCGGGTACCCACCGAAATTCAGGTACCGAACGAATTCGTGGTTCAATTGATCGATTTGATCAGTGACAAAGAGGCTTTTCCCTGGTTCTTCCTGAGGCGGGTTCTTCAGAAGAGTCGACTTATCGAGCAGTTCGAGGTACTCGTAGAACGTCAGTGGTGGAAGCAGGAAATCTGTAAATCGACCGGCGCCGGATTCCTGAGTTTTCAGGCGTAGGGCGGCTGCGGCAGAGCCTGACGCGATGATTTTCAGGTTTCGATGGCTGTCGACAAGCGATTTCAGGTGCGTCTCCCATTTTCTCAGGTACTGAATCTCATCGAAGAATATGAAAGCTCTGTCCTTCCTATAGTCGATGCCAGTTGACTGGCTATAGACGTCCAGCAATTTCTCGAGGCTCAAGCCGTTATAGATTGGATGGTCGACAGAAACGTAGCAGATGAGATTTGGTGAGACACCCGCCTCACGCAGACGCTGAATTGCGTGATGAATGAGTACGGTCTTGCCCACGCGACGCGGGCCCATTAATACGATTGCGCGCCTCACGTCGGGTTCAATCAAGGGATAAAACAACTCAAGGTAGGCGCGGGGCTTTAAATTGCGCCATGGGACCTCTCCATCCCACCAAGGGTTCTCAAGCTTGAGGCGCCGGATCACATCTTTTGGCGAAATCTCCTGCATCCGAATAGAATAACGCCATTTCCAAATAAGATCAACGCTCTGACGCTATCGGGTCGATGCCCTGATGTTGTTGAAAACGGGACGCTTAGTGCATTCGTCTAGTGCCGTGGGAGCTGGTTCTCCAAGAAAGAGGTGTTCAAACGGTGGTCCAGTCGAGGATGACTTTGCCGGTTTGGCCGCCGATCATGGCTTCGAAGCCTTTTTCATAGTCCTTGTAGCTGAAGCGGTGAGTGATGACGGGGGAGATGTCGACGCCGGAGGTGACGAGGACAGACATCTTGTACCAGGTCTCGTACATTTCGCGGCCGTAGATGCCGCGGACGGTGAGCATGTTGAAGATGATCTTGCGCCAGTCGGTTTCCATGGGTTTGGCGGGGATGCCGAGGACGGCGATGCGGCCGCCATGGCACATGTTGTCGATCATTTCAGTGAAGCCGGCGGGGCTGCCGGACATTTCGAGACCGACGTCGAAGCCTTCCTGCATACCGAGTTGTTTCTGAACCTGGGCGACGGGGGTTTGGCGGGGATCGACGGCGATGGTTGCACCCATTTTTCGGGCAAGGTCGAGACGGAAGGGGTTGAGGTCGGTGACGGCGACGAAGCGTGCTCCTGCGTGGCGGACGATGGGGATGGCCATGAGGCCGATGGGGCCGGCGCCGGAGATGAGGACGTCTTCGCCGAGGACGGGGAAGGCGAGCGCGGTGTGGACGGCGTTGCCAAACGGATCGAAGATGGCGGCGATTTCTTCGGAGACGCCGGGGTGGTGGCGCCAGATGTTGGTCATGGGGAGAGTGATGTACTCGGCGAAGGCGCCGGGGCGGTTGACGCCGACGCCGGAGGTATGAGCGCAGAGATGGCGGCGGCCAGCGAGGCAGTTGCGGCAGCGACCGCAGGTGACGTGGCCTTCGCCGGAGACGAGGTCGCCGACATGGAAGTCGGAGACGTTGGCGCCGACGGCGGCGATTTCACCGACGAATTCGTGGCCGATAACCATAGGGACGGGGATGGTCTGCTGAGCCCACTCGTCCCACTGGAAAATGTGGACATCGGTGCCGCAGATGCCGGTGCGGCGGACGCGGATGAGGACGTCGTTGATGCCGTAATCGGGCTCGGGTACGTCTTCGAGCCAGAGGCCGCGCTCGGCGCGGGCCTTGACGAGTGCTCGCATGGTTCTCCTTCGGTTTCGGTTGTGGTCGATTCCCTCAGGGGCTGAAGCCCCACGATTTTTCTGGGCGGTAACGGCACGGCTAAAGCCGTGCCCCTTCAAAGCACCACAACCGAAAATTCCTTTATGAGGGTAAGTCATTTTCCACCCCGTCGACGAAATGCTGTCGACGGGGACCCCTGTATTTCCACTCCGTCGACGAAATGCTGTCGTGGGGAACCTTGAGTTTGACGGGGAGATTACGGCGATGGGATCCGGTCTATTTTCGGGTTGGAGAAGTACGGCGGGGGACTAAAATACAGCGATATGTCCAACAAGTGGTGTGAGTGGTCCAGCGTGCTCGTGATGAGCCTGGGGTTGTCGATCGTTTGCGGAGCGGTTGCGTTTGCCGCATCTCCCTCCACCGTGGGGGATTCAGAGAACACGGCAAAGCGCGCGCTGGATGCGGCGAAGGTGAGCGCGTTCGACGGCTCGATGACGTACGTCGGGCAGGAGACGATCGCGAAACCCGCGGGCGGCGCGGACCACGAGATCCGCTACACGATTTCCGGTCCCGGCGAGGGCGTGAAGAGCAGCGTGGAATTCCGGATTTATGCGAGTCCGGGCGCGGCGGCGGCGCACGCCAATCCGGACCGCAACCAGCAGATGCAGGAAGTGCACGAGAACGATATGCCGAGTGGGCAGTATCGCACCTACCATTCGAATCTGGGGGGGTCGGATCTGGCGAAGGACGTGCCGGGGACGTTTCACTGCGTGGCGCTCACCAGCAAGGGAACGTGGTCGCGTTGCTATTACTACGGAGGCGGCGATTCGAATGTAGTGGTGGTGGGGACGACGAGTTCCACGGTGGCGAACGAGGCGATCCTGATCACGGCGATGGGTGCGCAGGGGCTGGGGGCGGCGAAGCCTTAAAGAAATCCGGCGCAGGTGAGACCGCGGACCGTGCGCCGCTGGGCTTCCAGCGCTATCGCAGCGGCGCCGTTTGAGGCAGGGGAGGTTGCGTGATGGCTCATGCAGGAAAACTGTCGTGGATTGCGGCTGCGTTTTTGGTAACGGCATGCGTCGTTCACGCGGCGACGCCACCGGCTGATCCGTGCACGCTGCTGTCGGCGGCTGAGGTGAGCCGGACGATGAGCGGAAGCTACAGCCCGCCAGAGGAGAGCGTCGCGCCGCGGCCATTCGAGAACACGGTTGAGGGGAAGGATTGCCATTATCGGGCGATGGGAGGCGAGCTGCTGTTCCGGATTTACTTCGATCCTTCGCCGGACGAGGCGACGAAGCTGTTTGCGCAGCTGAGGATGTTCTACAGCCCGCCGCAGCCGGTGACAGGTGTGGGCGACGAGGCGTATTTCGATTCGCGGCATGGATTGCACGCGCGGAAGGGGAATGTGCGGTTCTTTCTGCAGGGATCGGGGAGCGACGAGCGGCTGAAGGAGCTGGCGCAGGTGGTGGCGAAGAAGCTGTAGGGAGCACAGGGCTCAGAGCTCAGGGGCGCTGCGAGTGCGTTTGATCTTTTTTAGGTTCGGCTCGGTGCCGCCGAAAGCCGCGAGACGACGTGAGGCCCCCATGTGAATCAGGGCTTTCAACGCTTCGTTCAGGAGAGCGGAGAGGTCTGCTTTGCGGAAGTATTTTTTCGCGGTGCGGATCAACTCGTCATCCAATGTAACTCGCGCTCGCATGGCTGTTGTTCTGTCCGATTTAATTCATTGTTCATGACCTTGTTCCTGCTCTGATATGAGACAGCCCGACCGCGGGTCCTTCGATTCACGCTAATTCAGCCCAACGAGCCGACACCGGGTGCCATGGCCCGCAATGCCATTCGGTTTTTACCTGTGTTTTCGTCGAGTCCGAGAACGAAACGCGAGGTCCTTCGTGGCTGAGCTCCTCAGGATGACAGGCGTTAAGACCAGTAGCTGCGGTCGAGGGTTCGGTACTGGATGGCTTCGGCGATGTGGGGGACGGCGAGGTGCTCGGCGGCTTCGAGGTCGGCGATGGTGCGGGCGACTTTGAGGATGCGGTCGTGGGCGCGGGCGGTGAGTCCCTGCTGGAGCATGGCGCGCTCGAGGAGCTTTTCAGCGTCGGGAGAGAGCTCGCAGTGGGCACGAATCTGGCGGGTGGACATCTGGGCGTTGGAGAAGATTTTCTCCTTTGAGGATAGGAAGCGCTGGCGCTGGCGGTCGCGGGCGGCGAGGACGCGTGCCCGGATGGCAGCGGAATTTTCGATGGCGGCGGCTCCACGGAGCTCTTTGTATTGAACGGCGGGAA
>JBEKIN010000310.1:0-5216 GCA_050011735.1 Acidobacteriaceae bacterium | reverse complement strand
CGCCGATGGCGAGGAAGAGCAGCAATCCGGTGAAGAGGTGGAAGTGGCGCCAGCGACGCCATTCGCCGGTGAGGATGAGATACGGAACGACGGCGGCGACAAAAAAGACAGGCGCGATGAGCCCCTTGGCGAGAAGCGCCAGCGCGAGCGCGGCGTAGGCGATGAAGAAGCGAGCGGGTTTGCGATCCTCCATGCCGGTGAGGAAGCTGTAAAGGGCAAGGAGGAGGAAGAAGGTTAGGATCGATTCCGGAATGAGAGTCCGCGTGAAGAGAAAAACGCCGACGGAGGTGAGCATGGACAGAGCAGCGTAGAATGCGGCTCTGTCCCCCCAGGCGCGGCGCGCCCAGAGCCATGCGATGAACGCGCATCCGAGCAGGGCCAAAACCATGGGAAGATGGGTGGCGAAGACGTTGTAGCCGAAGAGGTGGTAGTCGACGGCGACCATCCAGTAGGGCAGAGGCGGTTTTTCAAGATAGCGGATGCCGTTCACGTATAGAGTGACCCAGTCTCCGCTGGTGGCAATGTGCTGGGCGGCCTGGGCGTGGGTCGCGTCGGCGTCGTCGAGCAGGGCGGGAGAGAAAAGGGCGGCAAAATAGACGGCGATGAAGACGAGCAGCAGCGGAGTCCATGCTCGCGCCGGCGTAGAGCAGAGCGAGGGCTGGCTGGGTTGGGTTACGGGTTGAGGTTTGGACAGAGGAGGAAATGTCATTTGGTCGTAGCTCGGGAAGAAAGTTCAGAATAACAGTGAGAGCCCATGGGGAGTGGGCGCGCGGCAATGACGGACGATCTTGAAAATATTCGGCGGCTCAAGAAAAAGCTGCGCGAAAATCTGGTGAAATGCGCGGACGATCCCGGTGTCGATCCTGTGCATGACACGCGCACCGGAACGCGACGATTGCAGGCGACGCTGGAGGACCTGCTGCGGGAAATTCCCATTGGGGACGCGGGCGAACCGGTGCGCAGCGCGGTAACCGCGACCATGCGCCTGCTGAAGAAAATCCGGCGCGAAGCAGGGCCGGTGCGGGACCTGGATGTACACAGAAAGCTGATGGAGAAGCTGACCAAGCGGGCGCTCAATCCCACTGCGGGGGGGATGGGCGAAAACGGGCAAACAGCGCTGTCAGGAAAGCCCGATGTGATCGAGACCCCAGAGGCGAGCCTGCGGACGACCGGCCTCGAGCAGCAGGCCGACGATCTGGATGCCTGGCTGAAGCACCGGCGAGGCGAGCTGGCGGAGGGATTGCGAGCGCAGGGAAACGATCTGGCGGCGAAGCTCGACAAGCGAGTGGAGGAGCTGGAAGGCGCATTGAAAGCCAGAGGGGCACGCCGAGCGCACAAGAAGCCGCCGGGGGTTGTGGCGCTCGACAGCTTCGCGCGGCTGGCGTCAGAGATGCAGGTGCTGGATGCGGGGAACCTGCACGATTTTCGCAAAGGAGCCAAGAAGGCTCGCTATGTGGCAGAGCTGGCGGCGCAGGGCGATGAACACGCGCAGCAGGTGGGTGAGACGCTGAAGAAACTGCAGGACGAGATCGGCGACTGGCACGACTGGCTGGTGCTGGCAGAGGAAGCGCATACCGCGTTGGGCGATGAAGCCACCGAACTGATTGCTCTGCTGGAAGGAGAGCGCGAGCGGCATTTCGTGGCCGCGATGAAGATGGCGGCGAAGTTGCGCGGGCGATTGATGGGGGAGTGGCTGGCAGCGTCGCAACGTCCGGCAGCGCGCACCGCGGGCCGCCGGCGCGCGATTGGCCACCCGCGGGGCGCGACGTCGTAATGACGCTCGTGTATCGTGCTGAATGAATTGTTCCTGAACTGAGCATCACGGACTTTCTCGGCAACCATGCAGACCTTTGCAGCCATCGACATCGGATCGAACTCCTGCCGGCTGAAGATTGGCCGCGTGGTGCAGCACCGGCTGCGCGTCGTGCACGAGGATCGCGAAGTGACGCGCCTGGGAGGGAGCGTCTTCGAGACGGGGATCGTTTCGCCGGAGGCAATGGCGGCGACGCTGCGAACGCTGAAGCGGTTCCACAAAGCAGTGCAGCTGCACGGGGCGGACAAAGTGCGTGCAGTGGCGACCTCGGCGATGCGCGATGCGCGCAATTCGCGGGCGTTTCAGGCGTGGGTACGGGACGAGACGGGTTGGGACGTCGAGATCATCTCCGGCCTCGAAGAAGGCCGGCTGATTCATCGTGGTGTTGTGGAGAACGAGCCGGGAGCGGGCGGACGCTGCGTGCTGGTGGACGTCGGCGGCGGTAGCTGCGAGATCACCCTTTCCGAACACAAGCGGATGCACGAGACAATCAGCTTGCCGCTGGGGGCGGTGCGGCTGACGCAGGAGTTTGTGCGCAGCGATGTGCCGGGGAAGGATGAGGTCCGGCGGCTGCGGCAGTTCATCGACCGCGAGCTGCGCAGGGCGAGGCGGCGGATTCATCCCGACGGCGTCCGGCTAGTGATCGGGACCTCCGGAACGGCGGCGGCGCTCTCCGATGCGGGACGGGCCTGGAGCAAACGGCGCGGAGGCAAAGGGGTCGGAGCGAAGGACCTGATCCCCACGGGCACGGTGCGGCGGCTGACGTCAAAGCTGACGAAGATGAAAATGGGGGAGCGGTCGGCGGTGCCGGGGATTGGGCCGAAGCGCTCGGAGATTATCGTGGCCGGCGCGCACGTGTTCGCGGAAATCCTGGAGGCGTTCGGGCTGCCCGGGTTTCGCTATTCGCCGATGGGGCTGCGCGACGGGATTCTGGCGCAGATGCTGGCGGAGCAGGATTCGCGGGCTTCGGTGCATCAGGAGTTCGAGCGAGAGCGGTGGCAGGCGGTCGAGGAGGCGTGCCGGCGCTATGGGACCGATCCGCGGCAGGCGGAGCCGGTGCGGCAGCACGCGGCGCAGATGTTTCGGGATCTGGCCGGGGTGCACGAGCTTCCGCCGGAGTATCAAACCTGGGTGGAAGCCGCGGCGATGCTGCGGGACATCGGGAAATTTCTGAACCACCAGGGCTATCACCGGCATGCGCAGTACATCATTGCGAACTCGGAGCTCTATGGGTTCACGCCGCAGCAGCGGGTGGTCACGTCGGCCATCGCGCGCTACCTGGGCAAGAGCCGGCCCGCGCCGGAAGGGCGCACCATGCGCCAGGTTCCTCCCGAAGAATATGAGCACGTGCGGCGCGCTGTGGTGCTGTTGCGGCTGGCGGTGGCGCTGAATCAGGACCGAGCCAGCGACGTACTGAAGGTGCGGGTGCGCGTATATCCGAAACGCGTGCTGATGGAGCTTCTGCCGGGGCGCACCGGGGCGGAGCTGGAGTTGTGGTCGTTGCGGAAGGAAGCCGGCTATTTCCGCGAGGTCTTTGGGCGCGATCTCTTTGTCGCTTTGGCGTAGATGCCGCGAAGAATCCGGGGATCGACGAGCCAGTGCAGCGTGCCGGGAAGGCGGGTGCAGTCAATGCGGGCGACGGCGCCTTTGCGGAGCCGGGTGCTGATGCGGCCGGCGGGCGCGAGCAGCGATCCGAAGAAAACGGCGAGATTGGGGTTGTGGCCGACGACGAGGACGTTTTCGTATTTCATGAGGCTGCGGACCAGGTCCTGGAACTTCTGCACGCCGGCTTCGGGCGCCAAAGCTTCGGATATTTCGATCTTGCTGTCGTACCCGGTTTCCGTGCCGACCAGCGATGCGGTTTGGAGCGCGCGTTTGAGCGGGCTGGAGACGACGCGGTCGAACTGGATATTGAGAGCGCTGAGAAAGCTGCCGACAAGGATGCATTGCTGCTTGCCTTCTTTGTCGAGGGGCCGTTTTACGTCGACCTTGGGGTTGGCGCGGCGCGTGCCTGCGCTGGCATGGCGAAGGATGTACAGATTCATGGGTGGGTTGCCGGAAGCGTGCTCCAGTCCTCGGTAGGGAGGCTTTAACCTGATTGTAACAATCGGGCAGGGGGTCGAATGTTAATTTCGCGAACCGGCTTTTAGAAGTGAAAACGGTAACGAACCTCGCCGTAAATCTGGCGTGGATCGTTTTCGTGGAAGCCGCCGAAGGTGAGGCTGTTGTCGAGGAGGACCCTCGTGTTCGCGACATTGATGGCGTTGACGCCGACGGACCAGTTTTCTCCCACTTCTTTGCCGGCAGCGAGATCAAACGTCGTGTGCGCGGGGAGATAGCTGCCTAAGTACGGCGATGGCGCGAAAGGATATCCGTTGGAGAAGCCCGAGCCGTAATAGACATTGAAGGAGGCGTAGGCGCGACGAGGCAGACTGCCGTCGAAGCCCATGTTGAGCGTGTTGCGCTGGTCGTGGTCGAGGGGTGAATAGCCGGGCGCCACGGCGCAGGAGGGCGAGCCAGCCGGGTAGCAGATAAGGCCACCGGTGACAGGCCCGATCTGCTGGGCGATCTGGTTGGAATAGGCCATGTGCGCCTGGCCGAATCGCCACAGGCGCGGAGAATGCAGAGTCAGCTCCCATCCCTGGATCAGCGCGCCCTGGACGGTGACCGGGATGAAAATACTGGACTCGCCGATGTTGCTGTGGTCGAGGAAATTGTTGGCGCGGGTCTGGAAAGTGTCGGCGTCGAGGAGCCAGCCGCGCCAGGGAATCTGCAGTCCGAACTGGTGCTCCTCGTCGCGCTCGCCGCGCAGCGGGACAAAGCTGGTGTTGCCGGACTGCGCGTAGGCGAGAGCGGGGCCGGAGATGCTGGTCATTGGCGGCGGTTGGTAGAAGTGGCCGTAGAAGCCGCGGAAGACCCAGCCGAGTTTCGGAATCTGTACGGCCATACCGATGCGCGGGTAGATGGCGTTTTCTGAGATCGAGGCCTGGAAGTGCGTCTGGCGCTCGCCGCCAATGAGGGTGAGCCACGAGGTGGGGCGGTAGTTGTCCTCGATAAAGGCTTCTTCGACGCCGCCGTTGACCACGGAAGTTTCAGAGAAGCTGGACGCGCTGCCATCGTTGAACGCTGCGCTGAAGAGGTCGTTCTCGTGCTGGTCGTATCCAAAGAGACCGGCTTTGAGGGAATTGCGGGCCATGCTGGTGGAGAAATAAGCCTGGGCTCCCGTGTACTGGCCGGTCTGGCGGGTGTTCGTGGCTGTGGGCAGGTCGTTGGCGTTGGGTTGATAGTTGGCGTCGTTGTAGTGATAGAAGGGCGAAACTTCAAACAGCGAAGCCGCGCTGAGCGTGTGGATCCAGGAAAACGCGGAGATGCCGTCAGTTTCATGCTGGCCGTCGCGGAGCCC
>JBEKIN010000309.1:0-5230 GCA_050011735.1 Acidobacteriaceae bacterium | reverse complement strand
GATTGCGTATCAGAAGGCTCAGTATTCTCTCTCCTGTTCGAAGAGAATAAGGATTCAAGCCGGTCGAGGAGTTCATTATTTCCCCGGCGCCAGGATTTCCTTACCGCCGAGGTGCCCCATGTCCTCTTCCGAGCCGACAGCTGTTCGGTCCCCTTCAGAGAACTGCGCACGAATTAAGAAGCTTGGCTATGTCGAAGGGAAACACGTGAATCTGTATGGCGAACACATGGAGTTGGTTTCAGATCCATTCGAGGAGGGTGACTGCGTGGCTGTCCGTGCCGTCAGCGAAGGCAATCCGACCGAACGGACAATCGACCTTCCCGTATCCATACTCGCCGGGTGGGAGGACCTGTTTGAAGAACTTGCAGGCCCCACTGCCTCTGAGCTCCCCGCAAAGGCCCCACTTCCCGGGTCTGCGGGACAGACGGAGTAACGCCGGATCCATGAGGGAGATCCTTCGGGCCGTATCGTCGCAATGATTGTCCCGATGTGATCCCTCTCGCTCAGACAACCTTTCTCCCGGTGGCTGACAGTGGCGGTTAGGGCATCCGCTCTTACTGAAAAGCATTTCGAGAAAAGAGAAAGGCTGAAATGACTCCCGTAGCTGAAGTGCAAACGAATCTAAATCCGGCTTCCGAATCAAGGAACGTTGTTCGTGAAGCATCCGCATCGGCAGAATCGACGACAAGAGCCGGAACGGTTTTCAGCTCCACACCGGGTCTGCCGCAACTCTTCGAGTCAAACTTCGATTACCAACTGGCGAGAGGCATGTTAGCCGGCGCCTATGGAGAGGGCGGCGCAGTCGGTGAGTCATACTCTACGGCGCGACGGATCAAGGACAAAGATATAGAAAGCTGGACTGTTGAGTGGACCACCACCGCAGAAAGGATTGAGGGGATAGCCGCCAAATGCCTTAGCGGTGGTCATATCGTAAGTGCTCGGGAGGCATTCCTGCGCGCATCTGTGTATTGGAGAACGGGTTTTTTCTACCTCGAAACCAAGGACCCGCGCCAGTTCGAAATGTACCAGCGGCACCGCTCATGCTTCAGGCAAGCAGCAAAGCTGTTCAATCCGCAGATCGAGCCCGTCAGCATTCCCTATGAGGACGGCAAGACACTGCCGGGATATTTCATGCGCGCTGCTGCAGATGGTGTGCCACGTCCTACAGTAATGATCCTTGGAGGAGGCGACTCTACCTGCGAGGAAATGTATGACTTTGGTGGTGGCGCCGCAGCAGTTCGCCGAGGCTACAACGCATTGTTGTGGGAAGGACCGGGACAAGTAGGCGCATTCGCCGCTGACAAAACTCTGACATATCGGCCGGATTATGAAGTCCCCACACGATATGCGGTCGATTACGTTCTGTCCCGAACAGATGTTGACCCGAAGCGGTTGGCTCTTGCCGGAAATAGCATGGGAGGCTACTTCGCGCCGCGTGCTGTGGCATTCGAGAAGCGTATTACGGCTGTGATTGCAAATTCGCTGCTGCCGCTGTTTGCGCCGTGCATGCTAGCGCTGTTGGGGCTCAAAGACGCGTCCGGCGATGACCTCGAAAGCAAGGTTGACTTCTCCGATCCGATGAAGAAGTTTCTTGTGACCGACGTTCAGGAACGGTGTGGCATGGCTGGGAAGCCACTCGCCGCCTTCCTGGACAATCTCAGCCATTACACTCTGGCCGGGCTCGAGGGGAAGATTACTTGCCCGCTCTTATCCATCGGCGGTGAAGGCGAAGGACCATCCGCGAACGCCATGGCTCACGAGTTCTTTGAGAAGCTGACGTGTCCGAAGACGGAACGTGTGGTGACCTCAGCGGAGGGCGGCGAGGCACACTGCAACATCAATGACCCAAGCCTGAAACACCAGATCGAATTCGACTGGCTGGACGAAGTCTTCAAGATCGATCGCGTCCACAAGTACTTCGACATGGAGCCTGTCAAGCGCCAGCTGGCAACCGAAGACAGTCAAAACAGTACCGACCTCGTCAAGGCGTTCACGGCTGCATTCACCTCCGATGACGTCGAAAGCTTCTATCAGCTCATTGATTCGGACGGCGAATGGGTGATCATGGCCACCGGTGAAACATTCCGGGGGCTCGATCAAATCAAGCAATTGACGATGCGATCGATAGCCGCGCGTACGCACGGTGGAGGATTGGGAATCAAACCCACAAACATTTTCACCAACGCCGAAGGGACAAAACTCTGCTGGGAATACGTGCATACGGCGGTCGTCACCGACAAATGGCCATCGTCAACCCACAGGCCTGTTCCAGGCACAAAGATCCAGGTGCCAATTGTCCTGATCGGTGAGATCCGCGCGGGCAAGCTCGTCAAGGTCAGAGAGTACTTCGATTTGTTAACCGCTAGCGAGCCAGGCACTCAGCATAGGCTCTATTCCTAGACCCGGTGTGGCGAGTGCATCACTCGCGAAATTGAAAGCTCGGGCCTTCCATAGTTTCGCGTTCCTTACCGTCACCCGCTGTTGCGGTTAACGGGAGAGTTGCAAACAGATTCATGCGATCTCGCCGGAATGAGGACGTTCGAATCTTTGTACATCTGCCGCAATAAAACTGGCCGAATGAGCGAAGTTGCGCATCTTATCTACCTGCGGTTGAGCGAAGGTGGATGCATGGACAGATTTATGGTTCCGTTCCGGATGCACGATACGGGATGGCTTCTACTTGCTTTGTGCTTCCTCCTTGGCATCGAGCTTTCTGGATTGCGGCTTGGCCTGGCGGTGGGTGCGGGGATGGCGGCCAGCCTGCTTCTCCACGAGGTGGGCCACATGCTGGCCGCAATCATGCTGGGAGTTCCGGTGCGGGAGTTCGGGCTGTGTCTGAGCGGCGCTTACAACCGCAGAGCCTACGCCGGTCGCAGCCGGGATGAGGTTCTCATCTCGGCTGCCGGGCCGTTGATGAATCTGTTTCTTGTACTCCCGCTTCTGTATCTACCCGTGATCGGGACTAAACTTGCACTTTGCAACCTGGCGCTATGCGTCGTAAATCTGCTGCCGCTTCCGTCGAGCGATGGATTGCGCATGCTGCGCACGATTTGGGCGCCGAAGAGGGCGATCCAGGTGATTCCTATTCGCAGCGAGGCTGCTCCGTACAGCCGGGCCGCCTAGGTGATCTTACCGGGGCACGAACAACGCTGCCCGTTCCAGGTGCATCCTAGCGACGTAGGAGTTCCCAATGAAAAGGCTACACACTGTATTGGCACTCGCGATCCTTTCTACGAGTCTCACGAGCGGCATCGCCGTTGCCCAGGATCAGGACCACCACGACAACCACAGTTACGTCCAACACAAGGAATGGAAGAGAGGCGCGGTCATCAAACACGAAGACTGGGATCGCGGTGACAAAGTCGACTACCGGCAGTATCACCTGAGCGCCCCGCCAGCGGGTTACGAATGGCGCCTGATCGATGGCAGCTACGTTCTCGTGAACAGCTCGACGTTCCAGATCCGTACCGTCGTCCGCATAGGGTAACGCGCGCGCTTCGTGCCGGTTTTAATTTCCGAAGAGCACCCATGTTCGTGGTTCGTGCATTTACCCGCGCGAAGGATGGACCCTCAGGATTTCGCGGGCGATGACCATGCGCTGGATCTCGCTGGTGCCCTCGCCGATAGTACAGAGCTTGACGTCGCGATAGAACTTCTCGGCGGGGTAATCCTTGATGAAGCCGTAGCCGCCGAAGAGCTGCACCGCGTCGTCACAGATGCGCACCGCAACTTCGCTGGCGAAGAGCTTAGCCATCGAAGACTCACGCGTGACCTTGCGGCCAGCGTCTTTGAGCACGGCGGCGCGCTGGGTGAGCAGGCGCGCGGCATCGAGTTCGGTAGCCATATCTGCCAGCTTCCATTGAATGCCCTGGAATTCGGCGATGGCCTTGCCAAACTGGCGGCGCTCCTTGACATATTTGAGCGCTGCGTCGAGCGCGCCTCGGGCAATGCCGAGAGCGAGAGCGGCTATGGAGATTCTGCCGCCGTCGAGGACGCGCATGGCATCGATGAACCCCTCGCCCTCGGCGCCCAGCAGGTTTTCCTCGGGAATCTCACAATCCTCGAAGATCAGCTCGCTGGTGTCGCTGGCGCGAAGTCCAAGCTTGTTTTCCTTTTTGCCGGGGCGGAATCCTTTGCTTCCCTTCTCTACGATAAAGGCCGACAATCCGTGCGTCCCTTTGCTTTTGTCGGTGACAGCGATAACGACGATCGCGTCGGCATAGCGGCCGTTGGTGATGAAGTTCTTGGTTCCGTTCAGAACCCACTTGGAGCCGCGCCTGACCGCGGTGGTGCGGGCATTGCTGGCGTCGGAACCGGAGCCGGGTTCGGTGATGGCCCACGCACCCAGCCAGTTGCCGCTGGCGAGCGGGGGCAGGTATTTCTTCTTCTGCTCTTCGGTTCCGGCAAGAAAGATGTGATTGGTTCCGAGAGAGTTGTGCGCCGCAACGGTGAGGCCGATCGACCCGTCGACGGCAGAAAGTTCTTCGATGGCCAGCACATAATCCAGGTAGCCGAGGCCGGCGCCGCCGTACGCAGGCGGAATGATGACACCGAGCAGACCCATTCCGGCCAGCTTCTTGACGACGTCGAGGGGAAATTCGCTGGCTTCGTCCCACGCCATGACGAAGGGCGCGATTTCGCGGGCCGCGAAGGCGCGGATCTCGCGCTGAAGGTGCTCCTGTTCTTCGGTCAGCACGAATGGCTGGAGGGTCGCGGCCGGCTCCGTTGCGATGGTCATATAGGCCTCCTTGGTGGGGAATTCGAGTGCGCCGTGTGGCGAATCAGAAGTTTGTTGCCTAAAACCCAGTCCCAAATGCAGGTCCTTCTACTCCGTTTGCCGCCCAGCCACCCCAGCGACGAAGACCTGTCGCTGGGGACCCCGGTTTGCGCGGCAAACTCTGCTCAGGATGACCGCTGCAGTTATGCGGCGAACTTTAGACTCAGGACCTCGTTTCCTTGCGATTCACGTAAGATGCCGTACGGTGCGAATGAATCAGGTTTGCAGGACGCCGGGATTGAAATGGGGGGCGTCGGGATTGAGCGCGCAGGCTTCGAGCGCAGCGATGAGCACCTGGCGCGTCTTTGCCGGATCGATAATGGCGTCGATCCAAAGGCGCGCCGCGCCGTAGCGCGGATCGGCCTGGGCGTCGTAATCGGCGCGAATCTCGTCGTGGAGGGCGGCTCGATCGGCCTCCGAAAGAATTTTGCCGTCGCGTTCGAGCTGGCGAGA
>JBEKIN010000308.1:0-5232 GCA_050011735.1 Acidobacteriaceae bacterium | reverse complement strand
ACCGAGAGGCCGCCGCCCGTTGGCGGCCTTTCCTTTGATCGGGAGTCGTTCGCGCAGGATGAAAAAACGCAACCTCGCTCTTTTCGCTGGGGCCCTTTGGTTAGCCACTGCTCTTTCCGGTGCCGCCCAGTCCACGTCCTCGCCCGCGGATAATACTCCCCGTCGCGCAACCGTCCCCGATCCGCCCGTGGTTGATTCGGCCAACCCGGCCTCTGCCTCGATGGCGAAACTTCCCTGGGAATGGGGCCCGTTCTTTCAGGGTGGCAACGGAATCGGATATCGCTCCGATTTCCACTTCACCGCCGCTGGCGTGCGGCTGGGCAAGGTGCTTACCAACCAGCACTTGGGCAGCGTCTTCCGCGGCCAGTTTGAATTCGCTGGCGAGATCATCCCGTATTGGCAGGCATTCACGCCCCCCCAGGGCCTGCAGCCGGTGACCGTCAATATCCCCGCCGACGGGGTGAACTACACCTATTACGTGCCCACGGGGGGTGGAACCTTCACCGGCGCCAGCATCACGCCGGTTATTTTTCGCTGGGATTTCAAGCCGCGACGCCGTTTCGTTCCCTGGTTCCAGGCCGCCGGCGGCGTGATCTACACGACGCATAAATTCCCGCCCGATGTGCTGGTGATGCACGGACTTCCAGGAGGAACCAGCGTCTGGAACTTCTGCCCGCAGGGAGGCATCGGCTTCCATTATTTTGTCCGGCCGGGGAGAGCCATTACCGTCTCCGGCAGCGGCGTTCACATTTCCAGCGCGTCGCTGGGCGACCGCAACCCCGGAGTCAACTCAAGCGTGATGTTCCAGATCGGGTATACGTTCTTCAGCAGAAGGTAAAAGAGAAGTGGAGTAGCCGTTGAACCACGTGCGGTTCCGCTCGACAGTGCCGGTCAGGTCGTAAACATGCCAGATGCCCTCATCGAATGCGTGCCCAACTTCTCCGAAGGCCGAAAGCCCGAGGTGATCGAGGCGATCATCTCCGCCATGCAGGTCGAAGGGGCGCTCCTGCTGGACTGGTCGCTCGACTCCGATCACAACCGTTCCGTCGTGACCATTGCCGGCCCTCCCGCCGCTGTCGTCGAGGCCGCCATTCGTGGGGCAGGCCGCGCAGCCCAGCTCATCGACCTCACCACCCAGGAGGGTGTGCATCCCCGCATCGGCGCGGCCGACGTCATTCCCTTTGTGCCCATCCGCAACATCTCGCTGGAGCAATGCGCGCTGCTGGCCCGCCAGGCCGGCACGGAAATCTGGAAGCGCTATCAGGTTCCTGTCTATTTCTACGAAGCCGCCGCAGCCCGCCCCGATCGCGCCCTGCTCGAAGAAGTGCGCCGCGGCCAGTTCGAAGGCCTGCGTGATGCGGTGCTGCGCGAGCCCGCGCGCCGGCCCGACGTTGGCGGTCCCTCGCTGCATCCCACCGCCGGAGCCTCCGCCGTGGGTGCCCGCCGCTTCCTCATCGCCCTCAACCTTTACCTCAACACCGCGGAAGTCTCTGTCGCCCGCGCCATCGCCAAAGACATCCGCCAGTCGGGCGGAGGCCTCGCCGGGGTCAAGGCTATGGGTGTCACCGCCCACGGCCAGGCCCAGGTCTCCATGAACATCACCGACTTCACCCGCACTCCGGTCGGCGAAGTCTATGCTGCCGTGAAGGAAAAGGCTCGCAGGCACGGCGCCGCTCCGGCCCGCGCCGAGCTCATTGGGCTCATCCCCGAGGCCGCTCTTGAGCGAAACAGCGAGTGGCTGCGTCTGCTGGGTGACATCGGTCCGGGCGGGTTCGACCTCGATGAGAAGGTTCTCGAGCGGCGGCTGGACCGTCCGCTACCTTGGCCGGTAGCCAATCGTTAGCCGATAGTTGTAGATCGAGCCCCGCGGCGACCGGCGTAAAATTAAGAAACGGCGCTGCGCAAGCGAGTCGTTTTGCCGCTCGTCGGGGTCAAAGACCTCAGCGGGTCATCAAATTCTTCAAACTCAGCCGGCGGTCCGGCGGAGGGAGCAGGTTCACCAGTGAAATTCTGTAAGCGTTCGTACTACGGTTTTGCTTTTGTGGCACTCCTGTGCGCGTCCTTTGCGCTTCCGGCGCGAGCGGCGCAGATCGACACCGACGCGCGTTCGGCCATTCCTCACGATGTCCAGCAGCTCATCGTCGTCGACTACCGCATCATGGAGAACTCCTCCGCCGCCATGGATCTGAAAGCGCGCGTGCTTCCTCCGGAGCTGAAGCAGCTGGAAACAGCGCTCAAGACATCCGGCCTCAATGAGAACCAGGACGTCGAGCAACTGGCCTTTGCGGCCTACCGCGTCGGCACCGGCGACAACGTGAAGATCGTCGGGATCGCGCAGGGCCAGTTCCAGGTCAGCGACATTATCGCGAACTTCCAGAAAAAGAAAATCAAGCCCACGATGATCCGTAACAACCGCCTCTATCCGATGGGCGCCGGCGGCATGCTGGTCACCTTCCTGAATCCGACCACCATGCTGTTCGGTTCGAGCGACGCCATCAAGCCCGCCCTTGATTGCCGCGACGGCCTCGCGCCCAGCTTCCTCACCAACCAGGACATGCTCACCGCCATGGGCCAGGTGGACTCCGAGCCGATCTGGAGCATTCTCGACCAGAAGGGCACCGAGTACATGATGCATTCGCTACTCGGTCAGGCTTCGCAGCTCGCCGACTACGACCAGGTGCGCAAGCGGCTCCTGAACTCCAGCTACACCATGAACTTCACCAATGGCGTCAAATTCACCCTGTTCGTGGCCACCTCGGATACCTTCACCGCGGCAACCATGTCGTCGTTGCTGAACGCCGCCGCCATGTACGAAAAGGTCAGTGGCAGTGCCGTCGAGAAGCAGGCCATCGACAGCACCACCATCGACTCGAGCGCCGGCCAGCTCAGCGTGAAGTTCGTCGCCTCCAACAGCCAGTTCTCCAGCCTCCTCCAGTCGCCGCTCTTCCAGAACGTCGTGCGGTAAGGGCGGCTGTTCAAATTCAGGGAGCGGCCTCTGCGCCGCTTCCTTCCTCTTCCTGCACTCCATCCAGCAGCAACTGAAACTGCTCAACCGGCACGGGCGGGCTGAACAGGTATCCCTGATAGGCATGGCATCCGAGCCCTGCCAGCCAGGCTCGCTGTTCTTCCGTTTCCACCCCTTCGGCCAGCACTGGCAAATTCATCTCCCGGCTCAGCCAGATGATGGCGTGCGCGATCGCCTTGCTCTTCGCATCCGCAAGCATGTCCCGCACAAAGCTGCTGTCAATCTTCAGCCGGTCCAGAGGAAGACGTTTCAGATAAGCCAGCGACGAGTATCCGGTTCCGAAATCGTCCAGAGAAAGCCGGAGCCCGCGCGACCGGAGCGCATTCATGATCGCGATCGCCTCTTCCATATCCTCGACCAGCAGGCTTTCCGTAATTTCAAGCTCCAGGCTCCTCGGGTTGGCTCCCGTGGTCTCGAGCACAGCCAGTACCCGGTCGGCAAAATCCGCCTGCCGGAATTGCCGCGGGCTGACGTTCACCGCAACCGACAGCCAGGCCGTCTCCCTCCGCTGCGCCCATACCGCCAGCTGCCGGCAGGCGTCCTCCAGCACCTGGTTTCCCAGCGCAACGATCAGCCCCGTTTCCTCCGCCAGTGAAATAAACTCCGCCGGAAGCAGAACCCCGCGCCGCGGGTGATTCCATCGCAACAGCGCCTCTGCGCCAACCACCCGGCCCCCATCCACCTGAGGCTGATACCACAGCTCGAACTCCCGGTTACGGATCCCCTGATGCAGTTCCCCTTCCAGCGCCGCACGGGCATTCACTGCCGACTGCAGTGCGGGCGCGAAGAAGCGGATCGCCTCCCTCCCCGCCGCCTTCGCCTGATACATAGCGATATCGGCCTGTTGCAGAATCGCGCTGGAACTCTCATTGCCATCCCCGAATACCGTGATCCCCATGCTCGCCGTGCTCCGGCATTCGCGGCCCGCCAGTACGTAAGGTTGGGTGATACTGGCCAGGATTTTTTCCGCCACACTTCCTGCCCGCGCAGCCGCTTCTTCCGATGTTCTCCCCAGATCCTCCAGAATCACTACAAACTCGTCCCCACCCACCCGCGCCGCCGTGTCCACGGCGCGCACGCAGCCCGTCAGTCGTTCCCCCACTTCCTTCAGCAGAAGATCGCCCACCGCGTGCCCCAGCGTATCGTTCAGGCTCTTGAAATTGTCCAGGTCGATGAACAGCAGAGCCCGCTGCCGCCCACAGCGCTTGCTCGCCGTCACCGTCTGCCGCAGCCGCTCCAGCAGCAGCCGCCGGTTGGGCAGTTCCGTCAGCGGGTCGTAGAAGGCCAGATGCCGGATCTCGTCCTGCGCCGTCTTCACATCCGAAATGTCACGCGAAATGGAAAGGACGCACGGAATACCCTCCAGCTCAATCACCGACGCCGACATCAGCACCCAGAACATCTCCCCTTTCTTCTTCCTGAGTCGCGCCTCAAAGTTGCGGCAAACCCCCTGCCGGTGCAGTATCTCCACCAGCTTGCTCCGATCGGCCGGGTTCTCCCAGATGTTCAGCTCGATCGAGCTGTGTCCGATCACTTCCTCCCGCGCATATCCCGTGGTTTCCAGAAACGCCTTGTTGCAGTCCACATAGATTCCGTCGCTCAGGCGGTTCAGGTTGATTGAATCCAGCGACATCTGGAATGCCGTGCGGTAGCGCTCTTCGCTCAACCGTAGCGCCTCCTGCGCTGCCCCCAGCAACTCCTCCGCCTGCTTGCGCGCGTTGATGTCCTGTACCAGGGTGAGAAAGAAAAGCGGCCGGCCCTCGTCGTCGTGCTGGATCGAGATTGTCAGCGTGACCCACGTGAGCGAGCCGTCTCTGCGAAGGTAGCGCTTCTCGAAGCTCGCGCTGCTTGCCTCGCCGCTCAGCAGGTGGTTCGCTGCGGATTTGCCGCTGTCTCTGTCTTCCGGCGGTGTGATCTCCTGAAAATTAGAGCCAACCAGTTCTTCGGGAGAATACCCCACGATCCTTGCGAAGCACTCGTTGCACTTCAGGATTCTCCCCTCGAGCGAAGTGTGCAGGATGCCCACCGCCGCCTGGTCGAACGACGCCCGATAGCGATCCTCCTTGTCGCGCAGCCACCGAGCGCTGGCCCTCCCCTCGGGCCCGGCGGAATTCCCCAACTCCGAGCCAGCCGCGGTGCCAGACACGGAGACAGCCTCCTCTTCCTCGATTGCGACCGGAATACGATCTACCGCTGGCGTGCGCACC
>JBEKIN010000307.1:0-5241 GCA_050011735.1 Acidobacteriaceae bacterium | reverse complement strand
GCCAGCGAAAGGCGAGCTGACAGCGAGACTCAGAACAAATCAAAAAACAATGGCGCCCTGGTCGGATTCGGCTGGGGCGTTGGTGTGTTTGGGGCCGGGTTTTCCACGAGCTTCCGCAGTGTTGTCGGCGATACACTCAGCGCTATGGGGACTGTGCAGCCCGACAGCGAGTTGATTCCGAAGCGCGGGCGGAAGAAACTGCCCGATGACGAAGTTTCCGCGGCTACGCGGAAGATGCGGATGCTGCGGTCGCTGGCTTGCGGGAACAGGTACGAGAAGCTGGCGCGGGCGCAGGGCGCGACCATGATTGCCGGCGTGGATGAGGTGGGGCGCGGGGCGCTGTTTGGGCCGGTGGTGGCTGCGGCGGTGATTCTGCCGGCGGATACACGGATTCGAGGACTGCGGGATTCGAAACAGCTTCTGCCGGAGGATCGCGAGCGGCTGGAGACGGTGGTGCGGTCGCGGGCGATTGCGATTGCGATTGAGGAAGTGGACGCGGAGACGATCGACCGCGTGAATATTTATCAGGCGAGCCGGATGGCGATGACGGCGGCGGTACTGCGGCTGGATCCCGAGCCGGATCATCTGCTGATCGATGCGCTGCGGCTGGATGTAGTGCATCAGCAAACGAGCATCATTTATGGCGACTCGCTGAGCATTTCGATTGCGGCGGCGTCGGTGGTGGCGAAAGTGTATCGCGACAGGCGGATGTGCGAGCTGGATGCGGAGTATCCCGGGTATGGGCTGGCATCGCACAAGGGATACGCGACGCCGGAGCATCGGGAGGCGCTGAAGAATCTGGGGCCGTGCGTTCTGCATCGCAAGAGCTTTGCTCCCGTGGCGCAGATTGATTTGCCGTGGGAGGAATTTGCTGTTGAGGAAGAGGCCATTTGCCCCATCGACTCCTCTGTGTGACGGCCCATCCTGACGATGAGAGCGGCGCATTCGGCGGCGCGCTGATGCTTTCCGCGCAGGCAGGCGCGGAGACGAGCGTGGTGTGCTTCACGGATGGGCAAGCGGGGCATTTTCGCGGCGAAGCGGCGGCGGACGAGGATCTGGGCCAGCTGCGACGCGCGGAGATGGACGGGGCGTGCTTGGTGCTGGGCGTGACGCGCTGCGAGGTGCTGGATTTTCCCGACGGCGGGCTGGCGCAGCAAAATCTTCAGGAGATGTTGGAGATTGTGGTCGAGCACATCCGGCGCCGGCGTCCGCAGGTGGTGCTGACGTTTGGCGGGGATGGCGGGGTGAATCTGCACCGGGATCACACGGTGATTTCGGCGGTGACGACGATGGCGTTTCACTGGGCGGGGCGAGCGGAGATGTTTGCTGCGGAGCTCGAGCCGTATGCGCCGCAGAAGCTGTACTACGCGAGCACGCCGTTTGTGAGTGTGCGGGACCGGCCGGAGCTGACGCAGTTGGCAGCGACGGTGCCGTGGTCGCTGACGCTCGAGCTGGGAGATCTGAGCGAGCGCAAGCTGGAGGCGTTCCAGAAGCATCACTCACAGCAGGGAGTACTGACTCGGGTGGGCGATCAGGTGAAGAAGGCGATGAGCGTGGAGAGGTATTTGCTGGCGGCGAGGCGGGGCGTGGCTTCGGTCACGGACGATGGCGGGATGTGGGCGGGGATCGAAGACAGGGATTGACACACCACAGAGGACACAGAGCGCACAGAGAGTTTGGAGTTTAGGGGTTAGAGCACGGAGCACGGAAGCGGATTTGTGTGACGTTCGTTTGGGTCGTTGGCGGTTGTGGGTTTCCTGGACACGGTATCTCCTGATAAAGAGAACAAGAGGCACGACCATGACGGAACCTGTGATCCGGACGAAGTTGTACGGTTTTACCCTCCTGAATCATCCCCGATTCAACAAAGGCACGGCGTTTACGGAAGAGGAACGCGACGCGTTCGATCTGCATGGGCTGCTGCCTCCGCATGTGGGGACGCTGGCGGAGCAGATCGAGCGCCGGAAGAGGGTGTTCGACCAGTTCGAGACGCCATTTGAGAAATACAGCTTCATGCGCGATCTGCAGGACATCAACGAGACGCTGTTTTATGCGCTGGTGACCTCGTACGTGCGAGAGATGATGCCGATTGTGTACACGCCCACGGTGGGCGAGGGGTGCCAGCGGTTCAGCGAGATTTGGCGGAAGCCGCGGGGGTTGTTTTTGAGCTATCCGAACCAAGCGCGGATCGAGAAGATCCTGTCGCACAAGCGCTACGACCAGGTGCGCGCGATTGTGGTGAGCGATGGCGAGAGGATTCTGGGGCTGGGCGATCAGGGCGCGGGCGGAATGGGGATTCCGATCGGGAAGATGGCGCTGTACACGGCGCTGGGCGGGATTCATCACGAGAATTGTTTGCCGGTGCTGCTGGATGTGGGAACGGATAACGAGGAGCGGCTGGAAAATCCGATTTATATCGGATGGCGGCACAAGCGGGTGCGGGGGCAGGAATACGACGACTTTGTCGAGACGTTTGTGAGGGCGGTCGAGCGGCGGTGGCCGCATGTGCTGCTGCAGTGGGAGGACTTTGCGGGGACGAATGCGGCGCGGCTGCTCGCGAAGTATCGGGACCGGCTATGCACGTTCAACGACGACATTCAGGGGACGGCGGCGGTGGTGCTGGCGACGCTGCTGGCGGCGATGAAGGCTTCGGGGGCGTCGCTGCGGGAGCAGAGGATTGGGGTTTTGGGATTTGGGTCGGCAGGGATCGGGATTGCGAACCTGCTGGTGAAGGCGCTCGAAGACGAGGGGCTGACGGAGCAGGAGGCTCGGGGACGGATCTACGCCATGGGGCGGCCGGGACTGCTGGTGGAGGGTGCGGAGGGGATTCATCCGGAGCAGATGGAGTATGTGCGGGCGGCGAAGGATGTTGCGGGCTGGCAGGTGCGGGATGCGAAGAGAATTGGGCTTGAAGAGGTGGTGCGGAACGCGAAGATCACGGTGCTGATTGGGGTGGCGGGGAAGGCGGGGATGTTTACGGAGGATGCGATTCGAGCGATGGCGAAGAACGCGGAGCTGCCGGTGATTTTTCCGTTGTCGAATCCGACGTCGAAGAGCGAGGCTACGCCGGAGGATTTATTGAAGTGGACCGATGGCAAGGCGCTGATCGGGACGGGAAGCCCGTTTGAGCCGGTGCATTTCAAAGGGCGGGAATTTTGTATCGATCAGACGAATAATTCCTATGTGTTTCCGGGGCTGGCGCTGGGGATTGTGGCGTCGCGGGCGCGGCGGGTGAGCGACGCGATGATCATGACGGCGGCGCGGACGCTGGCGAAGCTGTCGCCTGTGGAGGCGGACCCGAAGGGAAGTTTGCTGCCGCCGCTGGCGGAGTCGCGGCGGCTGAGCCGGGTGATTGCGGCGGCGGTGGCTCGGCAGGCGGTAGCGGAGGGGTTGTCGGATTTGAAGGATGGGGATGTGGAGGCGGCGGTGGAGGAGAATGTTTGGGAGCCGCAGTATGTGCGGTATGAGCGGGAGGGGTGAGGAGCGGGAAGCGGTCAGCTAAAGGGCGGTCAGCTAAGAGCCGGTCGGCTGAAAAGCGGTTAGCGGGACGCTGAGCGTACACCGAGAGAAAGACGAGCGAACGGCGAGCTAAATGCGAGCGAGAACCGGTTAGCAAGAAGCGTTTAGCGAAAGACGCTTAAGCGAGAAACTGTTAGCGCATCGCGAGATGGCCGCCTCACGCGGTTTTTTCGGTGGCGAGGGATTCGCAGTGCTGCTTGAGGCTGCGGGCTTCGGTGCGGACGTAGTCGGCGATGGTTTTGGAGTACATGCCGCCGAGGATTGCGCCGAACAGGCCTTCCGTGGCGAAGGAGAGCTCGACTTCGGTGCCGGAGTGGTCAGAGGCGGTGAGGCGGTGCTCGGCGATCAAGGTGGCGCCGGGGGCTTTCTGGATCCAGGTGAAGGCCTGGTGGGGCGCGCACTCGGTGACTTCATAGACAGCAGGGCGCAGTTTGGGCTGGATGACGCGGTAGCGCGCGCCGACTTTGAGGCCGTTTTTGGCACCGTTGGAGGTGAGGGGCTCGACCTCGAGGACGGTGGGGGTCCATGTGGGCCAGCGTTCGACGTCGGCGAGAACCTGCCAGATGGCTGCGGGGCTGGCGTTGATGATGACGCGTTCGACGGTCTGCATCGGGAACGGCTCCTGTTGGGTTTTTGAGCCACGGGGGCTCAGGGAAGGGATACGCAGGTTCGACGGAGGAAGTTCCGGAAAGGGGAGCTATTCGCTTCGGGCGAAGGCAGGGAGGGCGCGGAGGACATCTTCGGGTTCGGGGCGGACGCGGAAGTCGGCGTGGGCTTCTGCGTAAAGGACTTTGCCGTCGGGTGAGAGGACGTAGGTCGCGGGGAGGGGGAGCCTCCAGCTTTCGTCGCCGTTGACGAAGGGGATGTTGAGGAGGATGCCGCGGTAGTAGCGGCGGAGGTAGTCAGGGGCGGTCCAGACCAGGCGATACTGCTCGGCGACGGCGCAGCCCGCGTCGGTGAGGAGCGGGAAGGGGATGGCGTGCTGGCTCGCGGTGAAGTCGCTCTGGCGCTGGGTTTGCGGAGAGATGCCGACGACGAGGGCGCCGCGTTCGCGGAGGGCGGGATAGAGGTCGCGCCAGGCTTCGAGCTCGGTGACGCAGTAGGGGCACCAGCGGCCGCGGAAGAAATTGACGATGAGGGGACCGAGGGCGAGCAGGTCAGTGGAGCGGACGACGCTGCCGGAGAAGTCGGGGAGCGCGAAGGCTGGCGCGACGGCGCCGGTGGGGAGGATGCGGTCTTCGCTTCCGGAGCGAAACAGCTCTTCGACGGCGCGTTCGCCGATGGCGAGGCGCTCGGGCTGGACCAGGGTGCGGGTCTGGGCGGTGATCTCGTCGAGCTGGTCCTGGAGGTGAGGCATGAAAGAACAGTGTAATCGTACCCGCGATATGGGCTGCGGAGAAATGGCGAACAAGGATTACGATGGTGAGCGACGGGGACGTTCTTTCGTGCGGTACCGGAGGGGTTCTCGCGGAGGAAGGAAAAATGCGCGTACTGCGATTGGGAAGTGTGAGGTGGGCAGGTTTAGCGATTCTGCTGTGCGGATGGGCGGCGGCGTTGGGGCAGGCATATACGCCGGTGACGGTGGTGGTGACGGATGCATCGGGAGCGGGAGTGTCGGGGGCGGAGATTCTGGTGACGCCCGGGAGTCCCGCGGGGGATCGGCTGATCACCGACGAGCATGGGCGGGCGCAGCTGGGGATTCCGGCTGGTAAATACCAGTTG
>JBEKIN010000306.1:0-5272 GCA_050011735.1 Acidobacteriaceae bacterium | reverse complement strand
CCCCGCATCGTAGTATTCTGAAGGAGCGCGCCCGTAGCTCAGCTGGATAGAGCGGATGCCTCCGGAGCATCAGGTCGGGAGTTCGAATCTCTCCGGGCGCACCATCCTCATTCGCCTGTTGACCCTGTCGTAGTACCCCCGTTATCCTCGCGCGATGGCGAAAGAAGCCATAGTCCAGTCTGCTCGCGGCTGCGCCCGGCTGCGCAAGTCAACCACGGTCCTTCTCGTCGGCAATATTGAGCCCACCATGGCCTGGTTTAAGGGGCTCGGCTTTGAGGCACGCTACTTCCCACCGGGGTTTGGCATTCTCCGCCGCGACGACGTGGAGATTTTTCTCCAGCACTACGATGGCTACGTCCGCCCCGGATGACCCCGGCGCACACCAGCGCGGTGCCTGGAATGTCTACATAGAAACCGATGATGTCCTGAGTCTCTTCATTGAAGTTTCGCGGCGGCCGGAGATTCAAGTGATCCGCGCCCCTTCTCCCCAGCCGTATGGTCAAATCGAGTTCGAGGTGATCCACCTTAACGGATATGTGCTGGTATTTGCGCAACCGATGTAGGGGAAATTCTATTGAGCTTGCAGACATGAATAACACCTGGCACTCCCGGAATAAGATGCCTTCAAAGGCGACGTTGCAACAGAGGATTGACTGGCACAGAAAACATCAAAAACATTGTGCGTGCCGAAGAGTGCCGAGGAGCCGGGCAAGGTATTTTGTAAGAAAACAGGCTTGAGCAGACCAGTTGCTGAGCTACACTGATTCGTATGAGTATCAATGAACTTCTTTCCTCAGTAGATTCCGAACTAAGCCTCCTCAAACAGGTCCGCTCCCTCCTGACCGGCGACGGGCACAGCGCCTCAAAGGCGCCGCGAAAGAAACGCTTCATGAGCGCCGCTGCTCGCAAGCGCATCGGAGACGCCCAGCGGAAGCGTTGGGCCGCTCAGAGGAAGGCAGCTGCAAAGGCCGCCTAACCGGATCACAGGGCAGGCTCGCCGTGGGCGTCGCACCTGACTCCCCTGCTTGCCCTATACTGTCTCCCGGACAGGCCCATCATGATTTCCATCGGCAGACGTAGCCTTCTATCCGGTACTTGCGCTCTGCTCCTCTTCGTCGCCGCCCGGGCCTGGGCGAAAGACCCGCCGCCGACTGTCATCGTCTGGCCTGAGTCCGGCGTGCCGGTCGTCCGCTTCACCTTCGGCAAGCTCAAGGCCCTCGCATCCGTCAACGGCCAGCACGCTTACACCATCGATACTCAGGTCGAAAACCTCTGGACCAAACGCATCTCTGACGCGGCTTTCGACCTCTATCTTTTCGATAAGAACAATGTCCGCATCGGTCAGGGATGGCTTTCCGTCAGCAACGCTGCGCCGGGCGACATCATCAAGTTTCAGACGAACATCACCGCCTCCGGCCAGCCCGTTTCGATGAAAGTCGTTCCCCGTTCCGTCCCCAGCGAGTTACAAGCGAAGCTTCCTCCAAAAAGGATCTCGCTCACCGTCAACTCGGTGCCTCAGGGGGCTCACTTCACCCTCGATGGAAGCGAGGGCGGGGTTACGCCAAAAGCGATCGAGGTTGGAGTGGGTTCGCATCTGCTCGAATTCGACAAGGAAGGGTTCAATCACGGCAAGTATCCCTTCGCCATTGGTCCCGACGACGTCTCCGGCGGCAGTGTGAGCTACGAGCTCGGGACCTCGGCGCACGACACCGTCGAGCTGCGTGACGGCAGCATCCTCACTGGCGATCTGCTCTCTATTTCAGCCACCGAAGTCGTCGTAAAGATCGGCGGCAACCCGCAAACCCTCGACCGTAATCAGGTCAAACGCATCACCCTCGTCCAGCGTGAGGGAGACAATAAATAAATTCATGACCCATCTCGTTGTCCGTCGCCTTTCCATCCTGACTCTTTGCGCAGCTTCCCTTGGTTTCTTCGCAGCATGCGCGCAGACCTCTTCATCGTCTCTGGGCATCTTCGAAGGCCAGTCCGATGTCGGCGCTGTCACCCCGCCCGGCGCAGCGGTCTTCGATCCCGCCACCAGCGCCTACACCCTCACCTCCGCCGGCGCCAACCTCTGGGGCACAACTGACGGCTTCCACTTCGTCTGGAAGAAAATCTCCGGCGACGTCTCTCTAACCGCCGACATCGATTTCCCCGTCACCACCGGCGAGCACAGCCCGCACCGCAAAGCCATCCTCATTGTTCGTCAAACCCTCGACGCTCACTCTGCCTATGCTGACGCCGCCTCGCACGGTTCAGGCGAGGCTGCGCTCCAGGATCGGCGCGTTACCGGCGGAATCACCGAGGGCATCGAGCTGGACGGCGCTGCTCCCCGGCGCCTCCGCCTCGAAAAGCGCGGCGACACCTTCACCCTGTACCTCGCCTCGTCCCCCAACGCTCCGCTCCACCAGGTGGGCGCCAGCACGCACCTCCATCTTGAGGAACCGTTTTACGTCGGCATCGGCCTCTGCTCTCACGACGTCAATAAAGTCGAGAAAGCCGTCTTCTCCCGCGTCACCCTCGAAAAACCCGCGCCCGTGCCCGCGAACCTTGCCCTCTACAGCACCCTCCAGACCATCGGCGACGATCAGGACTTTCACCGCGTAGCCATCGTCTCGTCAACCCAGGCTCACATGGAAGCGCCGAACTGGACCCACGACGGCAAGACCCTCATCTTCGACGAAGCCGGCAAAATCATGACCGTCTCCGCCGATGGCGGCACTCCGCAGCCGCTTGACATCGGCGACGCCACCGGCTGCAACGGTAGCCACGGCATCTCGCCCGACGGCCAATCGCTGGCCATCAGTTGCGCCATGCCCGGCAAACCCGAATCCCGCGTCTACATCGTCCCGCTTGCCCCCATCACTTCGAGTCCCGCCGCGCCGCGCCTCGTCACCGAGCATCCTGATTCTTACTGGCACAGCTGGTCGCCCGACGGCAAAACCATCATCTTCACCCGCCCCGATCACGGCTCCGGCAACATCTTCGCCATTTCCGTCGACGGTGGCGAAGAACACGCGCTCACCACCGGCACCGGCATCAGCGACGATCCTGACTGCTCGCCCGATGGCCAGTTCATCTACTTCAATTCCGACCGCGGCGGCAGCATGCAGATTTGGCGCATGCATCCTGACGGCACCGCGCCCGAGCAGATCACCAGCGACGACTACGTCAACTGGACGCCCCACGTCTCGCCAGACGGCAAATCCATGGTCTTCATCAGCTACGAGAAGGGAACCACTGGCCATCCCGCCAATCGGCCCATCGCGCTGCGCATCATGTCACTCGAAGATCGAAAAATCCGCGTCCTCTTCAATCTCATCGGCGGCTCGGGCACCATGAACGTGCCCTCCTGGGCCCCGGACAGTCACCATTTCGCCTTCGTCAGTTACCAGATGCTGCCCCCGGAAGAATAGACCGCACCACGCCGGAACCCACACCGAGAGTCCCCCGTGAGTACCCGTGTTTTCTTCCTTCCCCTGTGCTACTATGCCCACACTCGGAGACATCTTTATGGCAGGCGGTCAAAGCTGGGCGGGTGCGGAAAGCCTCGCGCAGACCTCTTCCGGTTACGATCTCAGACCCCTTTCCACCGGCGAAATTCTCGACCGCACCTTCCAGCTCTACCGCTCCCGCTTCGCCCTCTTCGCCAGCCTCGCCGCTCTGCCTGCCGTGGTGCAGTTTCTCAGCGGCACTCTTCAGGTGCTCCTCACCACCGGCGAGGCGGTTATGCACGGCATGCATCTCACCGTGATCAGCAGGCCCATCCTCTCCGCCATCATCGTCATCGTCGGCATGCTGGTCTATTTTGCCTTCTACGGAATCACCCAGGCCGCCACCACCTGGGCCGTCGCCGAACTTTATCTCGGCAGGCCCGCTTCTGGATCCGTGGCGTGGAAAACCGCCACCGCCCACTGGTTTCGCTACGTGCTGGTCACCCTGCGCCAGTATTGGAGCATCTGCTGGTGGCTCATCCTCTCCTTCGCAATGTTCTTCGCCGTCCTGGCCCTCGTTCCGCGGCTGGGAGGCGGCGCTGTCATCGCGGGAGGAATCTTCGCCTTCATCTTTGGATTGCAGATGCTGGCCAGCTGCATCTACGCCATCTACGCCGCGATCCGCGTCTCGCTGGGCATACCCGCTTCCGTCATTGAATCCCTCGGCGCCAACGCCTCCGTCCGCCGCAGCATGGCGCTCCTCACCGAGCGCAAAGGGCGCATCTTTCTGCTCGGCCTCCTCGTCATCGCCATGAGCATGATCATCGGCGTCGTTCTTTCCCCCCTCACCTTTCTCGCTCTCCGGGCGCACGGCGCGGAGCGCTACGTTCTCCAGATGATCCAGCTTGCCGGCGCCTTTCTCAGCAGACTGCTCATCGGCCCCATCCTCGCCATCGCGCTTTGCCTTTTCTATTTCGACGAGCGCGTTCGCCATGAGGGCTTCGACATCGAGTTCCTCATGCTGCGCGCCGGAGGCCCGCCTGCCAACCCCGTTGCGGAGGGAACCACATCTCCGGAGCCGGCATAATTCGCACCCGCCGCGCGACTCTCGCCTTCGCCGCACTCTGCAGCCTCTCGCCGGTCCCGCCTTTGTACGCTCAGACCGCACAGGTCGCCGTCTCTGAACAGGTCCTGAAGCACAGCACCCTCGCCGAATACACCAGCCATCTGCGGGCTCTTCGTTCCCTCGCCGCAGCCTGCGCGCAACAGAGCTCCGCATGCGACTCCTCTCAGGTCGGCGCCGACGAACACGTTAGCCTCGCCAACAATGCCACCTTCGACGCGCACTACGCCTGGATCGTCACTGCACTCGCCTCAGCGAAATCTCAGCCCGACGCAAAACGCGCCGCCCTGATGACCAGCGTCGAATCCCACCTCGACGCCGACCTCGCCGACGTGCAGCCTGCATCGTCTGCTCCCGACTTCGCCACCGCGCGCCAGCGCGCCAACGCCATCTTGGCGGGCAGGGAATTCAACACTTCGAGCGAGCCATCCCTCCGCGACCGGATCATGGCCATCCTCTACCGCTGGCTCGACCGCCTCCTCAGCCACGTCGCCGCCTTCGGCTCCCGCTCGCCGTGGATCGGTCCTGTCCTTGAATGGTTCCTGGGTAGTCTCGCCTGCACTCTGCTTCTGGTCTGGGCCTTCCGCGGCGTCCGCCGCCAGCGGGTCCGCATCCAGCTCGATGCCGCCCGCCGCATCCAGCAAACCGACGAGCGCGTTCTCAACTGGATGCGCGAAGCTGAAGAGCACGCCGCGGGCCGGCGTTTCCGCGACGC
>JBEKIN010000305.1:0-5313 GCA_050011735.1 Acidobacteriaceae bacterium | reverse complement strand
GTGACCCGAACGTCCCCTCGACCCTCTCGGTATTCGGCGTCCAGGACATCAATGGCATGGTTTACGTTGTGTACGCTCTACCGAACGTGGGTGCGGGCGGTTACGTCGACGTCTTCCAGGAGGATGGCACCTTCGTCAAGACACTGATCAAGAGCGACAGGCTCAATCAGGCCTGGGGCATGGCCCTCGCTCCCGCTGATTTTGGCCCGCTGAGCAACACTCTGCTGGTTTCCAATAACTCCCTCGACGGCACCATCAACGGGTTCAATCCAACAACCGGGGAGTTTGTCGGTACGATAAGGGAGCACGGCAGGAAGATTATCCTCAACAACCTCTGGGGCATTGCCTTCGGTGGCGGAAACACGACCAATGGAGCAGCAAACCAGCTCTTCGTTACCGTAGGCCCGGGCGGAGGAACGACAAACGAATTGGCCGGTACCTTCGCATCCATCGTCTTCGACCCAAAGTACTAATGATCATGCCAGGGACGATAGAACTGGTCTCATAAATTCCCTAAGCCTGGTGGGATCCCGTGTGAGACCCGCCGCCCCGGGGTCCCCATCGCGCCTTGCTGTTGGTGCGATGGGGTGGTCCGAAGCCGGGATCCCCGGCGAGCCGGTATTTGCTCGCGGGGGTGGTGAAGCGGGGCTCATGTTCCTGACCGGAGCCAATGCCCCGGATATGAGACCAGTTCTAGCCAGCTGGCGCGATGACAAGACAGCAGCGCAGCAAGCAGTCCTCGATAAAGTGACGGAAACTGACTTCCCAACAGGCGAGAAGTGGACAGAGCGGCGGCCGTTTGGCGCGTTCCGCGCAACCGGCGCCCCTCCTCGCCTGCCGCCCGATCGATTGCTTTGATCATCCAGGCGCTGCAGGAAACGATCGTGATCAGCGCAGTCGACGCTCTCCCACCACGGAGGGTCGGAGGCCCAACTGAGCCCGCCCTGAGCAAGGTCGCGCCGCCGTGGGGTTACGGAGTCGAAGCGTACCCCCACCTTTCCCCCCGCCAGGTTCACCCCATAGCAAGAAGCTAGCTCCCATCCTGCGCGCAAATCAATACAACCGGGCCCTCAGTCTCAGTACCCGAGTACCGTTTCCTCCCAGAATGGAACCGCGCCCAAGCCTCGCCCGCGGCCCCACCCCGCGGAAAACCCCGCCCGCTCCATTCCTCCCTGCGGCCCCTTCCCCCTCAATTCTTTACAGCCCGCCAATAGACAATCCGCCACCCTTGCGCGTCCAATATCTCAATAAGCAGGCCGCTCTACGACCTCTGTGGTGCTCAATTCAATCAATCAGGAGGGTGTCCCCATGCGCCATCTCCCCATCCGCACAGCTACCATCGTCTCCGCTCTCCTCGCCCTCACCCTCACCGCATGGGCCGTCCGCGTCGGCGACCCCGCCCCCGGCTTCACCGGAACCGACACCAACGGCCAGACCCACAAGCTCTCCGAATACCGCGGCAAATACGTCGTCCTTGAGTGGACCAACAACGGCTGCCCCTACACCCGCAAGCACTACAACAGCGGCAACATGCAGAACCTCCAGAAGCAGTGGACCGCCAAAGGCGTCGTCTGGCTCACCGTCCTCTCTTCCGCCCCCGGCGCGCAGGGCTACATGACCGCCTCCGCCGAAAACGACTACATGCAGAAGGTCCACGCCTCGCCCACCGCCGCCCTCCTCGACCCCACCGGCGCTCTCGGCCACGAGTACGAAGCGAAGACCACCCCCGACATGTACGTCATCGATCCCTCCGGCAAGCTCATCTACTCCGGCGCCATCGACGACCACCCCAACGACGACCCCTCCGACATCCCCCACTCGAAAAACTACGTCACCGACGCCCTCACCCAGGCCATGTCTGGACAACAGGTCGCAGTCACCTACACCCGCCCCTACGGCTGCAGCGTGAAATACAACGCCGGCGACTAACCTCGCATTCCGAAAAAACCCCGTTGCTCCCGGCCAGGTTCACCCCATAGCAAGAAGCTTAGACTCACACCCTGCCCTCTCCGTACGACTAAATGCCGGGCTTCAACTCCACAGTAATGCCCCTGTACCAAATCGGCGCCGGCACCCGTGCCCAACTTCGATTTGCCGACCTGGCGGCAGGGCCCCAATCGCCTCCAGAAAAAATCCCATCGGCATGGGAACTTTTTGCTGCTCGGGGTCATTACCGTTAATGATGCGCAGAAGAGGTTGGGTCAGTCCAATCCGCGCATCGGAGGGCTAACGCGAAACTCCGTGGATGAAACCCAGGCGGAACACGATTCAGCGAAACGTGAAACCGACGAGCAGCTCATGACCGCGTTTGCGCGCGGCTCGACCGATGCCTTCAGCGCGCTTTTCCTCCGCTACAGGCAGCCGGTGTACGGGTTCTTCTGCCGCCGCATCGTGGACCGCTCGCACGCCGAGGAGCTGGCGCAGGAGACATTTTTGGCGGTCCTGCGGGCCCGGAGTCGTTACGAAGCGACGGCGTTATTCCGAACCTGGCTCTACGCCATCGCTCTGAGAATCCTGCGAAGCTACAGGCGCAGGGCGGCGTTTCGCGGGATGTTTGGCGGCACGCTGCCGGCCGGCGATGAACCCGGAACACGTCCCGCTATGGACGCAGTGCTTGCGCTGCGCCAGGCGGTGGGCAAACTCGACCCGCTGGAGCGGGAGATTCTGATGCTGCGTGAATTCGAGCAGCTCAGCTACGCGGAGATTGCGGGAGTTCTCCGCATTCCGGTCAATACGGTGCGATCGCGTTTGTTTCGGGCGCGCGCTGCCCTGCGGGAGTTGCTGGCCGCCCCGGCCGCCAGTCCAGGTGCCAAAGCGCTTTCGAAGATGGAGGAGCACGCATGAGCACAGCCACACAACATCCGGTCACTCCCGAAGAGATCATGGCCTTGCTCGACGGCGAGCTGACCGGCGCCGAGAGCCGAGCGCTCCTGCAGCATCTTGAGGCGTGCACCGCGTGCGCTTCGTTGGAAGAGCAGTTGCGCAGCACGTCCCAGGCTCTGGCCGCGTGGAGTGTCCCGCCAGCGCCCAGCAATCTGAACGAGAAGGTGGAGCAACGCGCGCAGGAGATTGCCTCTGCGCAAAGAAAGGAGAAGCCACCGGCCTACGGATCCAGCAAGTGGAACTCCTGGGCTTTCGCAGGCGGCGGAGCGCTGCTGGCTGTGGCTGCAACCCTTTTCGTCGAGCTCGCGGTAACGGTTCGGCATGGCCAGCCAAAACACCTCAAGGAACAGCTGGCCGCCGGTGATACGTTCACTGGGCCAGAGGCAAGGTCCGCTGGAGAAGCGGCGATGCCACCGCCGATGGCGGCAGCCAACGACAAGTTGAGCGATCAGAGCGTAGGGAAACCCGAGCCAGCACCGGCACTGGGTCCCATGATCGCCCGCAGTGTTTCCCTCACCATTCTGGTAAAGAACATCGCCGACGCGCGCGCTGCTCTGGATGAGATTCTTAGGGATAACCACGGTTATGCCGCGCAGTTGAACCTCAACACGCCGGACGAAGGCGCGCGATCTTTCCAGGCTTCCTTGCGGATTCCCGCGGCACAGCTCACACGGGCGCTCGATGCGCTGCGCAGGCTGGGACGGGTGGAGAGCGAGTCGCAAACGGGAGAGGAAGTGTCCCAGCAACACGTAGATCTGGACGCGCGGCTGAACAACGCGCGCGAAACGGAGCAGCAGCTGCGGGCGATCCTTCAGCAGCGCCCTGGCAAAATGCAAGACGTTTTGCAGGTGGAGGAACAGATTTCCGAGACGCGCGGGCAGATCGAAAGCATGGAGGCGGAGCAGCAGGCTCTCGAGCACCGCGTCGCCTTTGCCACTGTCGATCTGCAACTGACGGAAGACTACAAAGCCCAGTTGGCCGGCGGGGCCGCGGTCTCAGTGGGTTTGCGTATGCGCAATGCGGCAGTCGGCGGCATTCGGAATGCGGTCGACAGCCTGGTGGGGAGGGTGCTGCTCGTGGAGGAGAATGGACCAGCGGTGCTGCTCTGGCTTGCGATTCTGGGGATCCCCGCGGCCTTGGTGTGGCGACGGTATCAGAGAGTCCTCGGGAAAGTGTAGCCACTGCCCGATTGGCAGCGTGAAATGCCAGAGCGACTAAGCAATCCATCCTGTCTGCGTGTTCCGGGCCTCGCTTTTGAGACCCGGGACTACAGCTGGACCTTTGGCTCGAAACACCCACCCGTCTCCCAAAAAGAAATTCACCACCGAACACACCAAAATCGCCACTCCATTTGCGGCCAGCACCGGCATCCCTGCCCCCTCCACCAGCACCCGCATCAAAACCAGATTCCCTACCATCGATACCGCCCCGTTCGACAGATGAAACCGCACCATCCGCCCGAACACCCTACCCTCGCCGCACCGATCCCGCCACGTGTACAGCGCATGCCACAGAAAGTTGTGCAGCAGCGCCACCTCAAGTGCCGCCGCAGTCGCCACCAGATAATGCCCCGCCATCCAGCGATTGAAAACCGCCAGCGCCGCCAGTTGTACCCCCGTTCCCACCACGCCAACGGCGTTGAACTTCAACCACCGCACGAACGCGCTCACGGCAGCGGCTCCTGCCGGTACAGTTCCGCCGTATGCCGCACCGCGACCACCACCGCGATCGCAAACATCCCCAACGCCGCAATCGCCCCTCCCAGATCAAACAATAAGAGCCTGTGCCCGAACACCGTCGCATACGGACTCCGCAGCAACGCCAGATTCCCCACCACCAACACAATCCGTAACTCCGTCGGCCCAAACAATCCCTGCGATAACTCAAATTGCCCCAGCGTGTAAGTCGCCAGGTAACTCTCTCCTGACAGCAGCAGAAACCCCACTAACATTGCCAGCGCCACCTGCCAGTGCACCAGCCCCGACCACCCCAGCCCGCCCAGCAACGCGACCGACCCAAAGATATCCACCATGTGATCCACGTAGAACCCATACCTCGGCCGTTGCTGCTGTCTTACTCGCGCCAGCGTCCCATCCAGGCTGTCGCCCAGCCAGTTCAGAGCAATACAAAGAATCACCAGCAGCAGCGCCCGCCGGTCGTACCGCGCCAATGCATAGCAGATCCCCGCTCCCACCTGCGCGCTCAGCCCCAGCGCCGTTAGCCCATCCGACGTCACCCACCGCGGCGCCCGCTCCGCCATCCACTCCAGTGCCCGCCGCTCCACCACCGCCGTCAGCGACTGGTTCACCCTTCGCGCCCCTACAAACTGCCCATTCTGACCCACACCTGCTTTGACCGCTACATTTGTAACCATCACCGTTACCTGCCTTCCTGTGCCCTGTCCCCTGCACCCTGTACCCCGCTCCTGGC
>JBEKIN010000304.1:0-5365 GCA_050011735.1 Acidobacteriaceae bacterium | reverse complement strand
AGGTGCGCGAGGGCCTCACGATGTTTTCGTGCTCGGCGTTGCGAGTGGGTTTTGCCATGGGGGGGCGGGATACAGCTATTCTGCGAGGATTGGGACCCACGAAAGCCGGGGTTTTCATGGGGGGCGGTTACGAAAGAGAGACGCAGGGGCTGAAGCCCGGTTCATTTTGGACTGGTACGGCCCGACTGAAGTCGGGCCCTGATACGAACCGGATTCCCACCCTGCTTGCCCGAGGAGCAGCGTTCGGCGTTCAAAAAACGGACAGCAGCCGACGGGCGGCAGGCTGCAAGCCCGAAGCCGGACACCGATGGGGGTCCCGAGGGGGAATCCGGGTCAGGGCAGGGCTTTCAACGGTAGAATGATCAGGCACATGGCCTTTCGTAACCCGTCGCCGATGCCGGACGACCCCCATGATCCGCTGGATCCGCCGGTGGATGAGGACGAGGAAGTCCTGGGTCCGGTTCCTGAAGTAACGGAGGGGTGGGAAGAGGCGGAAGGCCCCCTGCCGGTGACCCAGCTTCCGGAGGGGTGGGAAGAGGCGGAAAACGGGGAAGATTCCGCGCAACCTGACGACCCGGATGGGGTTAGCAGGGATATGGCGACTGCGGCTCTAGACCGAGGGATGCTGCCGGGCGGGTTGGCGGTAGGTTCGGGCGGGACGTTGTCGAGTCCTGGCGACTGGCGGGCGATGTCCGACGCGGAGATCATGCTCCGGGTACGGGAAGGCGATGATGGGGGGTTCAACTTCCTGATCGAGAAGTACAGGAAGCCGATCGTCAACTTCATGTACCGCATGGTGCATAATCAGGCCGTGGCGGAGGAGCTGGCGCAGGAGGTTTTCCTGCGGGTTTACCGTTCGCGGCAGACGTATCGAGCCGAGGCGAAGTTCACGACGTGGCTGTACCGGATTGCGACGAATCTGGGCGTGAACCACGCGCGGGATACGAAGCAGGAGCGGGCGGCGCAGACGATCTATCTGGATCAGCCCGATCCGGAGACCGGGACGACGCCGGACGTGGCGGATATGCATCCGGGCGCCGAAGAAGAGATGGTGAAGGACGAGCGGATGCGGGCGATCCGCAAGCATGTGATGGCGCTGCCGGAGCGGCAGCGGACCGCGGTGCTGATGCACAAGTATCAGGGGCTGGATTACAAGGAAATTGGCCAGGTCCTGCGGTTGAGCGAATCGGCGACGAAGTCGCTGCTGTTCCGGGCGTATCAGACGCTGCGGGAACGGCTGAAGGAATTTGTCGATCAGGATTAGAGAGAATGGGAAATTGGGGGATTTTATGATCTGCCGTAACGTGAAAGCGAATTTGCCGGACCTGCTTCTTGCCCCGAAGTCGGTACCGGCCGAGGTGCGAGCGCATGTGGACAGCTGCGCCGAGTGCGGGAAGGAACTGAAGGAGCTGGAAGCCACGATGGCGTTGCTGGACACGTGGACGGCTCCGGAGGTTTCGCCGTACTTCGATACGCGGATGGCGGGCCTGATGCGGGAAGAGCAGCAGGCCGCGCCCGCAGGTTGGCTGGAGCGGATTCGGGCACGGATGCTGTTTGGCAATCAGATGCACATGCGGCCGCTGGCCGCGGCAGCGCTGGCGCTGATTGTGGCGGTGGGCGGCGGAACCTACGCAGGGTTTGGCGGATTCTCGAAGCCGGCACCGGTACAGACGACGGCGTCGCCGGTGATTAAGGACCTGCAGTCGCTGGATGAGAATGCGCAGGTGTTCCAGCAACTGAACTCGATGGATCAGCAGGACGCCGGGGATAAGGGCGGAGGCGCTGGGAACAGCCTGTGAAGCAGCTGGGAGCTGGGAGCCGGGAGCTGGGAGCCTGTAGAGGCAGCTGGGAGCTGGGAGCCTGGAGCTGGGAGCACGAAGGAAGAGAGATGGGCGAAGGCTATGAGCAGAAAAGAAGAGCCGGCCCGAGTGGATTTGCGGCCTAACTTGCAGTTCTGCCATTGGGGAAGTAAGGCGATGATCTCGGGAACTCGGAACAAGACGCAGGGCAGTGCGGCGCCCGGACGCGGGATTGCGTCCGGATTGGCGTCAGCGGTGGTTCTGTGCCTGCTGGTTCTGTGGCCGGCTTCGTCATTTGCGGGGCCGAGGGCGTGGGGATGGCAACGCGCGCAGGCGGCGCGGACCGCTCCGGTGCGGCCGGCTCCGGTACGACCGCAGGCAGGCAAGCCGGCGGGTAATCAGAATGGAAACGGAAAAGGGAACGGCGCCGGACAGCCGGGCGGGAATCCCGCGGCGATGAGGCCGGGTGTGAATGGGGCTGGGCGGCCGGGTCAACAGCATCTGCCGGAATGGTTGAACCAGCATCAGAATTTGTCGCCCCAGCAACAGGAGGATTTGCTGCGCCATGAGCCGGGGTTCAATCGGCTGTCGCCGGATCAGCAGCAGCGGGTGCTGAACCGGCTGCGGTCTCTGGAGTCGCGTCCGCTGGAGCAGCAACAGCGGATCCTGGGACGGAACGAGATGTTCGAGCGGCTGACCCCGGAGCAAAAGGCCGACGTGCGGGGCTCGGCTGGGACCCTGGGCACGATGCCGGGGGACCGGCAGGCGATGGTGCGACGGGCGTTCAACGACCTGCGGCAGATTCCGCCCGACCAGCGTGCTCAGATTCTGAACTCGGCGCGATTCTCGCAGACCTTCACGCCCGACGAGCGGCATGTGCTGGGCAGCTTGTTGTCGATTGAGCCCTACGAGCCGCGGTGAAGCAGCTGGTGGCTGGTCGCAGATGGGAACACTTGCTCCGACAGTGCCTAAAGTGATCGTGAGGGCCGGTTGCTCGGGGCTTGAATGGCGACATTCCCGTTAGCATAGCGACCAGGCTCCATGGAAGAAGAACAGGCGCGCGCGATCGAACGACGGATCTCTGAAGGCCACGCCTACAGAAAGCATGTGGTGCGGGGGGACGATTTTCCTGAGATCAAGAGCCGTGAGGAGTTGGCCGAGGTGATATTTGAAGTACTGACCGATCCGGCTTCCCTGGAAAGAGGGCTCCGGGATGGGAGACAGGCAATCTGGAACGACCGCGGCCGGGTGCTTGTCCATTCTTAATTTACTGGGCGAGGATTGCGGAACGGCGCTCCGGCCAGCGCTGGGCAAGGCTTATTTTCGGGGGCTAAGATAGGAATCGGCATGGTGATCGACGCGCAACAGTCCGACCGGCTGACTCTGCGGCTCGGGGATGACGAGATTGACCACTGGAACAATGCCCTGAATGAGGTGTGCAACGGATTTGCGGTTGCAAATTTTCAGGCCGCCATTGGAATCTCCGAACAATCCGCCACAGCTCTGCTTGAGAAGGTGCGCTCCATCCCCCTGGGACAACCGGAGGTCTTCCTTCTGGACGAAGTCCTTGCAGTCCGGAATGCTCTGACCATGGTTTTAGCGGAACTGGATCCCCTGGAGTTTCACACTCGCATGGGGTTCACAGTCGAGGAGTCGAAGCAAATGCGGAATGCGCTGGACTCCCTGGCCGGGCAGATTCGGGTTGTGAAGACCGCATAGTGCGCACGTGGTCGTCGTTACTTGCGCAGCATGTTGCGGGCGATGAAGAGGACGTTGGCGGGGCGTTCGGCGAGGCGGCGCATGAAGTAGGGGTACCACTCCTCGCCAAAGGGCACGTAGACGCGGACTTTGTACCCCTCCTGGACTAACGATCGCTGCAGGTCGCGGCGGACTCCATAGAGCATTTGAAATTCGAAGCTGGCCGGATCGATGCGCTGGCTGCGGGCGAAGTTCTTTGCAGCGGCAATCATGGCCGGGTCGTGGGTTGCGATGCCGTGGAAGACGCCGCTTTTCAACAGGGTCTCAGTGAGAGCGACGAAGCTGCGGTCGACGTCCTTCTTATCAGGGAAGGCGACATCCGGGGGCTCCTGATAGGCGCCTTTGCACAGGCGAATGCGGATGCGGTCGCTGAGCAGGCCAGCGACGTCGTCCGCGCTGCGGCGCAGATAGCTCTGGATGACGATGCCGACGTGATCCCGGTTCGCGGGAACCGAGTGAAGTTTGCGGACGAGGTCGATGGTGGCCTGGGTGTACGCGGAGCCTTCCATGTCGACGCGGACGAAGGAGTTGGCCTTGACGGCGTGGTCGACGAGGCCGGAAACGATTTCAAAAGCCAGATCGGGGCTGAGGTCCATGCCCATCTGGGTGAGCTTGAGGCTGACGTTGGCATCGAGTTTCGACTGCGAGATGGAGTCGAGCAGCCAGTGGTAGATCTGCGCCGACTGGCGGGCGTGGTCGGGAGTGGTGACGTTTTCGCCCAGGCTGTCGAGGGTAACGGCGAGGCCCTGGGAGCCGAGGGTGATCGCGGCACCGAGGGCGTCTTCGATGCGGAACCCGGCGACAAAGCGAGAAGACATGCGGCGGCCGAGGCGGGATTTTTCGGCGAAGCGGCGCAGGCGGGAGTTATGAGAGAGGCCGATGAATGTGGATCGCAGCAGGGACATTTCGTTCGGGATCAGGACAAACTTTGATTTTTGCACAAGGGTCGGAGGAAGGCGTCGAATTCATGCGAATTTTCCGCGATCGGAGAGAGGCGTATGTCAAAATAGAACTGTTAACCGTCCGAAAACCATGCCATCGTGACGGTGGTGATCCCCCGGCTAACACGCGTGGAAAACTGGACGCTGGTCTTCACGCATCCTATTCCCAGGAATCAGAGAGTCGCACTGTATTGCGGAACGGACCCGAGGCCGGGTCGTCCCGCGGGTCCCTTCCTTTAGTGAGCAGCGCTCAGGATCGTCTCGGCAGAGAGACGGAGCCGACGGAATCAGGAAGCGCGGATGTGGAGATGTTTTCATGGTGAGTCATTGTGCAAATCCGAAATGCGCCAAGCCCCTGCACTATTTACGCGAGGGGCGAATTTTTGTTTTCGATGTGCCGGCAGGCGAAGCAGATGAGAACGGCAAACGCTCGCGACGGATGGAACACTACTGGCTCTGCGGAGTGTGCGCCCAGACGATGGCGATGGAGCAGTCAGCGGATGGGGTGCGCATCGTAGCGCGGCGGCGAGGCCGGGTCGAGGAGATACCGCTGGTCCGGTCAGCGATCGCATCGTAGGAACTCCTCAGCGAAGAGCGAGTGAGAATCGAGCGGAAAGCGAGTTAAAGGCGAGCCAGGAACGAGCAAAAAGCGAGCGCAAGGCGAGCCGACAACAACCAACAGAAGCCCGCGTATCAGCTCGATGCTGACGCGGGCTTTGAATTTTGCAGGGAGCCGGGGACGGCCGGGGATCTGAGACGCGTGCGGGTCAGGAGCGCCGGAAGCGGCGTAATCCGGACGCGGCTCCGGCGGCGGCGGCGACCTTGAGGATATCGCCGGGCAGAAACGGCAAAACGGACAGCGCGAGG
>JBEKIN010000303.1:0-5433 GCA_050011735.1 Acidobacteriaceae bacterium | reverse complement strand
TCGCCCTCGATTACCCCAGTGCTCCGCCCGCCCTCGCCCTCGCCGGCCAGCTCGACGACCTCTGCTGCTGGTTCAAGGTCGGCCTCGAGCTCTTCGTCGCCGAAGGCCCCTCCATCGTCCGCGAACTGCGCCATCGCGGCTGCTCCGTCTTCCTCGACCTCAAGCTCCACGACATCCCTAACACCGTCGCCTGCGCCGTTCGTTCCGTCGCCGCCATCGGCGCCGAGTTCCTCACCGTCCACGCCGCTGGCGGCCCTGCCATGCTCGAAGCCGCTGCCGAAGCCGCCTCCTCCGTGCCCAACGCGCCCCAACTCCTCGTCGTCACCGTCCTCACCAGCATGGATCAGCTCCAGCTCGCCGCCATCGGCATCGATCACTCGTCCGAAAGCCAGGTCCTGCGCCTTGCCGATACCGCCTCCGCTGCGGGCATCAACGGCTTCGTCGCCAGCGCCGAAGAAGCCGCCGCCCTGCGCTCGCGCTTTCCCGCCGCGACCCTCGTCATTCCCGGCATTCGTCCTGCCGGCAGCGACGTCGCCGACCAGAAGCGCATCGCCACCCCCGCCGCCGCTCTCGTCGCCGGAGCCAGTTTCCTCGTCGTGGGCCGCCCCATCACCCAGGCTCCCGACCCCGCCGCCGCCACCCGCGCCATCCTCGAAGAAATGCGCAGCGCGACGGCGCTGTCCGCGTAATCGTGCGAAGCGCTCGGCCGACCTCCTGCTCAGCGTCTTCCCAAACCCTGTCCTGAGTTGCTATACCAGGAGTGCCTCAGCGCGGTAGAAATCCCCCAGGAGCAATCCATGTCCGAGCATTCTCACCCCCACACCCACGACGCCGTCACACACACGCACGAACACTCCCACGATGACGGGCACCACGATCACTCGCATGCCAACCCGCCTGCCCCCGGCACAAAGCACTCGCATGAGCATACCCACGACGGCGTCACGCACTCCCATCCCCACGATCACGACCACCATCACGACCACACCCACCAATAGCCACGCGCCTCTTCACTAGCAGGCGTGCATTACACTCCCTGCATGCGCCGTTTCCTCTCTCTCGCCTTGCCTCTCGCTCTTGTCGCGTGCGGGTCTCAGCTTTTAGGCCCCGGATTCACCGCCCACGCCCAAACTCCAGCCCAAACGCCGGCGTCAGCACAAACCCCAGCCCCCACGCCTTGCCCACCCACCGCAACCCTCGATCAGCTCATCGTTGCCCTCGACGACGCCGTCAGCGGTCCCGCCAACAAAGACCGCGCCTGCATGAAACAGCTTTTGCTGCCCAACGTGCGCCTCATTCCCGTCGGCCCCAACGGCCCGCACGTCCTCACCCTCGATGACTGGATCGCAGCCGTCGCCAAAAACGGCGACGAAATCGTCACCGAACACCAGATCAAAGTTCAGTCCGAAGCCTTCGGCCACATCGCCCATCTCTGGAGCACCTACACCACGACCCTCGCCGGCAAGCCTCTCGCCCGCGGCATCAACTCCATCCAGGCCGTCTTCGACGGACAGAACTGGCACGTCCTCCAAATCCTCTGGCAAGCCGAGAACGCCACCGACCAAATCCCCGCCCAATATTTACCCTGAAGCGGATCCCTGGGTGCCCCATGTCCCTGGTTTTGGGGACATGGGTTCAAACCGTCCTGTGCCCGGTGCCCTCGTAGCTGGGTGCCCCATGTCCCTGGTGTTGGGGACATGGGTTCAAACCGCCCTGTGCCCGGTGCCCTCGTAGCCGGGTGCCCCATGTCCCTGGTTTTGGGGACATGGGTTCAAACCGCCCGGTGCCCGGTGCCCTCGTAGCTGGGTTCAAACCGCCCTGTGCCCGGTGCCCTAGTAGCTGGGTGCCCCATGTCCCTGGTTTTGGGGACATGGGTTCTCAACCCCGCGCCTTGGTTTTCTATCCGCTGTTCGCTATCCGCTGAACGCTGTCTTCACTCATTCCGCAGCGCGGTCGTCGGATCCACATGCATCGCGCGCCGAGCCGGTGCGTACGTAGCCACCACCGCCACGATCAGCATCGCCGCAGCCACCACCGGATAAACTCCCGGTGTGCCAAAGTGGAGGCCCACAAAGATCGAGTCGAACAGCTTCGGCAGCGGAAGCGCCAGCGCCAGCCCAATCCCCGACCCGATCGCCGCGACCTTCAATCCGTCCTTCAATATCATCCCTGATATATCCGATCCCTTCGCCCCCAGCGCCAGCCGGATCCCGATCTCATGCGTTCGCTGGCCAACCGAGTACGCCACCAGCCCGTAAATCCCAATCGCCGCCAGAACCAGCGCCAACAGCGCAAACGTGCATAGCAGCCGCTCGAAAAGCGGGTTTCCGCTCCTGTGGTATTCGAGAACCCTGTCCATGCTCATCAACTGCAGCAGCGGAAGCTCGCCATCCACCTGCCCAACCGCGTGGCGCAACGCCGGTGTCAGGCTGCCAGGTTCCACGCTCGACCGCAGCATGATGGAAAACGACGCCACCGGCCGCTGCAGAAATGCCTCGTAGACTTCCGGATCCACCTGCGTCCCCTCGGAGTAGTTCTTCACGTCGCTCACCACCCCCACAATCTCGCTCCATGCCGGCGCAGCATCCTGGATGTCCAGTTGAATTTGCTTTCCCAACGGATCGTGATCCTGAAAATAGCGGTGCACAAATTCCTGGTTCACCATCACCACCCGCGGCCCGTCCCCCTTGTCCATTTCCGTGAACCCACGCCCACGCAGCAACGAGACGCCCGCCACCTCAAAATAATCCTGGCTCACGACCACATCCCGAGCCGTGTGTTGCTCGTTCGGCGTCAATGCGGGCTGGCCCTGGACGCGTACCGCAACGCTGTTCGCTCCCGAAGCCGGGAGATCCGAAGCCACCGTCGCGCCCTCGACGCCGGGAATCCGCTGCAGGTTCGGCATCAGATCGCGCACAAACTCGATCTCCTTCGACGCATCGCCGTATCGTGCATGGTCCAGCGTCACGCCCGCGGTCAGCAGATGATCCCATCTGAACCCCAGCTTCTGATGCTCGAGCACCAAAAGTCCGTGGATCAGCAGACTGCTTCCGATCAGCAGAAACAGCGCCAGCGCGATTTCGCCGCCCACCAGCAGGGCGCGCAGACGGCTGTGGGCGCGGCTCGTCGAAGCCCCCCGGCTCTCGCTCTTCAGGTCCGCATTGATGTCGGTGTGCGAGGCCTTCAGCGCCGGAACCAGGCTCGACAGCAACGCGGAAGCCAGCGAGATGCCCACAGCAAACAGCAGAACATTCCGGTCCAGACTCACAGGAACCGCGCTGATCGCGTCGTTGAAGGTCAGGCTCGAACGAAGGTAGCGGATTCCGAAATACGTCAGCAACAGCCCAACCCCGCCGCCAACCAGAGCGATCACCAGTCCTTCCGTCACCAGCTGCCGCACTACCCGCACCCGGCTCGCCCCCAGTGACACGCGGATCGCCAGCTCCTTCTGCCGCCCCGCCGCCCGCGTCAACAGCAGCGCGGCAACATTAGCGCACGCAATCAGCAGCACAAAACTTACCACCGTCATGATCACCATCAGCGCGTTGCGAATGCTGAATGCGTAGATCAGGTAGTCGGGCAGCATCCTCACCGCCGCGCCCCAGCGCTTTTCCGTCGCCGGAAAGTCCTCCCCAGCCCGCCGCGCCAGCACCGTCACCTCCGCGCGCGCCTGCGCGAGCGTCACTCCCGGCGCCAGTCTGGCAAACAAAAACAGCGAGCGGTTCCTGCGCCCTTCCGCCGTCTCATCCGCGCTCTTCAGCGTCAGCGGCGTCCATAGCTGCGGCGTGAAGCCCAGCAGCCGAAAATCCGCCGCCATCACCCCCACCACTTCGTAATCCTCGCGGTCCAGCCGCACCGTCCTCCCCACCACCGACGGATCCGATCCGAAGCGGCGCTCCCAAAGCCCATGGCTCAGGATCACCACATGATCGTGCCCCGCCTGATCCTCTCCCGCGGCAAACGGCCGCCCCATCGGCGGAGCAACCCCGAACACGCTGAAGTAATTCGGCGACACCGCCGCATACCCGATCGACTCAGGCTGCCCATCCCCTGCGGTCGTTTGTGCCAGCCCCGCAAGGTTCGCCGTACGATACTCATCCGCCGCCGCCATCTCCGCAAACACCCGCGTATCCCCGCGCCACGCCAGATAATTCGGCGCGGAAACCGGACTCGTGTCCGGCATAAAGCTCGCGTCGGGATCCACCGACGACACCACCACCATCTTCTGCGCCTCGCGCCCCGGCAAGCGCGGCAGCAGAAACGCGCTCACCAGGCTGAACATCGCCGCGTTCACCGCAATCCCCAGCGCCAGCGTCAACACCGCCGTCGCCGTGAACCCCGGCGCCTTCACCAGCTGCCGCACCGCAAACTTCACGTCCGCACCCATGCTTTCGATGGACGGCCACTGCCAAACTTCCCGGCTCCGCTCCTCGATCCGCGTCACGTTCCCAAACTCCCGCTTCGCCGCGAACTCCGCATCCTCACGCGCCATCCCGCCCTCCACCAACTCCTCGATCTTTTCGTCGAGGTGCTCCCGCATCGACTCCGAAAGCTCCTCATACCGCCGCCGCCTCGAAAGAACCCGCCCCACCCAACCCATCGCTCTCACCCCGTCTTTCCCAACCCTTCGAAGCCCTTCACTGATCACTGGTCACTGTTCACTGATCACTGATCACTGGTCACTGTTCACTGATCACTGTTCACTGATCACTGTTCGCTGATCACTCGCTCCTCAGCGCTTCCACCGGATCCACCCCCGCCGCCCGTCTCGCCGGCAAATAACTCGCCAGCACCGCGCAAACCGCCAGCACCAGCGGGATCGCCACATACGTCACCGGATCCAGCGGGCTCACCCCAAACAGCAGTGACTTCATCAGCTGCGTCAGCGCCGCCGCCGCGCCCATCCCAATCACCACACCAATCGCAGTAAGCGCCAGCGCCGAGCGAACGAACATCCATCGCAGCCCGCTCCGCTGCGCTCCCAGCGCCAGCCGAATCCCAATCTCCCGCCGCCGCTGCGACACCGTGTACGAAATCACTCCGTAGATTCCAATCACTCCCAGCACCAGCGCCATTGAGCCCGCAATCGCCAGCATCGTCAGCGTGAACGAAGTCCGCGCCAGCGACTGGCTCGCGATCTCCTCCATCGTCCGCTCCGCCGCCACCGGCAGATTCGCATTCACCCGCCACACCGCCCGCTCCGCCTCGCTCACCAGCTCCTCAGTTCCAGCCCGCTCGCTCCGCATCACAAACGTCGCCCCGCGCGCAAAATCGATCGTCTCGAGGCCCGGTATATCGCCAGGCTTCGGTGGCCAGTACACCATCGCCGGCGATGGCTGATCGATTCCGTTCTCGTGCACATCGGCCACCACCCCCACCACCTCGTGCCACGGCTTAAATTCGCGAATCCTTTTCCCGATCGCCGCCTGCGGG
>JBEKIN010000302.1:0-5443 GCA_050011735.1 Acidobacteriaceae bacterium | reverse complement strand
CCGCCCCCTTTTGCCGCCGACGCGATTCTGGAGGCGAACGATGCCGGGGTGCCGCTGATCATCTGCATCACCGAAGGGATTCCGATCAACGACATGGTGAAGGTGTGGAATGTGCTGAAGCATTCCAGCTCGCGACTGATTGGGCCGAATTGCCCAGGGGTGATTTCGCCGGGGAAGGCGAAGGTTGGCATCATGCCGGGACGGATTCACAAGGAAGGGTCGATCGGGATCGTTTCTCGCTCGGGCACGCTGACGTATGAGGCGGTGTATCAGCTGACGCAACGCGGAATTGGGCAGTCGACGGCGATCGGGATTGGCGGCGATCCGATTGTGGGCACGACGCACGTGGATGCGCTGAAGCTGCTGAACGAGGATCCGGGCACGGAGGCGATTATTCTGATCGGGGAGATTGGCGGAACAGCCGAAGAGACCGCGGCGGAGTACGTGAAGAAGCATGTGAAGAAACCGGTGGTGGGGTTCATCGCGGGACAGACGGCGCCTCCGGGGCGGCGGATGGGGCACGCGGGCGCGATCATCTCGGGCGGGCAGGGGACGGCGTCGGAAAAGATGAAGGCGCTGAAGGCTGCTGGGATTCACGTGGTGGAAACGCCGGCGGCGATTGGGGAAACGGTGGCGCGGGTGATTGGAAAATAGCTGCCAGCTCTTAGCTGCTAGCTAGTAGCTGTCGGGACTTATTGTCTGGGCATTCTGGCTTCCAGGGCCGCAAGCCGTTCGCGAACGTCAATGGCGAAATCAAGCTTCTGCGACAATCCTCGGACCGCGTCCTGCATCCTCTCGTCGCGAAGCCGCAGTTCGGAATGCAGCCGGTCATCACGGATTTGCATCTCGGACCGCAAGGCGTCGACCGAGTCCTGAAGCTTGTTATCCCGAACCAGCATTTCCGCTCGCAAACCGTCGATCGAGTCGCGAAGCTTTTCGTCGCCGAGGTGCGTTTCAGTGCGGAGGGCCTCCAGGGAGACGTTAAGGGACTTGACCTCGGGGACCAGGATGTCCTGGGCGATCTCCCGGAGCGAATCAACAATGGTTTTGGCCGAAGCAGCCATCTACCGATCTATGATAACGCGGCTTGATCTGAACCCCTGCTCTACACTGATAGACACACATTACTTTCGGGGAGATTCAACCGTTGTCACAACGTACGTTCAGCATTATTAAGCCAGACGCGATGCGGAAGGGTCACGCGGGGGCCATTCTTGCGGACCTTGAGAAGGCGGGGTTCAAAATTGTCGCCATCAAGAAGCTGTCGATCTCGAAACCGCAGGCCGAGGGGTTCTACTACGTCCACAAAGAGCGGCCGTTCTTCGACTCGCTGACGACGTTTATGTCGTCGGGGCCGATTGTGGCGCTGGTGCTGGAGAAGGAGAACGCGATCGGCGATCTACGGAAGCTGATGGGTGCGACGAATCCGGCGAATGCGGAGGAGGGTACGATTCGGAAGAAATACGCGGGATCGATTGAAGAGAATGCGATCCACGGATCGGATGCCGCGGAGACGGCGCAGTTCGAGATTGGATATTTCTTCGCCGGGCACGAGCTGGTGTGAGAACGGTGGTCAGTGGTCAGTGATCAGTGATCGGACGGTTCAGCCCTCGCGTGGACTTGGTGCCGCGCCGGACCGACTCAGTTGGTTTTCATGATCTCCAGCGTCAGGGATTCCATGCGGAAGTGGATCATGCGGTCCACGTTCCCGAGGACCCGCAGGTAGACGAACAGAGCGGCAACAGCAAGGGCGAGCAGGATGGGAGTCGCCCACCAGTTGTGTCCGAGGAGGCCGCAGGGAGCAATAACCGCTGCGCCCACGGCGAGAATTCCGAACTGCGTGAGCATACTGAGGAGGCCGTTGCCGAGCGCGCCGGACTCGCGGCGGATGCGCGCCATATTGACGCGATAGGGCATGTTGATGGAAAGCAAATTGCCGGCCGCGAAGTTGGCAGGAATGGCGAAGAGCAGCCAGGCAAGGGTGGCGGCGGCGATGCTGGGCGCGGGCAGGCCGAAGCGGAAGATGACCAGCGCCGAGATGAGAACCGCCTCCAGCAGAAAAAGCACGAGATGAAAGAAGTTCTTGCCGAGGATGACGGTGCGCATGGGGGTGGGCGAGAGAAAGAAGAACTGGATGCCGTCGCCTTCAGCGCCGAGGTTGTTGCAAATGAGGCGGGTGAGACCGAGGAAGGCCCAGACCAAGCCGATGGGCAGCGCGTATTCCAGGCGAATGCTTGAAACCCGGTTGCCGCGCATGGCGCCGCCGAAAACGACGGCCATGACCAGCGGTGCGGCCAGGTTGTAGAGCATAGGTCCGCTGCGCATCAGGTAGCGCAGGTCTTTTTCAATAACGGCCGCGATGGGGCCGGAAAAGTCGAGGAGAGCAGGGGAGCGGACTTTTGCCCGCGCCTTCGTTGACCGGCGTGGGGCTTCGCTGAGATTCTCGCCGCGACTCTCGGAGCGCAGGCGGAGAGCCAGCAGGCCTCCCGCGCCAAGAACATAGACGCCGAGCCAACCCATATCTTCCGCTCCTTTGAGGGGGTGGTGCTGCATCGCCTGGAAGATGGAGTCGGTGGCCAGACCGGGCGGGAAAACTTTCTGCACATTCCACACACGACTGGGCAGGTGCAGGGGCTTTTGACGCCCGATGCCGTAGAGCGAGCCATGGCCAGACTGATGAAAGGCCGGGTTGAGGGCCTGCGCGCCGAGGGCGAGGAAAAGGAAGATGGCGGTGACGATTTCGCGGGTGCGGCGCTGGGCGAGCCAGCGCTCGATCCAGGCGAGGATCATGCGGGAGAGCAGGAGGTTGAAGAAGACGAAGAGCGCGAGGGTGAGCGCGGTCCAGAGAAAGAGATCGGGGCGGGCGACGGTGATGCCGATGCCGATGGCTGTGGCCCACAGCAGGCCGATCAGCGTGGAAGGAGCGGCGAGACCGTAGACGAGGAAGAGGACAAGCCAGGTGCCAAAGCTTACGGGATAACGCAGAAGATGGCTGAGCTCGGGGTTCTGCCCGGCGAGCGCGGGAGCGAGAGCGGCAAAGAACTGCCATGCCAGGAAGAGCACCCAGAGGAGCACGGCGGGGGCCAGCCGGAGTCCGTGCGAGACCCCAATGTACGCGCCAATGCCGAGCCCGATGGAGGGACCGATGGCAATGGCGCTGAAAACGAAGAAGGTGAGGATGCGCGCGCCCAGTTCCACGCTGCCGCGCCGGGTGCGGAGTCCATTCAGGAACATGCGTGTCTGGATCCAGGCGAGGGCGGCATACTGGCCGCGGGCGAGGGGCGAGAGGAATCCCCAGCGTGTAGCAGAACCGGGGCGTTCTACGCCAGCCATGAAAGTTCCTGAACGGGTTCTTCGGGGGTTTCCGATCCTGCGCCGCTGACGATGCGGAGAAAGAGCTCTTCGAGGGTGAGCTTTTCTTCCGGCTGCGGGCCGGAGAGGCTTCCACCCCCGCGAACAAGTTCGCCGGGGACCCCGGCTGTGCTGGCGGCGACGCCGGCGCGGAGTTCGTCGAGGGAGCCGTTGGCGACGAGGCGGCCCTGATGGATGATGGCGACGTGGCTGCAGAGGCGCTCGACGATCTCCAGCACATGCGAGGTGAGGAAGATGGTTGCGCCGCGCTCGGTCATGCGCTGGAGCATGGCTTTGAGGGTACCGGCGGCGATGGCGTCGACGCCTTCGAAAGGCTCGTCGAGGAAGAGGATTCTGGGACCGTGGATGACGGCGGCGGCGAGGGCGAGCTTCTTCTGCATGCCGTGGGAAAAGTCGGTGACCAGCTTCTTCGGCTCGTCGGCGAGATTCATGAAGTCGAGGAGCTCTTCGGTGCGGCTATTGGTCGTGTCGCGGTCGAGGCCATACATGCGGCCGACAAAGCGCAGGTATTCGGAGGCGGTGAGGCGACCGAAGAGCGCGAGGCCTTCAGGGACGACGCCGATCTGGCGCTTGATTTCGAGAGGGTGGGTGGCGAAGTCGAGGCCGAGAAGCTCGATGTGGCCGGAGGTAGGCGCGAGCAGCCCGGTCATCATTTTGATGGTGGTGGATTTGCCGGCTCCGTTGGGGCCGAGGAAGCCGAAGAACTGGCCCGGCGCGACATCGAGGGTGACGTTATCGACCGCGGTAAATGTGCCGAACCGGCGGGTAAGATCGCGGATGGCGATGGCGGGAGAGTCCATTGGTGGCAGGATAGCATCGGGTTCGCAGGGATTGCGACGCGCGATAGCCGAGGTGAGAGCGGGGGCTCTGCGACTGGCGGCGGTATTCACGGCCGAACCGGGAGGGGGGTGGTCCTACGCGACCGAGTCCCGACGGCGGCGACATTTCCCGGAACACGAAGCTCCGGGAATTCGTAAACTCCACGAGCGGTGCTTCAGGGAAGGCACTCACGGAGGCTCACATTCGCATGCAAACTCGACTCGGCCGATTCCCGGGAAGACCCGTGCGGTCTTGCCTTGTGGCCCTGTTGTCCTTCGCCGCTCTTGTCAACGTTTCGCATACACAGGTCCCGAGGTCCGGACCCACAATCGAAATTTACAAGACCGTTTCGGGGGTGAAACTAACGGCTCATGTGTTTCGTCCCGATGAGGCCAGCAGAGGTGGGCGGCGGGCGGCGATCATCCTGCTTCATGGAGGCGGATGGACGGACGGGGATCCGGAGTGGACCTATGATGACGCGCAACGGTATGCAGGACTGGGGCTGGTGGCGATCGCCGGGGAATACCGGCTGTCGGACCGGAAAACGATCACCCCGCTCGAAGCGATGGCAGATGTGCGAGACCTCGTCCGATGGGTGCGAGAGAATGCCAGCGAACTGGGCGTCGATCCCCATCGAGTTGCCCTTGAGGGGATTTCTGCCGGAGGGCATCTCGCGGCAGGGGCGGCGGTTTTTCCTCATCCTGAAGAAAGTAAAACGAGCGCCGTTCCCGATGCGTTAATTTTGCTCTCGCCCGCTGTTTCGATTGCTCATGACCCGTGGCCGCAATTGTTGCTAGGTTCGCGATCGGAAGTGAAGGCCATCTCCCCTGTCGAGAATATCGAAAAGCCGTTACCGCCGGTCCTTATGATGGAGGGAACCGCCGATACCGAGACTCCACTGGCCGGGGCACAGCGATTTTGCGACCGGGCAATTCAAGTGGGTGGGACATGCGAGATTCATCTCTTTCCTGGAGTGGGACACCTGCTCACGCGCAACCTGGATCCTCATGCCCAGGAGGAGGGACCGTTCGATCCGGCACCTGAGGCGCTAAAGGAAACGTATGCGGAGGAAGCGGCGTTTCTACTTCGAATTGGCTTCATGAAACAGCCGTGACGACGGCCGCGTGAAACGTTCGCATACCGGAGTCCGGACATCGATCATATAAGGGATCAGAGTTATGCTGCGTTTCAGGATGACGGTGAGGAGGGACGGATGAGAATGGGCGACGGGTTCATGGTGGCGGCGGTGGTT
>JBEKIN010000301.1:0-5449 GCA_050011735.1 Acidobacteriaceae bacterium | reverse complement strand
AGTCCGGCAACCGCTTCGAACTCTTAGAGGATTCTCAATGAGCGCAAAATCGCCGATGGGCTCAGCGGGTTTGGATTGTTCGTAACTCTCCCAAAGTAACCTTGTCCCCTTCCGATTTCCTCTGTTTTCCGTAGGCTCGGGAGTATTCTCAAACCATGGCTTCATCTTCCACCGCGACGGCACGCAGGAAGCGCGGGGGACCAAAAGCCTCCAGCCACGGCCGCTGGAAAATGTGGTGGCCGCTGCTGCTCGGCATTGCCATTACGCCGTTTACGATCCGCCTCGCCGGCATTCTGTCTCTCGAAGGCCCGAAGGCTTTCGCCCTTCTCTATCCCTGGGTCGACGTTCTTCGCAGCCGCGTTCTGCACACGCCCGCCGACCTCGTTGGTCATGCGTACCAGAAGATGATGTATCTCCAGTTCCCCCTCTACGGTCTGCTCATGACCCTCACCTTTCGAGCAGGCAGGCATCTCCGAGCCGTCATCATCGGGCTCAGCGTGCACTTCATCGGCCTGCTTCTCGTCGTCGTCCTCGCGTATCTCGGACAATTCCCGCAATGATCGGCCCGGAAAGCAAATCCTGATATGACGTGGCATCGGATGCTCGCCCGCATGCTCGTCACCCAGCTTCGGCTCCGCTTTCTTGTTGCGCTTCTCGCTCTTGTCCTTCTTTGCACCGCGCTCACGCTGCTGTTCCTCATCGCCTGGCATCGCCGCGGAGACACCTACGCGCTCGCCCTCGGTGCTCTGCTCAGCTTCTTTGCCTCGGTGATCACCGCCATGGTCACCCTGACCTTCCTGCACGTCTCCCGGCGCTCTCTCGCCGCTGCCGAGGCCGCCATCGCCCTGCAGCGCGAGCAGTGGGAGGCTCGCCTCACCGTGCAGCCCCGTTTCTGGATGGGCATCCGTTCCGAAACCACCGACCGCTTCGCCCACCGTCCTCTCACCGTCACTTACCGTCGCGACCGCGCAGAGAACGGCCAGCACTACTACGACTCCATCACCTGGCCGCAGTTCGTCGTCGATATCTGGAATGACGCCGAGCGCTCCTTCCGGCTTGGCGGCTACCGTCTCTGGGTCCGCGATGAGGACCACATCGCCATCGAGCGTCCGCTCTCCGGGTTCGTTGTGCCGCCCAACGAGCTGCGTTCCTTTGCCGTAACCCAGGAGCTGATTGCCCTCACTGTTCGCCAAAGGCAATTCCAGGAACGATATGAGCGCCCTCCCTGCGAGGAAAGCGTCATCGGCCTGCGGCTCCATTACTCTGACTGGCGTGAGGACAATCGCTCCAGCCGCGACGACTACTATCTTCTCCTCACCTCACCCCTTTCGAAGGAGTTGTGCATCCAACGGATCGAGCGTCATGTCTGAAACAGTCCCCCGTCGATTGGACCGGTCCTTTTTCGTCCTGCTGACGCCGCTCTTCGCTGCGTCGCTGCCGTCGCTGATCTTTTGCGCGCTGGCATTTGCCTTCTGGCTGCACGGCATTCCCGCCCAGAATTCCATCGCGCTGCACTTCCCGGCACGGGGCATCTGGGACGATCTGCTCGCCCTCGAACTTTCTGTTTACCAATGGGTCGTGCGCTGGAACTCCGACGTCACTATGGCCGCTACCGCTTTGTTCGTCTCCACTTTGCTGCTGCCCCGCTGGCGCCACTGGATCGGACTAGCCCTGATACCCTACGGCTTGCTGCTTTGCGCCGACTTCACGCTGCGTTGGCGCTGAAGCTCTGCCGCCATGAACTCTGTCGTCAAGATCATCGAGTGTCCCCGTGACGCCTGGCAGGGTCTGCCCAAACCCATCCCTGCCGAGGTCAAGGCGGATTATCTGCGCACCCTGGTCGCTGCCGGTTTCCGCCACATCGACGCCGTTTCCTTCGTCTCACCGCAAGCAGTGCCGCAGATGGCCGATGCCGAGCAGGTGCTCGCCTTTCTCGACCCGCCCGACGATGTGGAAATCATCGGCATTGTCGTCAACCCGAAGGGAGCGGCTCGCGCTATTGAAACGGAGGCCGTTGCCACCCTCGGATTTCCCTATTCAATCTCTCCCGAGTTTCTCCACCGCAATCAGAATCAGACCCCCGAAGAATCGCTGGAGGCGCTGGAGGCCGTCGGCCAGGCAGCTTTCCAGGCGGGCCTCGGCCTCGTCACCTACATCTCCATGGCCTTTGGCAATCCGTACGGCGATCCATGGAGCGTCGACGAAGTCGTCGCGGCCTGCGATCTGCTCACCGACTCCGGCATTACGCAGATTTCCCTGGCGGATACCGTAGGTCTGGCCACTCCGCAGCAAATCACCGAAGTGGTCGCCGCCGTCCTCGGCTCCGTCGACAAGAGCGTCGAGATCGGCGTCCACCTGCACGCCCGTCCCGACGACACTGCAGCCAAAATTGCGGCAGCCTACACCGCCGGCTGCCGGCGCTTTGACATGGCCATCGGCGGATTCGGCGGTTGTCCGTTTGCTCAGGATGCGCTCGTCGGCAACGTCGCTACCGAACTGGCTCTCGCCGAGCTCAGGCGCCTGGGCGCCGAGCTTCCAGGGCTGCATCCCCTCGACAGCCTTCGTGCCGCAGCCGGGGAGATCGAGCGCAAGTTCGGCCTGGCCATTCAGTAATCCTTCCGTTCCCCTTAGCAGCGGCGGCCTGCTCCCCCTGGTACACTGAAAGCGATGATCCCCACGCTCGAATGGACCCCGGAAGGGGTCCGCTTTCTCGACCAAACCAGGTTGCCGCTCGAAGAGGTTTACGTCCTCGCTACCAGCTATGCGCAGGTGGCGGAGGTGATCACGACGATGGTCGTGCGCGGAGCTCCGGCCATTGGCGTCTCGGCAGCGATGGGCCTGGCTCTCGGCGTAAAAAAAAGTCCAGCCGCGACCGTTCCGGCGCTGGCAGCTGAGTTCGAAACGATGTGCAGGGCGCTGGCGGCAACCCGGCCGACGGCAGTGAACCTGTTTTGGGCCATCGAGCGCATGAAAAATCGGTTCTCCGAGCTGGCCTCTCATACCGGAGCCACTCCAGCCAGCATCCGTACCGGCCTGATCGCCGAAGCTCAGCGGATGTACGACGAGGACATTGCAGCCTGCCGCCGGATGGGTTCCCATGGAGCGGCGCTGCTGCCGAGTTCCGGCGGCGTGTTGACCCATTGCAATGCCGGAGCTTTGGCGACATGCGGCTACGGCACGGCGCTCGGCGTGATTCGGTCAGCGGTCGAACAGGGGCATCAGATCCATGTCTATGCCGATGAGACCCGGCCGTTTCTCCAGGGCGCTCGGCTGACGGCGTGGGAGCTGATGCACGACGGCATCCCGACCACCGTGATCTGCGACAACATGGCGGCCAGCCTGATGCGCCAGGGCAAAATTCAGGCAGTGATCGTCGGCGCCGACCGCATTGCGGCCAACGGCGATGTGGCCAACAAGATCGGAACCTACGGGGTTGCGGTGCTGGCCAAAGAGCACGGCATCCCGTTCTTCGTTGCGGCGCCGTGGTCCACCATCGACCTGAGAACGGCTACCGGCGATTCGATCCCGATCGAAAAGCGGCCGGAGATCGAGGTGACGCACCACGCCGGCAAGCAGCTGACTCCGCATGGCGTCGGGATCGAAAACCCGGCCTTCGATGTGACTCCGGCCAAATACGTCACAGCCATCATTACCGAACGCGGCGTGCTTCGCCCTCCCTACGCCGATTCCCTCCAGGAACTCGAAGCAGCACCCGCCACAACCTAAGGGAATCGTCGTTCCTTCAATCCCTGCATAAATCCGGGGTTGCTGAACGCTGTACGCTGAACGCTGTACCCTGCTTTCACTGCCCCTGCAGCCAGCGCGCGTAGGGGTAGAGCAGCAGGAAAACAATCAGGGCGAGGGCGAGAACATCGGCGTAAAGCAGCAGCAGAACCCCACCGTGATAAAAGCTCCAGCGCGGGCGGAGGCAGCGGCTGGTTTCCCAGGTGCCGTAAGCGGCGAGGAAAACGGGCACGATCAGCAGCAGCGAGGCATGGACGTTGGGAAAGCCGGCCCAGACCAACGCCAGGACGACACTGCCGATCACCAGCACGGTTCCCCGCACAAGCGAGCGGGCTCGTATATTGAAGACGGCATACTGCATGGGCTGGGGCGCGAGAAACTCATGACTACTGTATCGAATCCATCGATACGTCGGGTGCCCCATGTCCCTGGTGTTGGGGACATGGGATGCCCGCTCGTATATTGAGAACGGCAAGCCAGCTATGACTCCTCAAACGAATCCAATCGCCGCCCTAACCGCCGCGGAAAAACGCGAGCGCATCGTGAAGCGCGTGGCGCGGGAGCTGCGCGACGGCTACTACGTGAACCTGGGCATCGGGCTGCCGACGCTGGTGGCGAACCACGTTCCACCCGGCATCGAAGTCGTCCTGCAGTCGGAGAACGGGATGCTGGGCGTCGGGCCGTATCCGCTGGCCGGCGAGGAAGACCCGGACCTGATCAACGCGGGCAAGGAGACGGTGTCGGCGCTGCCGGGGTCGGTCTACTTCTCGAGCGCCGACTCCTTCGCCATGATCCGCGGCGGACACATCGACCTGAGCGTGTTGGGCGCGATGGAAGTCGACGAGGAAGGGACGCTGGCCAACTGGATGATCCCCGGCAAAATGGTCAAGGGGATGGGCGGGGCGATGGATCTGGTGGCCAGCGCGCGGCGGGTGATCGTCGCCATGGAACACTGCACCAAAGAGGGTGCACCCAAAATCCTGAAGAAATGCACGCTGCCGCTGACCGGCGTGCGCGTCGTCGAGACGATCGCGACGGAACTGGCCTGGATTCGCGTCACACCACAGGGCCTGGTGCTGGAGGAGATTGCGCCAGGGGTGAGCGTGGAAGGGGTGCAGCGGTTGACGGAACCCAAACTCCGAATCAGTCCCACCCTGGGAGAAATGGCCTCCTAGACCGCAGCAGCCAGCCGCCGCATGCTTACCCCGTCACCTTCCCCTGGAAGGGGCATTACCAGCGGTCAAACGAAAACCCTTTGTCGCCCATGGTGGGCCAAAACTGATCTTAAGTGGTATAGCGAAGCAGGCTCGTATCGCCGATGATTCCTGTGACAGAACGACGTAGGACCGCGGTGAAACCCGCATGGGGCGCGGTCGCCTGATGACTACGGTCATCGTGTCCATCCGGAAGGCCTAACTGCTGATCCGGCTCGGAACAGCACATGAGGAGGGCGCGTCAGCCAAACTGGCGCAAGGTCTATGCACGCTGAACACGTGGGGCCCGACGGTCATTCTCGCAGGACCGATCCGGAACGAGAGCCGTTGCCGCCTAGCGGATTGCCTCTGGCATGCACGCGCCGCTTTCTTCCCGGCCTCCTCGCGTTGGCCCTTTTGTCCTCGATTCCGACAGTCACCTGCTCCGCTCTCGCCAGGTTCGGCCCAGCAAACCAAACCGGGCTTCCGCAAGATTCGGCGAGTGCGACGGC
>JBEKIN010000300.1:0-5455 GCA_050011735.1 Acidobacteriaceae bacterium | reverse complement strand
TCCTCAACGAGAATTTCCACGGCTGGTCCATCGAGCGAATCCGTACCGAGCTCGCGCGCCGCATCGAAGCGGATCGCAGCGAGTATGACCGCATGATGCAGTCGCTCGAAGAGCTGTACCGCAAGGGCGCTTTGGCCACCGAGAGTGGCGCGACGCCGATCATTTTTGTCGAGGGCGTAGCCAATCTACTGGCGGGGGAAACCGACCGCGAACGTCTGCGGACCATGCTGCACGCGCTCGAAGCGAAAGAACGGCTCATCGAGCTGCTGAACGCCTACGTCGATGCCCGGCAGCGCACCGTTCGGGTGGTAGTCGGTCTGGAAGACGCGATTCCGGAGCTGCGGGACTTCGTTCTGATCGGGGCCACGGCCCGGCTCGGAGCGGAGAATCTGGGTACGGTCGCCGTCATCGCTCCAACGCGCATTCAATATCAGGAAACAATCAACGCAGTGTCTTACATAGCACAGCTTTCCGGCAGAATTTTCCAGCCGCCGCAATGAGGCGGCGTAGCTGCGTACCGGAATCACCAACGGCAGGCGCCCCACGATCAACCCGCCTGTACATCGGAGTCGAGTCAGAAATATGCGTCGAATTATGGTGGAACCAAAACATGCCGCCGGGGACAGAATTCAGGCGGCGCAGGAAAATAATCCCGACAGCGGCTCGCCAGGCGCCGTGGCTGCGGGCGTGACTGACCGAGACGAGGCGAAGGAGCCCCTGATCTCGGTCGAAACCGCGACCGTCCCGAAGGAAGAGTACGATCGCCTGAAAGCGGAGCGCGACCAGCTCTTCGATCGCTTTGCGCGGCTACAGGCCGACGTCGAAAATTCCCGGAAACGGGAAACCCGCGAACGCATCGAGTTTCGCGATTTCGCCGTCTCGAATGCGGTAGAGCAGTTTCTTCCGGTGCTGGACAATTTCCAGCTGGCGCTCCGCTCAACCGGATCGACGGACCAGCTCCGTACCGGGGTCGAGCTCATCGTGAAGCAGATGGAAGAGGCGCTGCGTTCGCTCAACGTCCAGCCGGTCGAGGCGGTCGGCGCTACTTTTGACCCGCGCGTGCACGAAGCGATCGAAATGGTAGAACGGAACGATCTGCCCGATCATCAGGTATTCGAGGAGGTGCGCCGCGGGTATCGGATTCGTGATCGCCTGCTGCGCCCCGCCCTGGTCCGCGTCGCCAGTAACTCGCTGCAGAAGGAAGCATGAGCAGAAACGACAACGTGATTAAAGCCGATTACTACGAAGTCCTTGGCGTTTCCCGTACGGCGTCCGATCAGGAGCTGAAAGCGGCCTATCGCAAGCTCGCCCTCCAGCATCATCCCGATCGCAACCCCGGCAATTCCGAAGCGGAAGAGCGATTCAAGTCATGCAGCGAGGCCTATCAGGTCCTCAGCGACCCGCAGAAGCGCGCCGCCTACGATCGTTACGGCCACGCTGGCCTCGGCGCAGCGGGCTTCGACGGCAATCCTTTCGGCGCCCAGGACATCGGCGACATCTTCGGCGATCTCTTCGGCGAGATGTTCAACATCGGCGGCAGCCGCCGTCCGTCGCGGATCCAGAAGGGCCGCGACATCCGCCACGACCTCACTATCGAATTCGAGGAAGCAGTCTTCGGCAAAGAGACGAAGGTCACGGTTCGCCGCATGGAAGCCTGCAAGGGCTGCCGCGGCGCAGGAACGGCCACCGGACGCGGACCGTCAACCTGCCCTCACTGCCAGGGGCGCGGGCAAGTCCGCTACCAGCAGGGATTCTTCTCCATCGCCCGTGCCTGCAGCGCATGCGGCGGCACCGGAACCGTCATCAGCGATCCCTGCCATACCTGCCGCGGCGAAGGACGCGTCGAGCGCCAGCACGAAATCTCCGTGAGCATCCCGGCGGGCGTGGAAGACGGCACGCGCATTCGCTACCAGGGCGAGGGCGACGCAGGCCGCTTCGGCGGACCCGGCGGCGATCTGTACATCGTGCTAAGAGTTCGCCCGCACAAATTCTTCGAGCGTGAAGGGAACGATCTGCATTGCCTCATCCCCATTTCCTTCCCTCAGGCGGCACTGGGCGCGGAGATCAATCTCACCACGCTGGATGGCGAGGCGAAGCTCAGGATTCCCGAAGGAACGCAGAGCGGGCAGGAGTTTCGCATTCGCGGCAAAGGTGTTCCTCATCTCAACGAATACGGGCGCGGCGATCTCGTCGCTCAGATTATCGTCCGCACGCCCACCAAGTTGAACAAGGCTCAAAGGGAGCTGCTGCGAGATCTGGGCCAGACCATAACGGTGGAGAACACGCCGGCCGCGCGAGGCATTCTTGAGAAGGTGAAGGAGATGTTCTCCTGAGAACTGCGAATGTTCAGGTTTGTGCGAGTCTCGGTGGCCGCACCGCTTAAACTCCAAACTCTGCTTCTTACTCCAGTAAGGCCGCCGTGACGGCCATCGCGGTGATCGCCGCCGTCTCTGCACGCAGGATGCGCGGCCCAAGACTCACCGGCTTCCAGTTCTCCGTATCGAAGAGCGCCTCTTCTTCCGCCGCCCATCCACCTTCGGGCCCAACTGCCATCCGGATCGCTGGCACATCGTCCCCGGCAGCGTCCAGCGCCTCACTGAGCGCGTGGCGCAGCGTCGTGGAGCGCTCCTGCTCCGCGAGCACCAGGCGCACCGCCTGAGCATCGCCCTGCACCGCCGTCTTCAGCGGCAAGGGGTCTTCAATGCGCAGGACATCGGACCGCCGAGCCTGCTTCGACGCTTCCAGCGCCAGCCGGCGCCAGCGCTCCACGCGGCCCGCTGCAGCCTGCGCGAGATGCTTCTCGCTGCGGCGGGCGATTACCGGCAGGATGCACGCGGCTCCCAGCTCGGTCGCCTTCTCAATCGCCCACTCCATGCGATCGAACTTGAAAACGGAGAGCAGCAGCGTAACGGGCAAAGCGGGATCCGCCTCGACCTCGGCGACCAAATTGAACCGGACTGAATCACCGGTGATTCCCGCAACCACGCTATGCCATACCCGCCCGCCGGCCACAACATCGAACTCCATCCCCGGCTGCGCGCGCAGTACGCGGATCAGATGCGCAGCCTGATTGCCTTCGAGCGATGCGGTCGCTTCATCCCACGTGTCGGCGATCCAGCGGCGGCGCGTCACAAGTCAAGCCTACAGCGAGCAGCGAGAGGCGCCGCGAAATCATCGCTCCTGGTGCGCCTGTGTTGACTGCGGGAAGAAAGGCCCCAAAAAGCCTCGGGGGGACGCTTATCGCGTCCCCCCGAGGTGTTGCCGATGTCCTCTTACTTTTTCTTTGAGGACTTCTTGGCTGCCTTTTTTGCGCCCTTCTTAGCTGCCTTTTTCGTTGCCATGTTTTCTATTCTCCCTTTTCGATGTCAACATCGAAGTCTGCAACATAAAATGCTGCAGTTAACGAATGTATAGAGTTCCACGCATACAGTGTCAAGGAAAAAATTCAGTTTTTCTCTACAACTTTTTTCTCGCGGAGTCGTGCGCGGCACAGGACCGCGCAGGACTTTTTCAGAACGGATGGAAATGTCGCAGTAACGCGAGCATGATTCCGCTGAAAATGTCGTGCCACGCATGAGCGATCATTCCAGGCCGGAGACTGTTGCGCGCAAACACCAGCACACAGAAGAGCGCGCCGTACGCGGTGATCGCGATCATGCCCGCCGCGCCTTCGTATCCGTGACTCACGCCGAACAACAGCGATGAGCACGCGACACCCAGCCACAATCCGGCGCCCATAGACGAGAATTGCCGCAGAAAATAGCCGCGGAACACGAACTCCTCGCAGAATCCCGCTGACAGGCTGAGCCCGATCCACAGCAGCAATTCAGCTGGTGTGCGGGGCGCAATCGCCATCAGTGTCTTTTGTGGTGCCGAGAGATGCAGCGCGCGCAACAGCAGGCCGATCGTCATCAGGATGGCAAACGCGGCAATCCAAAACGCGGCTGCCGCTGCGAAATCTTCTGCAAGCGCCTGCCAGCCGCGGCGAAATGCCAGCATCCCCGTGAACGATGTCCGCTTCAAGTGCAGCCCCCACCACACAAGCAGCAAGAGCGTCCACTCGGCGCAAATCCCAAAAAGATAGCGCTCGACGTGGTGCGCGGCCAGGGCGTCGTGGTGCGCCGCCCGCGTGCTCAACAGCGATCCACCCACCAGCAGCAAAGCGATCAGCGCCGTGTGCCACCATGGAGCCACCGGCCCGGCGACGCGGCTCTGCGGCGAAGACATTGCTTCTGTCGGCACATCGTGCATCAGGTCCACGCTCTCTGTTATCTTCCTCTGGATTCTAAAGGTCGTCTCGGGCATCTAATCAGTTAAGGGAGTGGAAATGGACGAAATTGTGATCGTCTCCGGCGTGCGCACGCCGGTGGGCAAGTTTCAGGGTTCGCTCTCCGACGTCTCCGCGACCCGTCTCGGCGCCGTGGTGGTGCGCGAAGCCGTGCAGCGAGCGCATCTCCAGCCGGAGCAAATCGACGAATGCATCATGGGAAACGTTGTGTCCGCCGGGCTCGGGCAAAATCCCGCACGCCAGGCCGCGATCTTCGGCGGTCTGCCTCCCGAGGTCAGCGCGGTCACCGTCAACATGGTCTGCGGATCGGGCCTTCGCGCCGTTGCTCTCGGCGCGCAATCCATCCAAACCGGTAACTCCGATATCGTCGTCGCCGGCGGTATGGAATCGATGACCAACGCCCCTTACCTGCTCCCGCAGGCGCGCAGCGGCTTCCGCATGGGCAACGCCGTCGCCGTCGACAGCATGGTCAACGACGGTCTCTGGGACGTCTACAACGACTTCCATATGGGCCACACCGCCGAACTCGTCGCCGAGAAATACGGCATCACCCGCGAGGACCAGGATTGCTTCGCGCTCCTCTCGCACCAGAAGGCGGCTGCGGCCTGGCGCGAAGGCCGATTCACCGCCGAGGTCGTGCCCGTCGAGATTCCCGCAAAGAAGAAAGGCCAGCCGCCCACGTTCTTCGAGCGCGACGAGTCGATCCGCGAAGACACCACCATCGAGGCGCTGCGTGCGCTCAAGCCCGCGTTTAAAAAAGATGGCACCGTCACCGCCGGAAACGCTCCTGGCGTCAACGACGCGGCCGCCGCGGTTGTGATCATGTCAGCCGCGAAAGCTCGCGAGCTCGGTCTCGCTCCCATGGCCCGGATCGTGGCCCACGCCACCAGCGGCATAGATCCTAAGTGGGTCATGATGGCCCCGGTCAATGGCGCACGCAAAGCCATCGCGAGAGCCGGATGGACCATCGACAGCGTCGATCTCTTCGAATTCAACGAAGCCTTCGCCGCGCAGGCCCTCGCCGTCACCCGCGAGCTTGGCGTGCCCCCGGGAAAGGTCAACGTCAACGGTGGATCGGTCGCCATCGGCCACGCCATCGGCGCCAGCGGCGCGCGCGTGCTCGTCACCCTGATGCACGAGATGATCCGCCGCAACGTGCATCGTGGT
>JBEKIN010000299.1:0-5456 GCA_050011735.1 Acidobacteriaceae bacterium | reverse complement strand
TAGTGCATCGATGCTCGCCAGCGTTCTCCCCTTCCGCTTCGCCTCCGCGGATATCAATCCCCATCGATCTGCGACCGCCCGGTCAATCGGCAGAATCCTGCCGGCGAATCGTGCTGGCAAATCGACCCCAAGCCAGCTTTCCAGCTGCGAGCGCCGCTTTCCCGAGACCAAGCCCGCAACTCCTTTGCGAATTTCTCCCAATGTCAGCACGCTCACATGCAGGAGCGCTTCATCGGTGCCATCCAGCCATTCAAGCACCCGCCGCTCAGGCTTGGGGCTCACTACTTCGGAGATGCAGTTCGTGTCGAGCAGAAATCCACTCACAATTCGATCTCCCGCCCCGGGTCGCGCGAGCGCTCAAGATCGAGATCCACCCCCACCAACGGCGATTCGCGAAAGAACTGAACCAGGCTCTTCGGCTGACGCGACTTTGCCGAAAGCTCGTCGTAAACCTCCTCTGCGACCATCACTACGCTTTCGCGCCCCTGCCGGGTAATTCGCTGAGGACCTTTGGTTCGCGCCAGACGAAACACCTCGCTGAATCGAGCCTTCGCTGTCTGCACCTGCCATGAATCCAGCGCCGGATGGGCGGGCTTTCTCCTTGCGCCAGTGGCCTGAGTTCTGTTGGGCATTTGTCCCTCTCGGTCAAACTAGTCTGACTAGGCACATTATAATCTGCTGCTGCTGCTTTGGCACACCCATCCCCCCGGTCCGTTCCCCTGTATCCTGACCCTTCCGTGCCCGAGGCGACGACCGACACCCACACTCCGCTCATGCGCCAGTACCTGGCCGCCAAAAGCCAGCACCCCGACGCCCTGCTCTTCTTTCGCCTCGGCGACTTTTACGAGCTCTTCTTCGACGACGCCAAAACCGCCTCCCGCGAGCTCCAGATCACCCTCACCGCCCGCGACAAAGAGCGCAGCGTCCCCATGTGCGGCGTCCCGTATCACGCCGCGGAAAACTATATCGCCCGTCTCCTCCGCCAGGGCTATCGCGTCGCCATCTGCGACCAGATGGAGGATCCGAAGCTCACCAAAAAAATCGTCCGCCGCGAGGTCACCCGCGTCCTCTCGCCCGGTACCGCCCTCGATCCCTCCCTCGCCGCCGAGCAAAGCAACTACCTCGCCGCTGTCCACCTCACTGACAACGCCGCGGGCCTCGCCTTCCTCGATCTCTCCACCGGCGATTTTCGCGCGACAGAATTCTCCGGACCCGGCGCCACCGCGCAATGTCTCGAAGAGCTCCTTCGCCTCGCACCCAGCGAACTCATCTTCCCCTCAACCCGCGGCCCCTTCGGCCCCAACACAGACGCAGCCACCCTCGCCCCACTCCTCGCCCAAATCAAAACCCGCACCCCCGTCGACGACTGGGCTTTCTCGCCGGACTTCGCCATCCCGCTCCTCGAGCGCCAGCTCGGCAGCCGCTCACTCGAAGGCTTCGGCCTCGCCGGCCATCCCGCCGCAGCCATCGCCGCAGGCGCCATCGTCCATTACGTCCGCACCACCCAGCAAAACGAAGCCAGCCACGTCGACTCCCTCCGCTTCTACGCCCGCGCCGAGTGCCTTCACCTCGATCAGGTCACCGCCCGCAATCTCGAGCTGGTCGAGCCGCTCTTCTCTGAATCCGGCCCTGACGTCACTCTCTTCCGCACCATGGACTCCTGCTGCACCCCCATGGGCAAGCGCATGCTCCGCGCCTCGCTGCTGCGCCCCATGATCGATCCCGCCGTCATCGAATCACGCTACCGGGCCGTTGAAGCCGCCCGCGCCGACCTCATCCGCCGCGAAGAATTACGCCGCTCCCTCCAGGGCATCCTCGACCTCGACCGCCTCCTCGCCCGCATCTCCCTCGACAGCGCCGGCCCCCGCGACGTCCTCGCCCTCGCCGCCTCCCTCAAACACCTCCCCGACGTCCGCAAATCCGCCGCTCAGCTCGCCAGCTCAAATAGCGGTTGTCATCCTGAGGAGCGTAGCGACGAAGGACCTTGTGTTTCCCCCCATGCTGGCGAGGCTTCCAATTCCGAACGCCGAACTACGAACGCTGAACACCCGCCGTTCTGGCAATCCGCCAGCTCGACCCTCGACCCCCTCGACGACCTCTGCGCCGCCATCTTCTCCACCCTCGTCCCCGAGCCACCCCTCACCCTCGCCGAGGGCGGAGTCATCGCCGCCGGCATCGACGCCGAGCTCGACGACCTCCGCTCCATCGGCTCATCGGGTCGAGCCTCCATCGCTGCCATTGAAGACCGCGAGCGCCGTCGCACCGGCATCGGCTCCCTCAAAGTCCGCTTCAACTCCGTCTTCGGCTACTACATCGAGATCACCAAATCCAACCTGGCCGCCGTTCCCGCCGACTACGAACGCAAGCAAACCCTCGTCAACGCCGAGCGCTTTACCACCCCTGAGCTCAAGGACTACGAAACCAAAGTCCTCACCGCCCAGGAGCGCAGCGTCGAAATCGAAAAACGCATCTTCGCCGACCTTCGCCGCCGCCTGGTCGACAACGCCTCGCGTATCCGCCGCACCAGCGCCGCCGTCGCCGAAATCGACCTCGTCGCCAACTTCGCGCATCTCGCCGCGCTCCGCGGCTACACCCGCCCGCGCATCGACCCCGCGCCCCTTCTCGAAATCGTCGCTGGACGTCACCCCGTCATCGAGCGCCTTATGGACAACGCCGGCGACACCCGTTTCGTCCCCAACGACCTCTATCTCGATGCCAGCGACAACACCTCTGCGCCCAACCTTCTCCTCATCACCGGCCCCAACATGGGCGGCAAATCCACCTACCTCCGCCAGGCCGCGCACCTCGTCATCCTCGCCCAAACCGGCAGCTTCGTCCCCGCTGACCGCATGACCTACGGCATCGTCGACCGCGTCTACACCCGCATCGGCGCCAGCGACAACCTCGCCCGCGGCCGCTCCACCTTTATGGTCGAAATGACCGAAACCGCCACCATCCTCAACACCGCAACCGCCCAGTCCCTCATCCTCCTCGACGAAATGGGCCGCGGCACCTCCACCTTCGACGGCCTCGCCCTGGCCTGGGCCACCCTCGAATACCTCCAGCGCCACATTGGCGCCCGCGCCCTCTTCGCAACCCATTACCACGAGCTCACCATGCTCGCCGATGAGTTCCCCCGCCTGAAGAATTTGCACGTAGCCATCCAGGAATCTCCCCACGGCATCGTTTTTTTGCATCGCATAGAGCAGGGTCCTGCGGATCGGAGTTACGGCATCGACGTCGCGCGCCTGGCCGGCCTGCCCCCGGCGGTTATTTTGCGTGCCCGTCAGGTATTGCGTCTGCACGAGCGTTCCGAGCGTCATAATGTTGCTGTGGAGACTGAACCCTCGCTGCAACTCACCATGTTCACTCCGCTCTCGCAGCGCATCCTCGATCGTCTGGCCGAGACCGACATCGACACACTTACGCCGCTTCAGGCGTTGAACCTTCTGGAAGAACTGAAGGCCGAAATCGGGGACAGGAAAGCTAGCACCAGTTAAATTGCCACTAGCCCATGAGCCGACGGCGCAGACAAAAATCAACTTCCGCCCCAAAAGCCCCCACCGATGGCCGTCGCCGATCCCGCGCCTTCATGCCCCGCCGCCGCGATGTGGAACTCGCCGAGCAGGCCGGTCAGATCCTCATCGGCGGCGTGGAAGGCGCCTCGCTCTCCGCCGAAGAGCGCGCCTGGTTCCGCCGCATCAACCCCGGCGGCATCATCCTCTTCCGCCGCAATATCGAGCAGGCGCCGCAGGTCGCCTCGCTGCTGCGCGAGGCCAACCGCATCGGCACTACCCCTCTTCTCCGCTGCGTCGATCTCGAAGGCGGTCTCGTCGATCGCCTCCGCGACCTCATCGCCCCCATGCCCTCGGCCGCGGCTGTCTTTGCCACCGGCAGGCGCAACTTCTACCGCCAGCATGGCCTCCTCATCGCCCGCGAAGCCCGCTTTCTCGGCTTCAACACCGTCTTCGCTCCCGTCCTTGACCTCGCGCTCCCGGAGTCCGCCTCCATCCTGCGCACCCGCGTGGTCTCCGCCGCTCCGTGGCGCGTCATCGACTACGCCCGCGGCTTTCTCTCCGGCATGCAGAAAGAAGACATCCTCGCCTGTGGCAAGCACTTTCCCGGACTCGGCGCCGCCACTGCCGACTCCCACCAGTCCATGCCCGTCATCCATCGCCATACGCGACTCATGTGGCGCACCGACCTTGCGCCCTGGCTCGCCGTCGCCAGCCACCTGCCCTTCGCCATGGTCGCCCACGCCTCCTACCCCTGGCTCGGCCGCGACCCCGCTCCCGCCACCGTCTCCCGCTTCTGGGTGACGAATGTCCTGCGCCGCCACATTCGCTTCAAAGGCGTCATCCTCTCCGACGACATGGAGATGGGCGGCATCCTCTCCCAGATGTCCATCGAAGAAGCCACCGTCCAGGCCCTCCTCGCCGGCATTCAAATGATCGAAATCTGCCGCGACCCTTCGCTCATCCAGCGCGCCTATGAAGCCCTGATCAAAGAGGCCGAGCGCTCTCCCGCTTTCCGCGAAGTGGTCGCCAGCGCATGGCGCAAAATCTACCGCTCCAAAAAACGCTGGCTCCAGCCCGCCCGCCGCCAAAACCTCTCCCCCGCACGCATCGATCGCCTCCGCGACGAAGTCAAAGCCTTCGCCGCCCTTGTCGGCGAAGCGCCCGCGGTCTCCGCCGATCCCGAACGCTGGAAGGGTCCGCAGTGATCTTTGCTCCGTGCCTCGATTCAAAAGTGAAACGAATCCGGGTGCCCCGGGTCTCGCCTTTGAGACCCGGAAACGCGCGAAGCGCGCCGCCTTTCCTGACCGCTGTCCGCTATCCGCAATCCGCTAGAATCGCTCCTGGATGCCAACCAATCCACCGATGATCGTCGCTGGCATCATGAGCGGAACCTCCGCCGACGGCATCGATGTCGCCCTCGTCAAAATCTCTCCGCGACATACAAAAGGAATTGTCATTCCGACCGGAGCGGGTTCGCGGAAGCGAGCCGGCGCAGCGGAGGAACCTGCTAATTTGCATCTCACCCTTCTCGCCCACGGCGCCTTCCCGTTCCCCAAACCCCTTCGCCGCGCGATCCTCGCCGCCATGGCCGGACAATCCGACGCGAGCTCCACTTCCACCAGCGAGCTAGCCCGTCTCAACTGGCGTCTCGGCATCGCCTACGCTGAAGCCGTCCGCGCCACCATCGCCTCCACCAAAATCACGCCCGACCTCATCGGCTGCCACGGCCAGACCATCTACCACCAGGGCGTGCCCGCGCCCTACGCAGGCCGCCGCATCGCCTGCACCTGGCAGCTCGGCGAACCCGCCCTCATCGCCGGCGCCACCGGCATCCCCGTCGTCTCCAACTTCCGCCCCGCCGATATGGCTGCCGGAGGTCAGGGCGCGCCCCTCGTCCCCCTCCTCGACTACGTCCTCTTCGCCCACCCCACCCGCGCC
>JBEKIN010000298.1:0-5482 GCA_050011735.1 Acidobacteriaceae bacterium | reverse complement strand
AGCTCGCAAAGCTGTTCGGAATCACAAAACCGTAGCCAGCCTCGAACGGCAGATGTTCCTTGCCACCGTCGGTCCCTGGATCGTGGGCGAATTACCGGCAATCCGGAAATAAAGCTTTGGTTAACATCGGCCCGCGTTATTCGCGTAGTCGTTACTTCCGTATTGCCTACAAACCGACCAAAACTCGGCGAAGTCAGAACGGCTCGATGAGCACTTTGCCCTGTTCGACGATAGTCGACAGTTCAGGATGCGAAAGGTCGCTGGGCTCTGGGCGAATTCCCGATACTAATTCCCTGATTCAACCTCAGGTCGTTTCCCTCCTGCCGTAGTCGCGATCAGCCTTCTCGAATCCATAGCGGCAATTGGAGCGCAGGCTTGGCAGGTTCTTCGCGTCTGACACTCTCTGAGAACCCTGCACCTCCGCTCCAGACATATACAATGCAGCAGTCTTCCCTGGGAGCGTTTCGTGCAAATCGCGGTGGGCGGGTTGAGGAAGCACTGGGTTCCGTGTGCCGTCGTCGCACTGATCATCCTCCAGGCCGTGCAGTTCACGTTCGTGGTCCATCGCGAATCGCTAACCTTCGACGAGGGCGACCACTCCTTTTCCGGCTACATGATGTGGAAGACGGGCGACTACGGCCTCAATCCGGAGCATCCTCCGCTGGTCAAGCTTCTTGCCGCCGTCCCCACGATCGGCAGGAACCTCTGGACGCCACCGCTCCAGGACCGATTTTTCAAAGGTGAGGCCTATATCGACGGCCGCGACTGGCTCGCCCGCAATGACGGAGGCAGCCAGCGCCTGGTCTTTCGCATGCGCTTGATGACCGGCATCCTCGCCATCGGCCTGTCGCTCGTCATCTTCTTCGCCACGCGCGAGTTTTTCGGCACCGGCGCTGCACTCTTCGCGCTGGTCATCGCCAGCTTCGACCCCAATCTCCTGGCCCACTCCGCCCTCGTCACCACGGACATGGGCGTCACCTGCTTTTTGCTCGCCTCCATCTACGCTTTTTACCGTTACGTAAAGAAGCCCGGATGGTGGCGCCTCATCGTCGTCGCCATCGCCGCCGGGCTGCTGATATCCACCAAACACTCCGGCGTCCTGCTGGCCCCGATCCTGCTCGTTCTCATGCTCTGGGAAATCGCGACGGCCCCAGGCGGCCAGCGACTCCGCACCGCCCTCCGCCTCGCCGGATCGTTCGCCTTCATCGTGATCGGCAGTTGCGTCGTACTGTGGGCGTTCTTCGGATTTCGCTATGCCGCCCGCCCTCCCGGATTAGAGCTGCATCCGTCCCTCGCCGCCTACGCCTCAGGCCTGAGCCATTTCGACCAGTCCGTGATCCTCACGTTTGCGCACTGGCACTTGCTTCCCGAGTCCGAACTGATGGGCCTCGTTGACGTGAAAATCATGGCGCAGGACTACCCCACCTTTATCCTCGGCCACGTTTACTCCCATGCTGTCTGGTGGTATTTTCCCGTCGCCGTTCTGATCAAGACGACCCTCGGCCTGCTCGCGCTGTTCGCCCTGTCTCTGTTTGCCATGGTCACCGGTCGACTGCGCTGGAGCCGCGAAGTCGCCTACCTTGTCCTCCCGGCCACCCTCTATTTTGTTATTGCCATGGGCGCGGGTATGGACATTGGCGCGCGCCACATCCTTCCCGTATATGCGATCGCCGCCATCCTCGCCGGCGCAACCATCATGGCTCTCGCGCGCCGCGATGGACACTGGATTCCGGCCTGGACCTGGTTCTGCTCCCTGCTCGTCGTGGCCCACGTCGCCTCTGCGCTCTCGGTCTTCCCCAATTACATGGCCTACGCCAACCGCGCCTGGGGAGGTCCCGAGAATCTGCACAACCTGCTCAGCGATGCCAATGTCGACTGGGCCCAGCAGCTCTACCAGGTCAAAGCGTGGCAGGACCGCCACCCCAGCCAGTCCTGCTGGTTCGCCTATTTTGCCTATCCTGTAATCGATCCTGCCGTCTACGGTATCCACTGCAGCATGCTGCCCACGGCGGACACCGGCTGGGACGGCGGCTCCTCCATCAGTCCGCCCGTCATCACCGGCCCCGTCTTCATCAGCGCCGGCGACCTGAGCGGCTGCGAATGGTCCAGCAGCCAGCTCAACCCCTACCGATCATTCCAAAACGTCAAGCCCGTGGCCTCCATTGACTACGGCGTTTTCGTTTATCAGGGAACCTTTGCTGTCCCGCAGGCCGCTGCGCTGAGCCGCGCCCAGTACGCCGGCGAATTGCGGTGGCAAAATCCGCAGCAGGCGCTCGTGCTCGCCCGCGAGGCTGTGTCCCTTGATCCTGGAGACCTTTTTGCGGAAACCGCACTCGGCGAGGCCGCAGCCGCTACCGGCCACACGCAGGAAGCCCGCACCGCCCTCGAGTCCGCGATCGAGGCTGCAAACCGCCTCTCGCCCGTCGCGCGGAAAGGCTATCTGCCTGACCTCCAGGCTAAACTCAGCAAACTGCCACCGGCAACAGAAAGCCGCTGAAGGTTCGCACATTCCGCATCGAGGCGTTCGGCCCCCCCCAACTGCGGCATCGATCTCGAGCCAGTGGTTTGCACATTCCATACAGTTACCGGCGAATGGGCCTCAGACCACCAACCGAGTTTGCGCTGACTCTCGGGAAGCGCGAAATCGTAGACTCGCTCATCGAATGGCTTCCGCAAACGCGCTCCTGTTGGTGGCCAGTGCATCGCTTCCTTATATCGGGTTCGGCCAATCTCTGCCTGACGCGCCGGAGTCGACTACGAATCTAGTTGCGATATCCCCTTCACTAGCGTTGATCTCGGGAACGAAAAAGCAACAGCTCTATACCGGAACCGCCTTACTCTCCGAGGTGCGTTCGGCCCTATATTGCGACGTTCGCACCCGTCAATTGGGACTGCTAGGCTCCCTTTCTGATTCTCGAACGAAAGCCGAGACAACTCCGGCCACCGTGTTGGTAAACGATGACGCCGGTTTCGATTTCGTCAGTGGAATCTTCGGACATCAAAAGACGGGAAGGTACAGTGCAAACGGCAAGGAAGTTTTATTAACACAGAACTTCCTTGCGTTAAACGGGGACTTCTTCGTCAATAACAGTCTGGGTATAGGTCTACAACAAGAATACACCGTGAACTTCCAGCACTATCTGCGACCATGCAAGCCATCCACAACTCCTCATCTCTTTGCATCCGTCGGAGTTGCAGGCGGGTACGTGAACCAACGCCTATACTCGACTTCCTCCAAACTGAATTCTGTGATAACTCCGGTGTCGGGCCAGTTCTTCTATGTATGGCCCAACGGCGAAAAAGCGCCGAAGGCGATCTTGTCGTCCCAGCTTGCCTACACGCCTTTTGCATCGGATCTGCATGCTTATCAAATCTATGAAGATGCTTCGTTGCAACTGCCCACACAGATTCATCACTTGACGATAACTCTCATTCAGACGGATCTGTATGTGAATAACGCGCCGCCCCAAGGGCCCTAAGGCTGAAACGACTTCTCTCAATAGTCATTGACACGCACCCCCACTCTACGCCACATCAATAGAAGACATGTGTCTTGGGACGCACACACTATTCAAACGCAATCCGCCGCTCGATTCCCCTGAGGATGACCAAGTCCTTACGCCGGTCGTACACCGCCGCAATCATCAAGTCGGCTAGTGACACGCGCTCCGTCATCGAAGAACTGCATTCGGCGGATGGTGTCCCGTAAGGCCACGGACGATTAAGCAATTCGTCCCCCTTGGAAATTGCCAACGTCGTGGGCTCTAGAATTATTTTGAGGTCCGTTGAAGCGGCGCGAGCCAAGACGTGATCGACATGGGGGTAGCCTCACATGGCTGGGGGCAACTTTGGGGGCAACACAAGAAATGATGCTCACGTTCGTCAGTTTTTATCAGCGACTTGCGGGAAGTAGTCGATCCCGTCCCTGCCATTTAAAGCCAATAACATTAGAAGCGCTGAAGCAATTCCGCTCCGCGCTCAGACGTCCTGAACTGTCATCGGGACTCAATGCGCGAAGAGCGTGAGGGGGATGGATTCGCCGATGGCGCGGTAGCCTGCGGGGCCGGGATGCAGATGGTCGCCGCAGTCGTCGGCGGGGAGCATGCGATCGGGATGGGCGGGGTCGCGGGCGACTTTGTCGAAGTCGAGGACGGCGTCGAAGTGGCCGGGGGCGAGGATCCAGGCGTTGATGGTTTGGCGGTCGGCTTCGGTACCGGGGCCGGGGTGGTAATAGTCGGAGCCAACGAAGGGGGTGATGGTGGCGCCGATGACCTCGATGCCGTGACCGTGGGCGCGGTCGATGATCTGCTGATACCCGGCGAGAATGCGGGCCACGAAGGCGGCGTGTTCAGCGGGAGAGACATCCCCCAGGCGCGTGAGGCCGCCGAGGTCGTTGACCGCTTCGAAGACGATGAGCCAACGGACGCCGGACTGCGCGATCACGTCGCGGTCGAAACGGGCGAGCACGTTGGGGCCGAGGCCGTCGGTAAGGATGTGGTTGCCGCCGATGCCCTGGTTGAGGACTCCGATGGTGCGGGTTGCGGGCGAGGCCTGGAGGCGCTCGGCGAGAACATCGGTCCAGCGGTCGTTGCCGTTGGTCGTGGTCGCGTGGCCGTCGGTGATGGAATCGCCGAGCGCAACGATGGAGGATGCGCCGGCGGGGGCGAGGACGTCGATGCCGGAGAGTTGATACCAGTGGTCGACGGGTTTGGCATTGGGGAGGTCGGCAGCGGAGACGAAGTCGCCATGCAGATAGTACGAAGTGGAGCGGGAGCCGGGATGGCCGGTTTCGCGCGTGGGCGGCGCGTCGAGGTGGAAAGTGATGGCAAGATTCGAAAGCGGCGCGACGGGATAGTCGATGGAGTCGGAGATGGTTTCGGCGCCAGCGGGGATGATGCCCTCGGCGGATCCGCCGAAGGTGAGGGGCTTGTCGGAGGCGGGATCGATGGCGGCGGAGGCGGGCGAGAGCGGACGCGCGATGTGGACCGACGTGAAGTGGAGCGGGTCGGTGCCGAAGGCGTTGGAGAGATGCACGCGCAGGGTTGCGCCACCGATGGAAATGTGGACGATCTGACGGAGGGTCGCGTCGCGGAGATCGTCAGTGGGCAGAGAATTCTGCGGCTCGGGAATTTGCTGCGAGGCGGCCCAGGTTCCGATCCAGAGCTGTGTGCTCGCGCTGGCCTGGGCGTGGGCTGGCACGCTGGGCAGAGATGCCGCGAGAAGCACGACGAGGAACGCGAGGATTTTTGCGGGGTTCATTTGGGATGAACTAGTATGGGTGCCGAACTAAGTCCATATTATGGCGGGGCAAGAATAGCACCATGACGATTGCAACGCGTGTGCTGCGGATGCTGATGCCGCTCTCGATGATCGCGATGTTTGTTGTGCCGGTGCGGGCACAGAATTCCGCGCCGCCGCCGGTGACGTTCACGGCCGATCAGGATCACCAGAACATGATGGACCAGCTTGGGATCAAAGCGCT
>JBEKIN010000297.1:0-5491 GCA_050011735.1 Acidobacteriaceae bacterium | reverse complement strand
CGCCAGCGGAACCCCAAGCGTCTGCAGATAGTCGTTGCTCACCCACGGCAATTCCACATCGAAATCTTCGTCCGGTTTCGGTGTGTACCCGCTCGCCAGCACATCACCCTGGATGCCGTTGCCCGCCAGATCGCTGTCGTTCGTCGCGCCCACACCCCGCACGCCGGGCAGCGCGGTCACCGCATCGATGGCCCGCTGCTCCACCGGCGCAACCCCCGACGCAGGATACCCCGCCAGCTGCGGATCCAGTTCGAACCCCAGCAGATGATCCGTCGCGAACCCCGCATTCACGTTCCGCAGATTCTCAATCGTCCGCACAAACAATCCCGCCCCCACCAGCAACAGCAGGCTGAACCCGATCTGCAGCGCCACGCAGCTGCGCCGGAACTGCAGCGACCGCCCGCCTCCGCTCCCGCCCCGCTCCTTCATCGCTTCCGCCAGCTTCGGATTCTGGAACTGCGCCATCGGCGCAAGGCTGAACAGCAGACTCGCCAGTACCGTCACCCCCAGCGTGAACGCCAGCACCCGCCAGTCCAGCGTCGGCGTAAACGGCAGCCCATCCGTCGACCCTTCCGACATCCGGTGAATCAGCAGGTGCAATGCCTGCGGCGCCAGCAGCAGCCCGATCGCCGCCCCGCACCCGCCCAGCAGCAAACCCTCCGCCAGTAATTGCCGCAGGATCTGTCCGCTGGTCGCGCCCAGCGCATACCGCACAGCGAATTCCTGTGCGCGTCCCGCCGCGCGCACCAGCAGCAGGCTCGCCACATTCACGATCGCCATCGCGATCACCAGCAGCACCATCCCCATGATGATCGTCAGCGGCGTCTGCACATCTCCGCGCAGCGGCGAGAATCCCTTTGCCCCCGCGTCCACATTGATGTGCGCCTGATCGATAAAAGTCGTCCGCGCCTTCGCCGACTGGTCGTGCAGCACCGTGAATTCCGCCCTGCGCAGCGAAACATAAAGCGTGTTCAGCGAAGCCTGCGCCTGCCTCGCCGTCATCCCCGGCCGCAGCCGCCCCACCACATCGATCCAGTACGAACTGTGATCGTTCAGGTAATCCCAGTCCGGTTCCACCACCTTCTGTTCCGTAATCGGCACAAAAAGATCCGGCGTCTGTCCCCACACCATGCTGTGAAATCCCGGTGCCGCCACTCCTGTAATCGTGAACGGTGTGCCGTTCACCAGCAGCGTCTTGCCCGCCACCGGCGCTTCCGCCAGATGCGTCCTCCAGTAGTCGAAGCTCAGCACCGCCACTGGATTCGCGCCCGGCGCCGTTTCATCGCTGGCCACAAACACACGCCCCACCGCCGGCTGCACTCCCAGCACCTGAAAATAATTGCCGCTCACCATCTCCGCGCCCACGCTCTCCGCGTGGTTGTTCCACGTCACCCCGACCTGGGTCGACGCTGCGGCGATCAGCCCGCTGAGCACCGTGTTCTGGTCGCGCAGGTCCTTATACATCGGATAGGAAAACTCGTGATGGTGCCCCGCGTCGTTTCCGCCCGACGAGTGCGTGTGACCCTGGGACGACCCCGCAAAACTCAGCACCACAAGCTGTTCCGGACTCTTCACCGGCAGCGCGCTCATCAGCGCCTGATCCAGCAAACTGAAGATCGTCGTATTCAGCCCGATCGCCAGCGCCAGCGTCAGCACCGCCACCGTCGCAAATCCCGGATTGCGCCCGAGCCCGCGGATTCCATACCGCACATCGCGCCACAACGATTCCAGCGACCAGCTCGGCCGCTCTTCCCGGCACTGCTCCCGCGCCCGCTCACGGCTACCGAATGCAATCATCGCCTGTCTCCTCGCCTCCGCCGCCGGCATCCCGGCCGCGATATTGGCTTCCACCTGACGCTCAAGATGAAACGCAATCTCCTCGTCGACTTCGCGCCGCCGCTTGCCGGTGAAGACAAACTTCATCCGCGACCAAATCTCACCGATCATTGACCACCGCTCCCTGCTGGCTACTCCCTATTGGCTCCTGGCTGCTCTTCAAATCCTCTCCAGCACCAAATTGATGGCCCCCGTCAGCCGTCCCCAGTTCGCCAGCTCCGCCTCCAGCTGCTTCCGTCCCGCCGCCGTCAGCGCATAGAACCGCGCCCGCCGGTTGTTCTCTGAAGCGCCCCACTGCGCGCGAATCCACCCCTTGTATTCCAGCCGATGCAGCGCCGGGTACAGCGATCCCTGCCCAATGGTGAGCACGTTGTTCGAAACCTGCTGGATGCGCTGGGCAATCGCCCAGCCGTGCTCCGGCTGGAGCGCAATCGACCTCAGGATCAGCATGTCCAGCGTTCCCTGCAGCAAATCTGCGGATGGCGGCATCATTCCCCTCGACGTTCGACAATAGTATGTTCCAATCATCCGCCACTCTCTTGTCGACTGTCAAGGGGTACACAGAACCTCAGCCTTCAGTCCCGTTGCCACACCCGTATCCACGCGCCGCGGATAGGTCAAGCCTGCCCAGCCTCAATCCCCAAAGTTGCTTGCAAATCCTTCATCCTCGACACTTCCGGCGGCAGGATCGGCAACACCGCCGCCGTTATCTCCGGCTCCTTCTGTTTCTCCACCTGCGCCCCGCTCACTCGCGACAGCACCCCCTCCAGCAACGGCGTCATCCACCCCAGCTGCCGCGCCCGGATCACAAAGTCCCACACCGCCTCGAACTTCTTCCACCCCGCCGCATAAAAGAAATGCTTCGCCTGGTGCTTCAGCGTCCCGTGATGCAATGACGCCCGCGCGATCGAACCCCATCGATAGAACTCGCGATACGCCCAGTCGTACCCCATCTTGAGCGCCTCCGCTGTCAGCCCCGCCGGCCGGTACACCACATGCCGCGTGTCGTACAAATTCCAGTCCCGCGTCAGCATGCGCCCCTCGCGCACCATTCGCGCGTGCAGCTGCGTTCCTGGGTACGGCGTCATGATATGAAAAGTCGCCGTCGTGATCCCGCGCTCCATCGCCCAGTCCACCGTCCTCCGGAACACGTCTTCTCCGTCATCGTCCATGCCGAACACAAAGCTGCCGTTGATCATGATCCCCAGCGCGTGCAGCCGGTCCGCGACCGCCGTGTAGTCGCGCCCCAGATTCTGCCGCTTGTTGCTGCGCCGCAGATTGCCCGGCGTCAGCGTCTCGAAACCCACAAAAATGCTGCGCATCCCCGCCTCAGCGGCCCGCTCGATCAGGTCGCCGCGCAGAATCGAATCCACGGTCGCCGCTCCCTGAAACACCCGCCGCATTCCTTTCATCCCCTCGAATAGCGCCTCCGCAAAGCGCCGATCCCCCAGCAGATGATCGTCCAGAAAATACAGATGCCGCCCCGGCAGCCGTTCGATCTCCGCCAGCGCATCGTCGACCCGCTGCGTGTAAAACCCGCGCCCGCCCTGAAAAAAGGCGTCCTTGTAGCAGAAGTCGCAATGCTGCGGGCAACCGCGCGTCACAACGATCGAATTCGGCACCAGATACCATCCGCGTCGGATCAGATCCCGCCGGATCGGTGGAACCCGCTCCAGTGTTCGCCCCGCCGCCGACGCATAAACTCGCTCCGGCTTGCCCGCGCGAAAATCCCGCAGAAACTGAGGAAACGTCTGCTCGCCCGGCCCCAGAAAAATCGCATCTGCATGCGCCGCCGCTTCGTCCGCCAGTGCTGTCACGTGCAGCCCTCCCAGGCAAACAAACGCGCCCCTCGCCCGATACTGATCGGCGATCCGGTACGCGCGATACGCATTCGTGATGTACACCTGGATCACCACCAGCTCCGGCGCATCGTCCAGCCTCAGCCGCTCCACGTGCTCATCCACAATCGTCGCGTCGTCTTCGGGCGACAGATACGCGGCCAGCGTCGCCAGACCCAGCGGCGGGAACAGTGAATACTTGATCGGCCGCCAGTACGGGTCGGTCGCTTCCGTCAGCGCCGGCAAAATCAGCTTCACCTGCAGCGGGCGATTTCCCGTTGCGATCACAGCGCGCCGCCCGCCGGCGTCGCGGCCGCATCCTCACGCACCGCCGCCGGCACGCCCCCAAACCGCCGTTCCCTCCGCCGAAATTCCTCGACCGCCGCGTCCAGATCCGTCTCATCGAAATCCGGCCACATCCGCTCCGTGAACACCAGCTCCGCGTACGCCGACTCCCACAGCAGAAAATCCGACAGGCGCTTCTCCCCGCCCGTCCGGATCAGCAAATCCACATCGCCGCCCGCCGCGTCCAACGCGGCCATCAATCCCCGTTCCAGCGCTTCGCGCGACTGCACACCGCCCTCGCCCACCAGCTCGGCCGCCGTTCGTGCAATCGTTTCCCGCGACGAATAATCCACCGCAACCCGCAGATGCAGCCGCCGTCCTCCCGCCGTTGCCGATTCACACTGTTCGATCTCCCGCAGCAACAGCTTCGGCAAGCGATCCCGCCGCCCAATTGCCTCCAGCCGCGCACCCACGTCCCGCAGCCGCTCTCTCTCGATCCGCAAATAAGCAGCGATCAGCGAGAAAATGCTCCGCACCTCGACCGTCGGCCGCCGCCAGTTGTCCGACGAAAACGCATAGAGCGTCAACCGCGCGATGCCCAGCTCCGGCGCCCTCTCCACTACCCGCCGCACCGCCGCCACGCCCGCCCGATGTCCCGCCACCCGCGGCCATCCCCGCCGCGCCGCCCATCGCCCGTTGCCATCCATGATGATGGCCACATGCAATCCTTCGTCGGTATCACTTTGCATCGCAAAGCTAGCAGATGCGCGCATCTCACTTTGCATCATAAAGCTCCTTCACAAAAAAATTTACGCCCGCGACGGCTCCAGCCCGCCCATCACGCTGCCCCGCTTTTCCTCTTTCGCTCCGTGTGCCGCATCCCGCACCACCTGCTCCAGCGTCGACAAATATTCGAGATACCGCTTCCGCCCCGACGCCGTAATGCGGCACACCGTCTGTGGCCGGTTGCGATCGTGCCCCTTCAAAATCTCCACAAGCTTTGCTTTTTCCAGCACCTGCAGATGCCGGCTCAAATTCCCATCCGTCAGCGAGCACAGCTGCTTCAAATCCCCAAACGTCAGCCCCTTCGGATTCGTCACCAGCGACGTCAGTACGCTCAGCCGCGCCCGCTCGTGGATCACCCGATCCAGCCCCTCATACGCAAAGCGCCCCTCGCTAGTCTTAGCCTTCATGCTCGCCCTCCCGCGCCGTCCACAGCAGGATCCCTGCCACCAGCATCTGGCCGACGCCAAACGGAGCGCCCATCATCCAGGGAGAAAACGCCCGCCCATCCCCCAGCGCGATCGCTACCATCCCTGTCAGGAGGTACCATGCGCCCGCCGCCACCATCGGCCGCGGCAAGAAACGGCACGATGAAAAAACTCCAAGGCTGAAAATCACCTGCCACAGTCCCGGCAGCATCCACAGCACTCCCGGCGCTGCGCGCACCAGCACAATCGTGATTAGCAGCCCCGCCGCCGCCGACGGCAAAAACTGCTCCACCGCCATGCGGATCATCTCATCCGATAATC
>JBEKIN010000296.1:0-5494 GCA_050011735.1 Acidobacteriaceae bacterium | reverse complement strand
CGCCTCGGCTGCGCGCGCCATCACCCGCGCCTCGGCAAACCGGTTTGCCACCGCCCCGCCGGTAAAGATCATGCGCGGCGCCGCGCCCCGTTCGTACTCACGCACTGCTTCATTCACGCTCGCCAATTGCCAGGGCGTAGGGTTCCCGTCCTCGTCCGTTGGCTGTCCCAGAACGACCAGGGTGTCGAATTGCCTCTGCGAGGTGTTTGCTTTGGGCGCCAGTGTCCGCGCCAGCACTGCCCATGTCACCGGCACCGCAACCCCCACGACGCACGCCAGCACACCGCGCCCCAGCCAGCCCATCCGCCGTCGCCGTCGCGGCGCGAATCCCCGTCTCACGCGTGGTGCGGATGCGGTCTTGCGTGTGCTCGTGGAACTCAAGGGGAATTGCCTCCAGACCTCCACTGTATCGCGCCGCGCGCGTCAGCAACTGTCGACCGCGCCTGGTAGCGCCGGACCGTCTATTCTGCAATCGTCTGCGCCCGGCCGCTAACTGGGCCCGCGCTCTTGGCTACTTGGCTTCTCTGCATTTCCGGTCTTACAATCGGAACCCTGGGCAGAGATAGCTTCCCCGGGTCCGCCTCACGCCAGACCATCCGCATTCTGAGGAGAAACACTATGGCAAAAGGTCAGATCAACCAGAGTCAGGTAGCCGAATATAACCAAAACGGCTTTGTTCTGGTTCGCCAGATGCTTGATGAGGAAGAGATCGGCCTGCTGGGTCGTTCCGCGCGCGAAGACCGCGTCCTCGATCAGCACAGCTTCGGACGGGCCGACGGCGAGGGCGGCACGGTCCGGCTCTCACTCTGGAATCATCCTACCGACACCATCTACGGTATGGTCGCTCGAAGCGAATCCATTGTCGGCTCGGCCGAGAAACTGCTCAGCGGCGAGGTCTACCACTACCACTCCAAGATGATCATGAAAGACGCCAAGGTGGGAGGCGCGTGGACATGGCACCAGGACTACGGATACTGGTATCAGAACGGAGTCCTGTTTCCGCTCCTGACCAGCGCGTACATCGCAATCGACCCCGCGACAAAAGAGAATGGCTGTCTCCAGGTGATCCGCGGCTCCCATGAGCTGGGCCGCATCGAGCATGTCCTCACCGGAGATCAGGCTGGGGCCGACCCTGCCCGTGTCCAGGAAATTCTGAATCGGTTGGAGCTGGTCTATGTCGAAATGGAACCCGGCGACGCCCTCTTCTTTCATGCCAACCTGCTGCACCGCTCCGATCAGAACCGGTCCGAGCATCCGCGCTGGGGAATGATCTGCTGTTACAACGCCGCACGCAACGATCCCTACAAGGAATCCCATCACCCTCGCTACACGCCCCTGATCAAGGTCCCTGACTCCGAAATCAGGAAGGCCGGCCAAACAAGGTTCTCGAGTGGTTCCGAGGCCGGGTGGCTCGAGGCGGAAAAAGACGAAAGCGCCAGGGTTCTCGGCGAGAAGGTCTAGCCGAGCTGGCGGCCCAGCTTCTTCGGTATTGGCTCACCGAGACGCGGGGTGCCCCTGGTCTTCCTAGAGCCGGCTTCTGATCCCTGACCGCCGCCTCACGGATACATCCGGTGCAGCGTTCGCGCGAAGGGAATCGTCTCCCGCACGTGATCGAGCCCGCAAACCCACGACACCACGCGCTCGATGCCCATGCCGAAGCCCGCGTGCGGCACGCTGCCGTACCGGCGCAGATCGAGATACCACTCGAACGCTTCGCGCGGCAGCCCATGCTGGTCGATCCGCGCGCTCAGCAGTTCGTAACTCGACACACGCTGCGATCCGCCGATAATCTCGCCGTAACCCTCCGGCGCCAGCACGTCCACGCACAATGCGTACTTGGGATCCTGAGCATCCGGCTCCATGTAAAACGCCTTCACATCCGCGGGATAGCGGTGCACCATCACCGGCCGGTCATACTGCGAGCTCAGCCATGTCTCGTCGGGCGAGCCAAAGTCGTTCCCATACTCGAAGGCCTGCTCCAGGTGCCCGTCCTTGTGCGCCTGATTCAGCATGGCCGCGGCTTCGTCATAGCGGAGCCGCGGGAAAGGCGCCTTCACCGTCACTAGCTTCGAAGTGTCGCGCCCGATCACCTCCAGCTCCGCTGCGCGATTTTTCAGCACGCTCTGCACGATGTGCGAAATGTAATTCTCCGCCAGATCCATCAGCCCATCGAGGTTCATGTAGGCAACCTCGGGTTCCACCATCCAGAACTCCGTCAGGTGCCGGCGCGTCTTCGACTTTTCCGCGCGAAACGTCGGTCCGAAGCTGTACACCTTGCCCAGCGCCAGCGCCGTTGCCTCCACATAAAGCTGTCCGCTCTGCGTCAGGTATGCCGGATCGCCAAAATAATCCACCGGGAACAGCGTCGATGTGCCCTCGCACGCCGCCGGCGTCAGAATCGGCGGATCGGTGCGGACGAACCCATTCATGTCGAAGTATTCTGCGGCTGCGCGCATAATCTCCGCGCGAATCCTCAAGATCGCCGACTGCCTCGGGCTGCGCACCCACAGGTGCCGCTTCTCCTGGAGGAAATCGACGCCATGCTCCTTGAGCGTGATCGGATACGGGTCGCTTTCCGGCACTCGCTGCACCACTTCCACGCCCTCTACGTCGAGTTCGTACCCGCCCGGCGCGCGCTTGTCGGCTCGCACCTTTCCCGTGACGATCACTGACGACTCCTGAGTCAGGTTTTTCAGCGCTGCAAAAACTTCCGGCGCTACGCTCTTCACGTGTGCCACACCCTGGATGGATCCCGTGCCGTCGCGAAAGATTGGGAACAGCAACTTCCCGCTCTCGCGCGAATTGTAGAGCCACCCGTGGATCACCACGGTTTGGCCCTCATGCTTGCCGATTTCGGCGATGGTTGCGTCAGCGTGCTGGAGCGATTCTTTGGTTGCGGGTGCAGCTTCTTCGGGCATCTTGCTTTCCTCTTAAGCCGGCTGGCGGCCTGACTTTCCAGAATACCGCGCGTTTACCAACCAAATTGCCTCGGACCGTCGCGCCCATCCTGTTTCGTGCTACAGAAAGATATTTTGATTGGACAACATCGCCCGCAGGGCGCATCTTATTCACCAGAGGGCAGCAATGAGCGAGCAGCCAGCGGCGTCAGGCAACGGGATGCACAAACCTACGGCAGACGCCGAAACCGCCGAGCAGTTCATCGCCGAAAAGCACCTTGGCGAGCGCATCCGCCGCCTGCGCCTCAAAAAGTCAATGGGTCTGGTGGAACTTGGGCGACACACCGGTCTTTCCGCCAGCTTTCTCTCTCAGCTTGAGACCGGACGCGTGGTCCCCACGCTGCGAAACCTGGCGCGCATCGCCATGGTTTTTTCGAAAGACCTGTCGTACTTCTTTGAATCCGAACCGGCCGCCATGTTTCGCGTACACCGCAAGAAGGATCGCGTCCGCATGCCGCAAACTGGCGTCGAGCCTCCCGCCTACACCTTCGAGAGTCTTGGCTACATGGTCCCCGACAGGCACATGGACCCGTATTTTGCGGAATTCGTGCCTCTGGCGCCGCAAGTGGAGCCCAAAGCCCATGTTCACCCCGGGTTCGAGTTTCTCTATGTGCTCTCTGGCCAGCTCGCTGTGCTCCATGGAGGTCAGGAAACCGTGCTTGAGCCCGGTGATGCCATCTATTTCGATTCGTCGACCCCGCACTCGTACCGTTGCGTCGGCGCAAAGCCGTCCGAAGCCATCATTGTTGCCCTGCACCAGTTGCCTGCCACCCAGCCGCTCACCGCTCGCTCCGGAGCTTTGGCGGGTCAGCGACCTTCGCCGCTGCCGGGCGCCACTCCCGCCAAGCACCCGCCAGCCTAGAGCCGCGAACTCTGCCGGCTTCGCGCCATTGTTCTCCCCAGCCCAAACATCAGCACCGCCGACAGCGCCATCATTGCCGCCACGGCATCAAGCCCCCCCGCATAGCTACCCCATCTGCCTTTGATCCATCCAATCAGCAGCGGGCTTACGAATCCTCCCAGGTTGCCGAGCGAATTGATGAGCCCGAATCCTGCGGCCGCCCGCGTTCCCGACAAAAATTGGCTCGGCACCGCCCATATTGGACCCTTCGAGGCATTCACTCCGAAACTCGCCACTACCAACGCCGCCACAACCGCTGTCGTGCTCTGCGCATATGCCGCCCACACCAGACCCAGACCTCCCATCACGCAAGGAATCGCCACATGCCAAGTCCGTTCCTGGGTTCGGTCAGAGTTCTGGGCCCACAGCACCATCCCCGCCACAGCCACCGCGCCGGGCAGGGCGTTCAGCCATCCCACCGCATGCGCCGAATGGCCAAATTGCTTAATAAGCTGTGGGGCCCAGAATCCCAGCGCATACAACCCCGCCGACGTCCCAGAGTAAACAAGCGACAGCGCCAGAACGCGCGGCTGGCTCACCACCGACCACGTTGCGCGAAGTGCACGCTGACTCTGGAATCGCGACAGTCCACCTTCTAGGGCCTCGCTCTCGGCGTGCTCTGCCGCGAGCGTCTTCCCGAGCCACGCGCGTTCCACCGCATCCAGCCACGGCGCCTGGTCCGGCTTATCGGTCAGCGCCTTGAGCGTCAGGAACCCCAGAAGGATCGCCGGCACTGCTTCAATCATGTAGAGCCACTGCCAGTTTTCGAGCCCCGCCATCTTCGGTAGCTCCATCAAGGCGCCGGAAATCGGCGAGCCGATCGCCGTGGACAACGGCGCGGCAGCCATGAACGCCGCAATCGCCACTGCGCGCTGCCGGGCGGGGAACCACAGGCTCAGATATAAGAGCATCCCCGGGAAGAACCCCGACTCTGCAACGCCCAGAAGCAATCGCATGGCGTAAAAGCTCAGCGGTCCCGCGACAAATGCCGAACAAAACGACACCGCACCCCATGCAATCACCACGCATGCAATCCACTTCCTCGCTCCAACGCGCAGCAGCAGCAGGTTCGAGGGCACCTGAACGGCGATGTAGCCGATGAAAAACAGGCCGCCGCCGAAACCGAACATCTCCGGAGTCAGCCCAATCGCCTTGTTCATGGTGAAGGCGGCAAACCCGACATTCAGCCTGTCGAGAAAGCTCACCATGTAGAGCAGCATTGCGATGGGCAGGATCCTCAGTTGCAGCTTTCGTGTCACCCGAGCTTCGATCGCATCTCCGCCGAGAAGGGGCAAGTCTCTCGTGATCTCCCCGCGCCCGCTCACGCCGTCGCCAGCGGCCGCTTCGCGGCACTCCCAATCGCCGCGCACACCGCACCTGTCACTTCTGCCGTCGTCGCCGTGCCGCCCAGGTCGCGTGTGTGCAGTTTCGGGTTCGCCGTTACGCTCTCTACAGCTTCCATGAGGCGTCGCGCCGCATCCGTCTCGCCCAGGTGCTCCAGCATCATCGCTGCTGTCCAGAACGTTCCTACCGGGTTCGCGATGCCTTTGCCCATAATGTCGAACGCCGATCCATGAATCGGCTCGAACATCGACGGATACGCGCGCTCCGGGTTGATGTTCGCCGTAGGACCGAT
>JBEKIN010000295.1:0-5507 GCA_050011735.1 Acidobacteriaceae bacterium | reverse complement strand
ACTGGGCCGCCTACGAAAGCCAGTTCGACGAGAACAATGGCGGCGTCTGGCTCGTCATCACCCCCATGAAAACCCTCGACGAAGTCGACAGCGCCATGGGTGACGGCGCGAAGTTCTGGACGGGTCTCAGCCCTGCGAACCAGAAGCGCGTCGGCGACCTCGCCGCAGCCTGCATCGAGTCCTCCCAGAGGAACGTGTTCGTCGTGAACCCCAAAGAGAGCTACGTCGACCCCGCGTGGGTGACATCCGCTCCCGAAATCTGGGCCCAGCACTAACCTCCAATCCAAAAAAGGGGAGGTCCGCATCACTGCGGGCCTCCTTTTTTTGTAATGCCCTGATTGGAACGATGCCTTGCGAAGGCTGAAAAGTGGGAGTGAGTTAGTTCCCCTTGCAATCGGTCAAAGGCTATACGCCAGCGGATGCCTCGGCTCGTAAAGCATGATGTCGTCCGCGCCAGGTACGGCCATCATGACCACCAGCCCGTACCCCTGATCCTGAACTTCACCGTGGAACTCCGCTCCTTTGCCCTTCAGTTCAGCGACCGTCTGTGAAATGTCGTCGCACATCAGGGAGATCTGATGGTGCCGCGGCGATTCGTAAGTCTTGCCATCGTAGACGGCGCTGGTTGGGTGCACGCCCATCTCACTCCGCCCGCTCTTGAAAATCAGCCAACCCGCGCCTCCGCCCAGCGTATCCTCGACGCACGGCCAGCCGAGGACGTCGCGAAGGAATGCGCGCGTTGCCGGGGCATCGTCGGAATAAATCAGAGTGTGGATGCTGGTGATCATCGGACGAACGACCGAAATCGCCTAAACTGTACTACTTCGGTCGACTGCCAGGCAAGAGGCCCTTCGCTCAACGCTCTTTGCTAAACGTCTTTTGCTAATCGTCTCCCGCTAAACGCACGTCGCTAAACGTCTCTCGCTAGCCGTTTGCTCGCAGTTCACTCGCCTCTCGCTCGTACCTTGCTCGTAGTTTGCCCGCCGTTCGCTCGCCCCTCGCTCGCACGTTTCTCCGGTCCGACCGCCAGTAACCACACCCTCGATTCCCATTGAGTCACCAAATTGACACTCTTCGGGGATTCCGACCTGTTTCTCCCCGAGCCTACGCTTCCCGAATCATGATCTACACAGCAGGCCAGCAAGTCCGCATCAAAGCCAATGGCGCGGTCGGCAAAATCTTCCTCAAACTGCCTTTGCGCGACGTCTACCTCGTCCAGTTCCCAGGCTTCCCCGTCGTCGAGAAAATCTACAACGCATGCGACCTCGAACTCGACTCACCCGTCGACGCCTGGCTCCCCCAGCCCCCTGAAGAGCACCACCGCGGCGTCTGAAAGGGAGCTGGAACACCGCTGCACCAAAAGCGCTGTCGTCCCGTCGGAAAAAGCGCTGTCATCCTGAACGAAGGTTGTTCGCGCCAGCGAACAACCGCAGCGAAGGATCTGCGGTCGTTTTTGATTTGTCATTCTGAGCGAAGCGAAGAACCTCGCGGTTGCTTTTTTGCCCCCCTACCGTCGGGTGCCCCACATCTGCCCGGTTTTGGCAGATGTGGGAGACCACCAATCTCCCCCCTGACTCTTTCCCAGTCACGAACCGTGTCAAGGCACGACTTTCAGTTGTGCCGTCCGGGATTCGCGCTTAGCGCGCCGCCTTTTCCAACCCAGTCACGCACCGTGAAGGGGCAAGACTTCAGTCGTGCCATAAAAGCCCAAATAGATGGGGGCTTCAGCCCCTGCGCAGCGTCTTTTTCGGAGCTTTCTGTTGGAGTGGGGAATTGCCTCTCACATCGCCGGGATGGGGTTTGTGTCAGGGCACGACTTCGCGCCTTGCGGAAAAAAGCGGGTGCCCCACGTCCCTGGTGTTGGGGACGTGGGAATCGCGCTCAGCGCGCCGCCTTCTCCAAACCAGTCACGAACCGTATCAGGGCCCGACTTTCAGTCGTGCCGCAAAAGCTCAAAAAAATGTGGGCTTCAGCCCCTGCGGCCGAGAGAATCCTGCCCACACGATTGCGGCCTCTCCTCTTTAAGCAGAGCCAGCCCTGCCGGCGTGACCCGAACCAGCGAACGGCCGTTCACCGAAGCCGCCTCCACGAGTCCGCGATCGTTCGCCTCTTCCCAGACCGGAAGCCTCGGGCACGAAGTGCGCCACGCTTCCATCGTTTCCTGGTAGGTACGTTCCTTCCGTCCCACCCACTCCACCAGATCGAGGATCAGATTCTCAACGGTATCGGTCATAGCCCTGTCGTTTCCTCATTATCCCGTTACCGCCCCAGCACCCTCCTCAAAATCACCCGCGCCAGGTTCACGCTGTCCGCCACCGCGCACGTCAGTTTAGGACTCGACCCCCCGATATCGTCCCGCGCCAGCCGCACCGCCGCAATAATCGACGCGCAGATCGCCACCGTGCTGGCATACCGGCTGCTCTGCTCATTCTCCCAGGCAATCTGCCGCTTCATCTCGCCCATCCCGCTAGCATAGGCGAAGAGAAGGCGAAACGTCATCCACAGAAGGAACAGCTCGGCCAAGGCGGACGCTGGAGGGCCGAGAGGATGTCGGGTGTTTCGTAGGGGATCACCTTGGGTCCTGCGTAGCAGGACGGCGGAGAAAGCCACGGGCTTCAGCCCGTGGAATAAAGAGCTGGCATAGGGCCTTGAGGCCCGGCTTCTTGTCTCACGGGACGGGCCCTCGACGAAGGTTGCCGGTTGCCCTACACCCCTCCGCTCACCTACAGAGGGTTAAAGCTCTCTGGGCCTGGTTCTGGCGAACCCGGCGCTCGAAGGACTAGCGCCGCGCGCTCAGGAACGCGCTCACCAGCCCCACCATCGTCGCTGAAGTAAAGGCCCACATCCCCTGATAGTTCCGGTCGTAAGCCATCCAGGCAGCGCAGCCGATGAGAATGAGGAACGCCAGGAACGCAAGCGCCATTCCGGCGAAAGCATAGCGGTTGTTGCGGTCGAGCTCCTTCTGAACCATCCGAAGCATCTGATCGCAGCGTTCTGGGGAGACGGCTTGGTATTCCGCCACCATCTTTGGTGTCGGAATCTGGATAATCGACTTCGGCGTGACTTTGGGTCCGGCCATCGATCAGGACCTTGCTTACTATGCTCCGGCGTTGGATACGGTCGACTTTGGGCCTTCAGCTCCGGCGGATCGTGCCGCCCTGGGCTTGGCCCCACCGAACGATACCCGCGGTTCTTCCGCCTCCTCCACATCGAAGAGTTCGGCAGTCGACTCGTCATAGGCGAACAGGCCGTTCTCCGTGCCCGGGCGCACCGGCCGCCGCCATCCGCCAAAGGCGCGGAGTCCGAAGTTCTCGAGAAACGACCTCGCCAGAGTGTTCATAGGCGCTCCTCTAATGATATGACCCTTAGTACGCGAGGGGACAGCTTTTCTTACGAAAAGGGCTGAGAATATTATTCGCCCGCACCCCTGTGAGCCCCGTCACATCCTCCCCCACCCCAACCCCGGCACCATACTCCTACCGCCACCCGGTCAGGAAAGGTCCCCCATGCACGCCTCCGAAATCATGGCCCGGCTCATCGAAATCGAGAAAGCCGTCGGCAACTCCAATCCCACGCTGATCCGTGCCCAACTAATGCTGGTGGAGGACGGAATCCTGCAGCTCGAGCAGCTCACCATCGAAGCCCTCCGCGAGAACGCCATCCTCCGCCGCCAAATGGAGTACGCGCTGCCCCCCTCCGGCCAGCCCGAAAGCCGCTTCGACGCCTAAGCAATCCGCTTCGACCATGAGACGTGCGCTAACAACCAGCCCTACCGAAGCTTAGGGAGCTATTTGCCAGGTAACGTCCGGGGTGCCGGGACTCCCCATGCTCCCAATCGTAGTCCCGTTCATCAGCCAGATGTAAACCTGCTCCGTGGTGCTGTTGCGCCACAGGATGCCGGCTCGGCCGCTGCCATCGTAGTCGCCCACGCCCTGGATGCTCCAGTCCGAGGTGACGTAGCCGAGGCTCCCGCTGCTCGGGAATGTGATCCCGTTCATGAACCAGAGGTAGGCCTCTCCGGTGGTGCTGTTGCGCCACAGAATGTCACTGGTGCCGTTGCCATCGAAGTCGCCAACCCCCGCAATGCTCCAGTCGGAGCTGGGGGTGCCCGGACTTCCCATGCTTGTAATCGTCGTCCCGTTCATCAGCCAGACGTAGACCTGGCCGGTGGTGGTGTTCCGCCACAGGATGTCGGCCATGCCATCGCCATTGAAATCGCCGATGCCCGCAACGTTCCATCCGGAGGAGGCGTTGCCGACGATCCCGCCGCCCGCTATCGTCGTTCCATTCATCAGCCAGAGGTAGAGCTCCCCGGAGGTGTTTTGCCACAGGATGTCGGCTTTGCCATCGCCGTTAAAGTCGCCCACCCCCGCGATGGTCCAGTCCGAGGAGACGTTACCGAGGCTCGTGCTGCTCGTCATCGTGGTTCCGTTCATCAGCCAGATAACGACTTCTCCGGTGGTGCTGTTGCGCCACAGGATGTCACTCTTAGCGTCCCCATCGAAATCGCCGACGTCCTGAATGACCCAGCCGGAGGTGAGGCTGCCGGGACTCCCGCTGCCCGTAAAGGTGGTCCCGTTCATGAGCCACTCGTAGACCTGCTCGGTGGAGCTGTTGTGCCACAGGATGTCGCTTCTGCAATCGCCATTGAAATCGCCCACCGCGGCAAACGACTCCGGATTCGGATTGGGATTCGGGTTCGCAGTCGTGCAGGTCCCGATCGATGGAGCCACAGTCAGCGTGTGGGAGCTGTCGCTGCTTGCGGCGAAGTCGGTCGAGCCGTTGTAGGCCGCCTGGAGGGTGTAGCTGCCGATGTGGGTGGCGGCGGGCAGAGTGTAGCTCACCGAAGCACTCCCGCTCGAAACCGTACCCGACGTCGTGGCCGTTCCCACTGGAGTCGAGCCATTCAGCACCGTGAAGGTCACCGTCCCGGCGTTCACCGTTCCTACTGGACTGGTGACGGTGGCCGAGAGGCTGACGCTCTGTGGGCTGGAGCTGTAATTGGTTGTAGCGTTGGAGGCCGAGGTGGTGGTGGGAGCCTGGGCCATTGTCAGGGTGTGGGTGTTGTCACTGCTGCCCGCGAAGCTGGAAGAGCCGCTGTAGACCGCCTGGATGGTGTAGCTGCCCGGAGGTGTTCCCGGAGGCAGCGTGTAAAGGACTGCGGCACTCCCGTTGGAAACCGCTCCCGAGGTGGATGTCCCCACCTGGTTTGAGCCGCTGAACAGCGTGAAGGTGACGCTGCCGCTGTTCACCGTTCCTGACGAGCTGGTGACCGTCGCCTGCAGCGGTACCGCGGGAAGGCCGTATTCGCCTTCGGAGTTGGTGGCGCTGGTGGTGGTGTTGGCCAGCACGGTGATCGTGTCGTTGTTCGAAAGTGTCGGTCCGACGCCCGCGCCACTCACCCCCACGTTGTTGGGGTAGCTGCCGCTGGCAGTGCTGGCGACATTGACGTCAATCGTCAGCTCCGGATACTCCTGGCCATCGGGAACCGAGCTGTCGTTGGTGCA
>JBEKIN010000294.1:0-5520 GCA_050011735.1 Acidobacteriaceae bacterium | reverse complement strand
GGCTCCAGGTCTGCCACGTGTCCACTCACGCCTTCACCCCTGTCACCAGAATGTCGTCCTGCGGTGGCACGTAATCCTTCCTCATCGGGTAATCGACAAACCCGTCCCACATCAAAATCCGCCGCAGGTCCGGGTGCCCGTCGAACACAATCCCATACAAATCGAAAGCTTCGCGCTCCTGAAACTCCGCGCTCCGCCAAACCGGCGTCAGCGACGGCACGTGCGTCCCGTCCGTTCGATTCGCGGTCCGCATCCGCAGCACCACCGGCCCGTGTTTCTTCTCCATCGAAAACAGGTGGTAGACCGCCTCCAGATATCCCGGCACCTTCGTCTTGCGCGTCTCCTCGACCTCCTGCTCCTGCTCCGCGCCATCGGGACCCGCGACCAGCTTCTTCACCTTTACCTTTTCGGTCTTCTCCGTGTCCGGCCAGTCCACGCCGGTCACCAGCGAGCAGAAATCCAGCTGCAGCTCCGCATGATCCCGCAGAAACTCGGCCACCGCCCGCGCATGTTCGTGGTCCAGCAGCAGCGAGTGCTGCGCCGACGGGCTCCCATTCGCGATCGCCCTCACGCTCGCGCCCGGCACGCCGGATTCAATCAGCGTCTTGATCTCTTCGGGGGAGGGAAGTGGCGTCATTGAATGACCTTAAGCGGGTTCCCCTGCTCGGCGAGGAAGACCTCGTCATTTTGCGTTGGCTCCAGTCCGTGCGCGCCGAACGCGGGCACCCGAAACTCACTCGGCAAATCCGCCTGCAGATGCCGCGGCCGATCCGCCCCGCGCAGCGCCTGCTCATCGATCTTCTTCTGCAGCGTCATGAACGCGTGAATCAGCGCCTCGGGTCGCGGCGGGCACCCAGGAATATGCACGTCCACGGGAATGTAGCGATCGATCCCCTTCAGCACGTTGTAGCCGTCACGAAAAGGGCCGCCCGAAATGGCGCATGCCCCCATCGCGATCACATACTTCGGTTCCGGCATCTGGTTGTAGAGCCGCACTACCTGCGGCGCCATCTTTTTTGTAACCGTGCCTGACACAATAATCAGGTCAGCCTGCCGCGGCGACGGCCGGAACACCTCCGCCCCAAACCGCGCCAGGTCGTAGCGCGCCATGGTCGTCGCGATCATCTCGATCGCGCAGCACGCCAGCCCAAACGTCAGCGGCCACACGGAGTTCTTCCGCCCCCAGTTGTAAATCTCCTCGAGGGTCGTCGTGAAGATCCCGTTCTTGCTCAGCTCGATCTTCAGCTCTTTAAGATCGTCCGCCATTCCGCTCCTCGCCGCTCCGTAACCTGTAACCTGTCACCCGTAACCTGGCTTAAGCCCAGGTTAAAACGCCCTTCTGGCAAGCCCACACCAGCCCCTCCACCAGCAGCAGCAGAAACACCAGCATGGCGAGGCAAGCTCCCAGCGTCAGCCCCGTAAACGCCACCGCAAACGGCAGCAGAAACACCGCCTCCACATCGAAAACCAGAAAAACAATGGCGTACAGATAATAGGACGCGCCAAACTGGATCCAGGAATCCCCAGTCGACTCGAGGCCGCACTCGTACGTCGCGTTCTTCTCCAAACCCGGCTTGTTCGGCGAGTAAATCCGCGCCCACAGCCACGCCAGCGCCAGCGGCGTAAACCCAAACGCGACCCCGCCCAGCAAAAGCCCCACCACCGTGAGCCACGGATGTTCCGCTGTCATCGATCCAAACTCCGGCAATCCGCCGCAACTCCTGCGAGCCTACCCGTCACAACCCGCCTCTCTCGGTGACCAGAATCACAGTCCTGTCCCGCACTTCCATCGCTTTTCGCTAACCGCTCCACCGCTAACCGCTCCTTAGCTAACCGGCCTTTCGCCGACCAGCTTTCGCTACGGGCTACCGGCGACAGGCTACGGGCTGCTTTCCCCATCCTCGCACAGTTGTGTTCCCTGTCACAGCCGCGCCTCCAGCCCCTGGCGCAGACTTTTCCTGTAGTGGTTTGCGGCGATTTCGCACTCGTCCGCGCCAAACCCCAGTGAGGAGAACCATGACCGCACCTGCCAAAACCGCAATCTTCGACGGCAACGAAGCAGCCGCCTCTGTGGCCTACCGCTTCTCCGAAGTGGTTGCAATCTATCCCATTACGCCCTCCTCCACCATGGCCGAATTTGCCGATCAGTGGGCTTCGGAGGGCAAGCGCAACATCTGGGGCTCGGTCCCGGTCGTCGCCGAGATGCAAAGCGAGGGCGGCGCTGCCGGTGCCATGCACGGAGCCCTCCAGGGCGGCGCTTTTGCCACCACCTTCACCGCCTCCCAGGGTCTGCTGCTCATGATCCCTAACATGTACAAGATCGCAGGCGAGCTCACCCCCTCCGTCATGCACGTGACCGCGCGCTCTATCGCCACGCATGCGCTGTCGATCTTCGGCGACCACTCCGACGTCATGGGCTGCCGCCAAACCGGATACGCAATGCTTTCCTCGAACTCTGTGCAGGAAGCGGCTGATTTTGCGACCATTGCCCATCTGGCAACACTCGAAGCCCGCATCCCCTTCATGCACTTCTTCGATGGCTTCCGCACCTCGCACGAGATCAACAAAGTCCTCCCCATCTCCGACGAAACCATCAACGCTCTCCTCGACGAAAAGGCCGTCCGCTCCCATCGCCAGCGCTCGCTCTCGCCCGACCGCCCCGTCCTCCGCGGATCGGCTCAGAATCCCGACGTCTTCTTCCAGGCCCGCGAAGCCTGCAACCCCTACTACCTCGCCTGCCCGGTCATCGTGCAGGACGTGATGGATCGCTTTGCCGCCGAGACCGGCCGCAGCTACCGGCTCTTCGACTACTACGGCGCGCCTGACGCCGACCGCGTCATCATCCTCATGGGCTCCGCCTCCGGCGCAGTCGAAGAGGCCATTGACGCACTCAATGCTCGCGGCGAAAAGCTGGGCCTGCTCAAAGTTCGCCTCTATCGGCCCTTCGCTGTCGAAGCTTTCCTCACAGCCCTCCCCGAAACCGCGCGCCGGATCGCCGTGCTCGACCGCACCAAGGAGCCCGGCTCCGTCGGCGAGCCGCTCTACCAGGATGTCGTCACCGTCATCTCCGAAGCGCTCTCCAACGGGCGCATCCCGCTGCCGCAGTTCCCGGTCATCGTCGGTGGCCGCTACGGCCTCTCTTCCAAGGAATTCACGCCTGCCATGGCCAAGGGCATCTTCGACGAGCTGGCCAAGCCGCATCCGAAGAACCACTTCACCATGGGCATCGACGACGACGTCACTCACTCCAGTCTCAAGTGGGACGAGACCTTCTCCACCGAAAGCCCGCGCACCGTCCGCGCCCTCTTCTACGGCCTCGGCTCCGATGGCACCGTCGGCGCGAACAAGAACTCCATCAAGATCATCGGCTCTGAGACGCCGAACTACGCCCAGGGCTACTTCGTCTACGACTCCAAGAAGTCCGGCTCCCTCACCACCTCGCATCTGCGTTTTGGTCCTGAGCCCATTCGCTCCACCTACCTCATCTCGCGCGCGAATTTCATCGCCTGCCATCAGTTTGAGTTCCTTGAGAAGACCGACGTCCTCGCTGCTGCAGAACCCGGCGCTACCTTCCTGCTCAACAGCCCCTACGGCCCCAACGATGTCTGGCAGCACCTGCCCCGCACCATCCAAAAGACCATCATCGAGAAAAAGCTCCGCTTCTTCGTCATCGACGGCTTTACCGTCGCCCGCGAAAACGGCATGGGCACCCGCATCAACACCGTCATGCAAACCTGCTTCTTCGCCATCAGCGGCGTTCTGCCCCGCGAGGAAGCGATCGAGCAGATCAAGAAAGCCATCAAAAAGACCTACGGGAAGCGCGGCGACGCTGTCGTCCAGCAGAACTTTGCCGCCGTCGACGCCGCCCTCGCCCACCTGCACGAAGTCAAAGCTCCCGACCACGTCACCGCGAAGTTCGACATCCTGCCCGCCATTCCCAAGGCCGCACCGGCCTTTGTTCGCGACGTCCTCGGCGCTATGGCTGCCGGCCACGGCGATCTGCTCCCCGTCAGCGCCCTGCCTCCCGGCGGAACCTTCCCCACCGCGACCGCCAAGTGGGAGAAGCGCAACATCGCTCAGTTCATCCCCGTCTGGGATCAGGACCTCTGCATCCAGTGCGGCAAATGCGTCATGGTTTGCCCGCACGCCGTCATCCGCGCCAAGGTCTACGACGGCGCGCTTCTGCCTGGCGCCCCCTCGACTTTCAAATCCGCCAAACCGAAATGGCGCGGCATGGACGATCAGCTCTACAGCCTCCAGGTTTCACCCGAAGACTGCACCGGTTGCACCCTCTGCGTCGAAGTCTGCCCCGCTAAGAGCAAGACCGACCCGGCCCACAAAGCCCTCAACATGCAGCCGCAGCAGCCGCTCCGCATGTCCGAACGCGACAACTGGGACTTCTTCCAGTCTCTGCCCAACGTCGGGCGCGACCAGCTCTCCATGAACCAGGTCAAGGACATCCAGCTGCTCGAGCCGCTCTTTGAGTTCTCCGGCGCCTGCTCGGGCTGCGGCGAAACCCCCTACATCAAGCTGCTTACCCAACTCTTCGGCGACCGCCTCATGATCGCCAACGCCACCGGCTGCTCCTCCATCTACGGCGGCAACCTGCCCACTACGCCCTATTGCCAGAACGACGAAGGCCGCGGTCCGGCCTGGTCCAACTCGCTCTTCGAAGACAACGCTGAGTTCGGCCTCGGCATGCGCCTCGCCGTCGACCAGCAGAAGACCTACTCCGAAGGCCTCGTCGCAAAACTCGCCCCCGTCCTCGGTGACGACCTCGTCCACGCGGTCCTCGAAGCGGATCAGTCCAAAGAGGAAGGCATTAACGCCCAGCGCGAGCGCATCCGCGCCATGCGCGCCAAACTCGCCACCGTCGACTCTGCCGACGCGCGCAACCTCGACGCCGTCGCCGATACCCTCGTCCGCAAGAGCGTCTGGATCATCGGCGGCGATGGCTGGGCTTACGACATCGGCTTCGGCGGCCTCGACCACGTCCTTGCCTCCGGCAAAAACGTCAAGGTCCTCGTCCTCGATACCGAGGTCTACTCCAACACCGGTGGCCAGATGTCCAAGTCCACCCCGCGCGGCGCGGTCGCCAAGTTCGCCGCCGCCGGCAAAACCAACAGCAAGAAAGACCTCGCCATGGAGGCCGTCGCCTACGGTTCTGTTTACGTCGCGCGCGTCGCCATGGGCTCCAACGACAGCCACACCGTTAAAGCCTTCCAGGAAGCCGAAGCCTGGCCCGGTCCGGCGATCATCATCGCCTACAGCCACTGCATCGCCCACGGCTACGACCTCTCCCAGGGCCTCGACCACCAGAAGGCCGCCGTCAACTCCGGCTACTGGCCGCTCATGCGTTACAACCCAGCCGTCCGCGCGGAAGGCAAGAACCCCTTCTTCCTCGACTCCCGTCCGCCCTCCATCCCGCTCAAGGACTACATCTACAACGAGTCGCGTTACACCATGCTGCAGCGCGCGCATCCCGATACCGCCGAAGAGCTCCTCAAAGAAGCCACCGAC
>JBEKIN010000293.1:0-5544 GCA_050011735.1 Acidobacteriaceae bacterium | reverse complement strand
GACTGGCATGAGACACACGTGCTGCTGAAGGCGGCATTCCCATTGTCGGCGACGAGCCCGTTTGCGACCTACGAGATTCCCTACGGGACGATCCAGCGCCCGACGACGCGCAACAACAGCTGGGAGAAGGCGCAGTTTGAGGTGGGCGCGCAACAGTGGGCCGATCTGGGCAATGCACACCACGGATTCAGTCTGATCAACGAGTCGAAGTATGGCTACGACGGCGTGGGCAATCTGCTGCGGCTCACGCTGCTGCGCTCGCCGGTGTGGCCCGATCCCAACGCCGACCGCGGGCAGCATCATTTCAGCTACGCGCTTTATCCGCATGCGGGCGATTGGAAGCAGGCGATGACGGTGCGGCACGGGTTCAACTTCAACTACGGGCTGAAGGCGATGCAGGTCGAAGCGCATACCGGATCGCTGCCCGCGGAGCATTCGTTCGTCGGCCTCACGCCGGAAGATGTGGTGCTGACCGCCATGAAGAAAGCGGAGGACAGCCACGCGCTCATCTTTCATTTTTACGAGTGGGCGGGCAAAGGCGGGAGCGTCTCGCTGCGGGTTCCTCCTGGCGCGACGGGAGCGGTGGAGACGAATCTGTTGGAGAAGCCGGAAGGCGCGGCCCTGCCGCTGGAAGGCGATCATCTGACGGTGCACTTCCGGCCCTATGAAATTGTCGCGGTGCGGGTGGATTATCCGGAAGCGGCGCGTTGACCGCGGTTCCGGGCGGCTTGATATACTCAGGAGGAACCAAGCGGGAGTAGCTCAGTGGTAGAGCATCGCCTTGCCAAGGCGAGGGTCGCGGGTTCAAGTCCCGTCTCCCGCTCCAGGCCGTGCCCGGCGCGCTCTGCGCTGGTCGGCGGTTCCCCTTCGGGTTTAAGATTTCCTGTTCAGGGCGCGGTACCCAAGTGGTAAGGGAGAGGTCTGCAAAACCTTTATGCGTCGGTTCGATTCCGACCCGCGCCTCCAAATTTCCCTGCTGACATTGCGATTGATCTGAGTTCTAATCCTCATCCCCTGAGGAACCGGCAGGTCTGTTTTCGCGTACGCTTCTGCAGGATGAATCGACTCTATAGCTGGGCGTGGGTGGAGGCGCAGGTTGCCGAGACGGCCGCGGCATGGAACGGCTGCGCTGGCGGGCGAGCTCCGGATGCGCCGCGCTACACGCCGCGCGAGCAGCGGAGGCGAGAAAAGGCCTACGACGAGGGCCTGGAGGCGGTGGAGCGCGAGCTGAAGAAGGCTCGCCGGAACCGCGGCACGGGCTCGAGGCGCGAAATCCAGGAGCGAGTGACGGCTGCGTTCGCGCGATTTTCAGCCGCAGCGCTGGATCTGGACGACGCCGCGATCGATCTGCTAACCGATGATTTTCTTCCCGCAGGCACGCAGCTGGCGCGATGGGCGCGGCAGTTCGATCCCAGCCTGAGCATGGCCGATATTATCCAGGCAGCGCGGAATGCATGGACCGCGTGCGGGCTGCAGCCGCTGCTGGGCGAGCGCGTGGCGCTCACGCCGTCGATTCTCGGTTACAGCCTGCTGTATCCGTACAGCGACAATTTTCTGGATGGCGAAGACGCGACGGCGGAGTCGAAGCTGCACTTCAGCCAGCGCTTTCGCCAGCGCTTGCGCGGCGAGATGCTGGCTGCCGCGAACGAGCGGGAGGCGGCGCTGTGGGCCCTGGTGGAGCTGATCGAGGGCCAGTACCCGCGCTCGCTCTATCCCGATGTTTTCGATTGCCTGCTGGCCATCCATCAGGCGCAGGAGCACAGCATCGCGCAGGTCAGGAGCCGTTGCTCCGAGGCAGAACTGCTCCGCGTGAGTTGCGCGAAAGGCGGCTCGTCGGTGCTCGCGGACGGAATCCTGGCGCGCGGCTGGCTCACCAAGGAAGAGAGCCGCGTCTCGTTCGAGTGGGGCGTGCTGCTGCAGCTGGGAGACGATCTGCAGGACGTAAGCGAGGACATGAAGCGCGGATCCGTGACGCTGTTCTCGGGTCCGGCTGCGCGCGGCGAGCTGCTGGACGATCGGGTGACGCAGCTGCTGCGCTTCAGCGAGCGCGTAAGCGATCGGATGGCGCAGCTGCCCCACGGCACCGCGACGCTGAAGGGACTATTAAGGATGAGCTGGCGATCACTGATCCTGATGGCGGTCGCCGCGTCGCATGAACATTTTTCGCGAGGGTTTCTGCAGGACGTTGAGCAGTTCTCTCCGTTTCGCTTCGGATTTCTGCGCGAGCGGCGCAGGAAGCTCACCGGGCGACGGGGCTTGTACGCGATGCTCTTCGATGCGTTTGTGGAACCATCGGGAGATGAGGTTGCCGCGCTTCCGTCGCCGGCGGCGGCAAGCGAGGTGTCTGCCTGCGCGCTCCTGCCGGAAATTCCGCAGGCGTAAGTCGCGCTGAGCAGTTACGCCAACGGTTCGTGCTACAAGAGAGCATGGCTGGATCGCCGAAGTTTCTGCTTGCCCTCACGCTGGCCGCGTCGACCCTCACTGCGAACGCAAACTGTCAGACGAAAACTGCGGGGGACGCGCCCGCATCGACAGCCGCCGCGCATTCCATCGCGGAGCAAACCGCGTCGATGCAGCACTCTGCGGGTTTGCTGCCCGTGGACTGGGATGCGAAGGCCGGTAAGCTGTATCTCGAAGTTCCGCTGACCAGCGACGCCGCGCATACGCGCTCGGCCGATTTGCTCTACACGCATTCCACACCGTGGAGCGTGGGCACCAGCCAGCTGGGCGGGGCTGGCCTCGATCGCGGGCAGATTGAGCGGGGCGAGATTGTCCACTTTGAGCGCACAGGACCGAAGCTGCTGCTGGTCGAACCGAACCAGAAGTTTCGGAGCTCCTCGAGCGACGCCGCCGAGCAGGCTTCGGTGGTGGAGTCATTCCCCATCTCGGTGCTCGCCGGATTCCAGATCGACGCTGAAAACCCCGACGGAACCGTGCTGGTGGATGCGACTGCATTTTTCCTGACCGATGTACACGGCATCGCGGAGGCATTGGCCGAGGGTAAGCAGGGAAACTACCGCGTGGACCCGGTGCGCTCGGCAATTGTGCTCGACAGCACGAAGGCGTTCCCGGAGAACACCGTCGTCGAGGCGGAACTGACCTTCGCGCCGGCGCCCGGACCGCAGGAGCTCGCGCCACCTGGACGAATCCTGACCGAGGTGACGCCGGACGCGCGCGCGATGACGGTGCGGGAGCGGCAAATGTTTGTCGAGCTGCCTGGGCCGGGATTCACGCCGCGCCGCTTCTCTCCGCGCGCCGGATATTTCCCCATGACGTATCGCGATTACGACGCGGCGCTGAGTGAGCCGCTGGAGCAGCAGTTCATCGAGCGCCATCGTCTCATCAAGCGCGATCCAAACTGCACGCATGCGTGTGTCGCGGTCACACCGATCCAGTATTACGTTGACGCGGGCGCGCCCGAGCCGTTGCGCACTGCGCTGGTGGAGGGCGCGCGGTGGTGGGACCAGGCATTTCAAACCGCAGGCTGGGCGCCGGGAACCTTCCGCGTCGATGTCCTGCCACCGGGCGCGGACCCCATGGACATCCGCTACAACATTATCCAGTGGGTGCATCGCTACACGCGCGGATGGAGCTACGGAGCAGCGGTGGTCGACCCGCGCACCGGCGAGATCATCAAGGGCAACGTGACACTGGGTAGTCTGCGCGGTCGCCAGGATTACCTCATCGCCGAAGCGCTGCTGGCGCCTTACGCGAAGGGCAAGCCACCGGCCGATGCGGACCACGATGCCGCGCTGCAGATGGTGCTGCAGCGGATTCGCCAGCTTTCCGCGCATGAAACCGGCCACACCCTGGGGCTCTCGCACAACTTCGCGGCCAGCAGTTTTCCGCACGATCCTGGCCAGACCGTCTCGGTGATGGATTATCCGCATCCCTGGGTGACGGTCGGCGCCGACGGCGTGCCGGATCTGTCGCACGCGTATCCGGCGGGCATCGGCATCTGGGACAAGGTGGCCATCGATTACGGTTATCGCGAGTTCGATCGCGATGGAAAGCCTTATGAAGATGCGGCCAGCCTCGAGAAAATCCTGCACGACTCCGAGCAGACGGGGCTGATCTACATCACCGATGAGGACGCGCGGCCGCTGGGATCGGCGCATCCGCACGCGCATCTGTGGGACAACGGCGCCGACCCCGCGGCGGAGCTGAATCGCGTGCTCGATGTGCGCGCGGCGGCGCTGGCCCGGTTTGGCGAAGACGCGATCCGCGAGGGCACGCCGCTGGCGCAACTCGAGGACACGCTGGTGCCGCTCTACCTTTTCCATCGCTATCAGACGGAGGCGGCAACCAAGGAAATTGGCGGGCTGGATTATCGCTACAACGTGCGCGGCGACGGGCAAATGCTGCCGCGCATCGTCGACGCAAAAGATCAGCGTGCGGCGCTGGCGGCGGTGCTCAGGACCCTGTCGCCCGCAATGTTGACGCTGCCTGAATCGCTGTTGCGGCTGATGCCTCCACAACCGCCGGGGCTGCCGCGCACGCAGGAGAGTTTTCCGGCGGGAACGGGGCTGACTTTCGATCCAATCGGAGCAGCAGCCTCGGCGGCAGACCTGACCCTGAGCCTCGTGTTCAACCCGGAGCGCGCCAATCGGCTGGTCGAATATCACGCGCGCGACAGCAGCGAGCCAACGTTGCCGGAAGTGATCGAGGCCACGCTGGCGTCGACCGAAATCCCAGGCGGCGCAACGGGGCTGACCGCCGAAGTGAAGCACGCGGTGGACAACCGCATCCTGGAAGCGCTGCTCGCCCTGGGCGCGAATCCCGCTGCGTCGGTGGAAACGCAGGCGACTGTACGAACAGAGGTGACCGCGCTCAAGACAATGCTGGCAGCCAGCGGAGCAGGCGGAGAGGGCTCCTTCGGCGCAATGGAGATTGCGCGGATCGACGAGTTCCTCCACGATCCGGAGAAATTCGTCCCCGCGAAGCCGGTTCCAGCACCGCCAGGCATGCCCATCGGCGACGACGAGGAGTAAAGGGGGCGGGTTTAGCTGAGAAGCGGGTGCGAGCGCAGGCGAATTCCCTGGCGGGCGCCCTGCCGCGGCTCCCACCCCCCCTGGCTTCTTGCCGAACCGTTCCGGCCCGGTTTCCACGGTAACGAGAAACCCGGCGCCAGCGGCCCCTTCCAGCTATTACGACAAAAGAATAGCGAGCCGCGAAAAGTGAGGGTATAGTGGTCATCTGGCCGAAAGGCCGATGCGCAGTCCGGTCCATGTTCCCGGCGGTTACTCCCCATATTTCGGAAGTTGCCTGTGGGCAAAGAAAGGGATGGGTGACGTATGGCTTTTTGTGCGAAGTGTGGATCGTCGGTGGCGGATGGGGTCGACTTCTGCCCCAAATGCGGAGCATCCGTAGCCGGCACTGCGCCGGTTGCCGGCGGCTCGGGGGCGGCGCCGGCGGCGAGCGGCCTGAGCGAGAATGTTGCGGCCATGCTGAGCTACGTATTGGGCTGGTTGACCGGGATCATTTTCCTGGTGATCGATAAGAGGCCGTTTGTGCGCTTTCACGCCGCGCAATCCATCGTCGTCT
>JBEKIN010000292.1:0-5561 GCA_050011735.1 Acidobacteriaceae bacterium | reverse complement strand
TTCCGCGATCCTGCGCGATACGCCCGCTCCCGTCACCGACCTTCGCCCTGACCTCCCCGCCGACCTCGCGCGCATCGTCCGCCGCTGCCTCGAGAAAGATCCCCGCCATCGCGTGCAGACCGCGCGCGACGTGGCCAACGAGTTTCGCGATCTGGCCAGGCAAACGCAATCGAAACCCTCGCCCCCGAGCACAACCTCCCGCATCACCCCCGCCGCCGACTCCGGCGCAGGACGCATCGACGAAGGTTTCTGGGTCGCCGTCCTCCCCTTCAAATCCACCGGCATCAACACCGACCTCGCCGCGCTCGCCGATGGACTCACTGAAGACATCGTCACCGGCTTATCGCGCTTTTCCTATCTGCGCGTGATCGCCCGCAGTTCCACTGCCCTCCTGGCGAAGGGCGCCGCCGACATCCGTTCCGCCGGCCGCGAACTCGGCGCGCGCTACGTCATGGAAGGCACTCTCCGCCAGGCCGGACCCAGGCTACGCCTAGCCGTGCAGCTCGTCGACGCCGTCACCGGCGCGCATCTCTGGGCCGAGAACTACGAGCGCGCCTTCACCCCGGACGCTCTCTTCGACCTCCAGGACGACCTCGTCTCCCGCATCGTGTCCACCGCCGCCGACACCTATGGAATCCTGCCCCGCAGCATGGCCGAGATGTTGCGCACCGTCGATCCCGCATCTCTCAAACCCTATGAGGCCGTGCTCCGCAGCTTCGCGCACTTCCAGCGCGTCAACCCGGAAGAACACGCCGCATCCCGAGCCGCTCTCCAGCGCGCCGTCGAACAACAACCCGGCAATGCCGATGCCTGGGCCATGTTGTCTCTCATCCTCAAGGAAGCGTTCATCCACGAATTCAATGTCGAGCCCGATTCGCTCAGCCGCTCGCTCGCCGCGGCGCTGCGCGCGGTCGAAGCTGCACCCTCCAATCACCTCGCCTATCACGCCCTCGCCTCGGTCCAGTTCTTCCTCGGAGATCGACCGGCCTTCCGCGTCGCCGCCGAGCGCGCCCTCGAACTCAACCCCCTCGACGGATTCACCGTCGCATTCCTCGGCTCTCTGATTGCCTACGACGGCGACTGGGAGCGCGGCGCGGCGCTCGCCGCCCGGGCCCGCGAGCTCAACCCGCACCACCCCGGATGGTACTGGCTGGTGGCCGGCTTCAATGCCTACCGCAACGCGGAGTACCGCGAGGCTCTCGAGTTCGCCCGCAAGATCAACATGCCGAACTTCTGGCGCAGATCCGTCATCGTCGCCGCGGCCCACGGCCAACTTGATGAGCCGGAAGAGGCCCGCAAAGCCCTCCAGGAATTGCTGGCCATGAAACCGGACTACGCCGAGTTCGGCCCGCGTTTTTTCAGCCGATGGTTCCAGCCCGAGATGGTCGAGCGCCTCACCGAAGGCCTCCGCAAAGCCGGCCTCGCCATCCCTCCTGCCTCCGGAGCATCATCGTCCGCGCCAATTTCCGGCAGCTCCCTCATTGCGAAAACCGCATCCGGCGCGCTGCGCTCCGAGGAAGGCTTCTGGGTCGCCGTCCTTCCGTTCAAATATGCCGGCAGCAACGCTGACCTGGCCGCCCTGGCCGATGGCCTCACCGAAGAAATTGTCACCGGCCTCTCGCGCTTCTCTTACCTGCGCGTCATCGCTCGCGGCTCGACCGTAAAATATTCCAGCGAGTCGACCGACATCCGCGCTATCGGCAGGGAACTCGGCGCCCGCTACGTCATCGAAGGCACCCTGCGTCAGGCCGGAACAAAGCTGCGCCTCGCGGTGCAACTCGTCGACGCCGGCACCGGCGCGCACCTGTGGGCGGAGAATTACGAACGCACCTTCAGTCCGGAAGCAGTTTTCGAGCTGCAGGACGACCTCGTTCCCCGCATTGTCTCCATGATCGCCGATACCCAGGGCGTGCTGCCACGCAGTATGAGTCAAGCCTTGCGCAGTCTCGATCCTGAGCAATTAAGCCCCCACGAGGCCGTGCTGCGCAGCTTCGGCTACTTCGAGCGGGCCACTCCGGAAGAGCTGGCCGCTGCGCTGTCGGGCCTCGAAGCGGCGGTGCGGAAGGCGCCCGCCTATGCCGACGCCTGGGCCTTGCTCTCCTACATTTCCCTCCAGGACTACGCCCAGGGATTCAACCTGCGGCCCGATTCCCTCACGGTCGGCACAACCGCCGCGCAGCGTGCCGTGGAGGCGGCGCCCTCCAATGCCATCGCCTGCGGCAGTCTGGCCGTGGCGCTCTTCTTCCAAAGGGAATTCCAGGGTTTTCGCAACGCTGCCGAGCGCGCTCTCGCTCTCAACCCCATGGTCGGCAACTCCGTCGCGTTTCTCGGCGAGTTGCTGACCTATGCGGGAGATTGGGAGCACGGCCTGGCCCTGGCGGGACGCGCCAAACAGCTCAATCCCAATCATCCCGGATGGTACTGGTATGCCGACTTCTACAACGCCTTCCGCCACGGCGACCACCGCGGCGCACTCGGTTTCGCGCTTAAAGTCAATATGCCTGGCCACTGGTTTTCGCACGCGGCCATCGCCGCTGCCTGCGGGCATCTCGGGGAACGCGACCTGGCCGCGAAGGCCCTCCGCGACCTGCTCCAACTGCGGCCTGATTTCGCCTCCACCATAAGCAAGTTCCTGGAGAAGTGGTGGGAACCGGCATACCGGGCGCGCCTCATCGAAGGCTGGCACAAAGCCGGCCTCGAAATTCCTCCTGCATCGCCCCCTAAAACGTAATCGCCAGCCGCAGCAGTGCGCTTCTCGAAGGGCCGATGGCGTTGCCGGAAAACAGCCCGCCAAAATCGATCACGTCCAAAACGTTCGTCAGATTCTCCCCGTCGGCCTGCAGCTGTGCGTCGATCCTGTCCGATCGGTAAATCTCCGCGCCCGCCGAAGCGTTCACCTGGAACGAGGGATCGATGCGTCCGCGCGCAAAATTAATCCGATCCAGAACCTGCTGCCCATACTCCGCGAGCACCGTCGAGGGATCGCCGTCGAATTCGAAAGGCAGGCCCGCATCGTATTGAAACCCGCCCGCGACCCAGAATCGCGGCCGCATCTGATACCGCAGCCGTCCCCGCACCGTATTCCGCTGATCTTGTGAATCCGGAAAATGGCCCGTGAGCTGCTCTTCCGCCTGCGTCGCGTCGTCTCCCAGAAACAGCCCGCCGGTCACCGGGTTCCACGCATTCCCAACCTCCCACGAATAGCTCACGAAACCGGAAATACGATGCCCATCCGGTACCTCCATCTTTCCCTCCGCGCCATAGATAATCGCCTTCCGAAACGCGAGCGGGAAGCTGATCGTCGTGTTCTCGATCTGGTCGTCATCGGCATAGTTATCTTCGAACCGCCGGAAGTAGTTCGCCTCCAGCCTGACTCTCTGGAAAAACGCGGTGCTCAACCCCGCTTCGTAGTAGTCGCCCGCCGACGGCTGCACCGGCAGCCGGAGAAAAATGCCCGGATCCAAACTCTCCACCTGGGTTGAACTGGACAGAAGGATGTTCTCTGAAGAAGGCGTCTGAAAGACCCGGTCGTAGGAAAAATGCACCACAAGGTCGGCGGAAGGAAAGTAACGCGCAACAGAAAACCGCGGCTCCACCGCCTGCTTGTTCAACAGAAGCTGATAATGATCCCAGCGCAGGCCGGCGTCGACCGTCCAGTCCCGCAGCCGCACCCGATCCTCCGCGAACGCCGACTGTTCGAGGTCCGGGCGTTGGCCGGCAAACCCAAAAGTCAGCGGCGTGCCGTCGTCGAACTGGGCGGGATCCTTGATGGCGTAGCTGAATTTCTCGTGCAGAAAGGTGTTGTCCGACTCCACCCCGAATTTCCACTCGCTGCGGCCCTCCCCGGTCGTCACCGTTGCCTTGAAATATCCCTCCCGAAAACGATTGTGCTGGAACACTGCGATCGGTGTGGATTGCGCATTGGAGTTGAAGTCGTCGGTGTTGTCCCGCGCCATGCCCCGCACATCGGCCAGTGTATGCGCAGAGAATGCGTGTTCCCACGACCCGATCCCCATCGTCTCGATGTTGTCCGCCGTCTGGCGCTGCCCTGCTTCCTCCTGCACCTCCTCATTCGGAAGGTCGTAGCGCGACAGTTCGTGACGCACGCTCAGGCTCAGCCGGTCACTGGCCGTGAAATCGCGCTCGTACCGCCCGGAAAAATCCCCCAGCGTCCCCGTATTGGAGTAGTTCTGCGGCACCACCGGGTTCAGGTAGTGGTCCGTCATGCTCCCGCTTGCGCTGCCGCCCACCGTATTCCTGCCCCAGCCGTATTGCCCCTCGCCAAACCCGCTGGCCGTGCTGTAGCTCCCTCCGGCCAGCACCGCCTCGCCGTGCCATCCAGCCTGGGAATCCTGCGCGGCTCTCAGTTCGATCACCCCACCCATCTTCCGCCCATATTCCGCCGGGAATCCCGCCGTGTAGATGCTCATCGACTCGATCTCATCGGCCTCAATCTCCGGCCCGAAGCTCGGCGACCGATTGTCTGTGAGCGGAACCCCGTCGACCACAAACTGCGTCTGGTACTCGGAGCCCCGCGGATGCAGCACCGCATTGCCTTCGTACAGCCATCCCGGCTGCGAGTTCACCACATCCTGCACCGAGCGGCCGGGGATGGAACTGGCCCGGCGCTGGATGAACGACGAACCCACCTGCGTCACCGACCCCGGCTCATCCGGATCGATCAGCGTGCTCGCCGAGCTCACCGTCACCGTCTGGTGGACAACCGGCAGCTGCAGCCGCACGATCTCTTGCTGCGGAAGCGCCGAGCGAATGGCCAAATCTTCCGCGAACGGCGCAAATCCCGCCCCCTCGACTTCCAAACGATAAATGCCATAGGGAAGACTGTGGACCAACAGCTGGCCGTCGCCATTGGTCGCCAGGCTCGTCCGGTACTCATTGGCCTCGCTCAGCAAACGCACCGTGCTTTTCACCACATGACCGGCTGTGTCCGTGACCGTAATCTGCAGTCCGCCAGTGTTGGCCTGGCAGAAACCTCGCGTTCCGCAGAACAACAGCAGGAAGACAAATCTCTTCATCGAGAATCGGCCTCGCGCTCCTTTTCCAGTCGGTGTGGACCAATCACCCTGATCCAGCTCTGAATCGATCAGGACCGCCCCCAACCGCACCGCCCGCCAGGTTCACCCCACAGATGGGATGAGAGCGCTGGTCCCCGGCCGCGGAGGTTAGTCTGCGGCTGTACGCAATCGAAGTTGCAAAACGAGACCAGCATGAAAAAGGGTAGCAGGATGGCTATGAAACCAGCAGCGGTGGGCATCGATCCGGGCGACCGGATCAGCCACTGGTGCGCGCTCAACGACGCCGGCGAAGTCATCGAGCGCGGCCGCGTGCGCACCACCGCGGAAGCCATCGCCGAACAGGCCCGGAGCTGGCGTGGCGCGCGCGTGGCCATCGAGAACGGCACCCACTCCGGCTGGATCGGCCGCGCCCTGAGCGCAAGCAGCGTAAGCTCACTCCGGGTGCTGACCGCACAACCGGATGCCGCGCTTCCACTCCTCGGTACTGTCTCTGGAACCAAAACGGCACTGCCCCCACCCCCCTGT